>JALOTD010000017.1 GCA_025458105.1 Tabrizicola sp. | reverse complement strand
GAGGGATGGCTGCGGCAACTGGAGGAAATGCGCACCAGCGCCTCGGTGATTCGAGAGAGGGCGGCGTGGACGGCATCCACCCGATCGCGTTGCGCGGGCGAGGCGAGCATGTCGCGCATGCCCTGAAGCGACAGGCCGACCTCATCGCTGTAGGGGGAAAAGCGCCCCTCGGCCACCTGGATGCGGCGAAGGGTGACCTCGGGCGTGCCGTTCAACCCCATGTAGCGCAAGGCGGTGACCATGGTGATGGGCTGGGCCAATTCGGCCAAGGCATCGCGGCGGTCGGATACATCGCCGTCGATCTGGGGGTGAACCTCGTCGCCGTAAAGCGCGATCAAGTCTGCGATGGTTTCGACGGCGTCAGCCACGGCAGCGGGGCGACCGGCGAGGCAGTCAAATTGCGCCTGCAGAGCCAGAAGCCGGATGTCACGGCTGCGCTGCAGCAAAGCGCGGATGCGGGCGGTTTCGGCGGCGATGTCGATGCTTTTCGGGTCGAAGACCCGGTCCTCGGTCCGGCGACCACCTTCGGTGTCCATGCCGGGAATGACATAGCGGTCGGGCAAACGACCCACGGCGTCGAAGTAATAGTCGACAAAGTCGGCCACATCCTCGGCATCGAGGTTCGGACCGCAGGGGGCCTCATCCGAAACCGGTGCCGTAGCCCAATCGAAGCCCATCAAGTCCACCCTTCCAAAGTCGTGCACCCCCAACTTAGAGCATCGTATGGCTTGTCCGGCGCGGGTCAAGCGCCCTGTCTAGTCGCCTGCCTTGCCGACAGCGGCTGCGTAATGCTTTGCAAAGGCTTCCAGAAATGCGTCGAGCATGCCATGTTCGCCCGCCTCGGCCTTGGCGTCCCAGCGCTGAAGGAAGGTTTCCCACAGCTTGCCCTTGGACGCCCCGCCCAGGATGCCTGAACCCGCGCCATCCTCGATCTCGTCGGGAGAGAGGCCAGAAAGAACGGCTGCCAAAGCCGGTTGCAGCGCGGCGAAGAAGGCTGCCTGGTGGCGGCGGATGTCGGCCAGCGCGTTGCCGAAGCTTTCGGCGCCCTCCATGAAACCGTCGCGGCGGCGCAGGAACATCGCCTCGATGATCTGTTCGGCATCCGGCAGGAATTTCATCGGGTTGTTACCGGTGGCGCTGCGCATGGTGCGTTCGCCGCCGCGGGTGAACTGCTTGACCGCCGCCCGGTCGCGCAAAAGGAGCATGATTTCGCTGGTTGCATTGCGCATTGCCCGGCCCAGTTCGCGCGCCATGCGGTCGGCGTCGACCTGAGCGTAGTCGACCGGGTCAAGCCCTGCCCCTTCGCAGAAGGCACGGACAAAATCCTGCCCGCCCATGGCCCCGAGCGAAGGAACGGGTGGCTGCATCGGCGCATATCCAAAAGCCTGTGGGGGCTGCGACGCCGTTGGTGCGGGATGCGGCATGGGGACAGCGGGAACGAAATCGCGCGCCACATCGTCCAGCCATTGCGTCTGGCGCGGCGGGGCCATTGGATTCACCGGCGTCGGAGCCAGACCGAAATCCCAAGGGTCGGCCTCGGCAAGCCGTTGGGGGTGAAAGACCGCTGGCCCTTCGACCACAATGACATAGTGACCCACGACCAACCGGTCGCCGATGGCCAGCCGGTGCGGACCTTGCAGACGGTAAGGACTGCCCTGCAGGAAGGTGCCGTTGGTGGAGACATCGGTCAGCCAGTAGCCACCGTCCCGGAACGCGACCGAGAAGTGGTGGCTGGAAATGTGTCGCCCGGGATCGGGCAGAACCCAGGACATGGCCTTGCTGCGCCCGACATCGCAGCCCGACTGGTTCAGCGTGATGCTGACCGGGCCGCCGTGTTCCAGTACGTCAAAATTCTCGATCCGCAGGGTGAGCGTCATGGGGTGGTCGCGAAGAGCTTGCGGTCATCCCTTGGGACAATGGCAAGGCATGGCATTTCAGTACGCACGGAACAGCTGCTCCGCCAGCCGGATCACCCGCAAGAGATGATGAGGACGGTTGGCCAGTTGGCATTGCGCCAGGGCGGACAGGACGGCGGCATTAACGGCGCGGGGGGTGCGGTGCGGTGGCACCGGGGCCGGATCGTTCGGCGCGACCTGAGCACCTGACCAGCCCGCCGCAAGACCCAGCATGACGGCGGCCGTCCGGCGTTCGGCAAACAGGGCCATGCGCATGATGTCGTAACGCAGGGCCTGGTCGCCACTGCTGCTCCAATGCGCAACCTTGTCGAGAAGCTCGCGGTCATGCGGGCTGAAGTCGGCGCGGAGGTTGCGCAGGCATTCATAGCCCCACCAGACCGCTACCCTGGGCAGCGCCGCGAAGGCAGCAAAGGTCACAGCCTCTTCCGGCGTGCCAGAGGCCTGCAGGCGCACCAGATACTCAAGGCTGCCTTCTTCCTCCCGCGGGCGAAGTTGGGTCAGGTTCCGGATCTGCGGCATTGCGACGTAAAGCTCGTGCGGGGTCGGATACCGCAGGACCGACACCTGCGCTGACATCTGCGAGGGCGGGCGGGTCTTTTCGGCCTCGTCAAGTTCCTGCAGCCCTGTCATGCGCGTCATCTCCGGCAGTGCGAGGCAATTTTCGCGGGTTCTCAAAGGATTGAGCGGTTCAGAGAGGCCAGTCAAGCCCACTAGCCAGGCGGTTCGGTCAGGAAAAGGGTCCAGCGTTCGGATCGCAGCGTGTCGACTTCGTGAAACGGTGCCTCGATATAGCCGCGGCGAATGCAGTCTGTCTCTCCCCGAATGGTAAAGCGTTCCGGCGCGACACACATGCGCGTTGCGCCCGACAGAATCACATTGCCGAAAACGTCTTGGGCAAACACATAGATGTAGCGGACCGACAGTGGCTCGGTCAGGACGTTGGCACATTGGTTCGGGCCGATCGTCCACCAGCCATCGGTGACAAAGACCTCGTCCTGGGATTTCCCGATAGCGACATTGACCATGTCGAAAGTCTGGTTACACACAGCGAAATCGGCATGTGCCGGGAGTGAACCCAGGCAAGTCACGAAACCCGCCAAGATCCGCAAGAGGTGATTCGTCATCTTCCAACTCTTTCGCCGCAGCCGACAGCATACTGGCTTGGCAGCCCACTGCCAGACAGGGACGAAGCCGCCTCTGTTTCCTATATCGGCCAGCCACCACTTGTGGTAGAATCGCGTCATGGCACGGGTATTGATCACAGTGATGCTTCTGACAGCCAGCGGTCCGGCTGCGGCTTTCGATCTGGCGGGCTTTCTTGCCACCATGTCGATGGGCAAGCCCGTGACGGAAGAACCTGCGCCGGTCAGGGTTGTGACCACGGTTGAGGACGAAGCGCCGCCGGTGCAGAAAGCTCGGCCGAAGCAAGGTGCCTTCGCTCCTGATGCCGTCTGGATGATCGGCGTCTTCCGCTGAGCGAGGCTTTGGAAGTCTGTCCCTCAGATCATGGTTGACAGGCTGACTGCCATCCCGTCCAACATCTGGCCAATGTCCTGATTTCAACGAGGGTTTCATGACCAGTCCGCTGCGCCTGATCGCCAGTCTTGCGACCGCCTCTTGCCTGGCTGCTGCGCCCGTCATCGCTCAGGATGCCGATGTCTTCGAACTTGATCTGAACGGGGCGCTGGATACCGCCGAGGGCGGGTGTCGGCTGACCTATGTGGCGACCAACCTGTCGGATCAAGAGTTCGAGCGCACGGCCTTTCAGGTCGGCGTCTTCGATGCAGACGGCGCAGTGACGCGGCTTTTGGTGCTGGAATTCGGGGCGCTGGTTGCGGGCAAGACCAAGATCCTGCAATTCGATCTGGCAGGTTCGCCCTGTGCCACAATCTCGCGGATCGTGGTGAACGACGTGGCAGCCTGCACGCTGGTGGGCGGCGCGACGTCCGAGCTTTGCCTGAAAGGGCTGGTCGCCACGTCGCGGACCGCCATTCAGTTCGGTATCTGACCCTTAACGCTGCAAGGAATCGCCCCTCATGTCCTTTCTGCCCGAGTTCGTGACCGATGGGCCGATGACGCTGTTTGTCTATCTGGCGCTGGCCATCCTGTCGGTCATGGCGTTGAGCATCGGCATCTTCAAGACGGTTCAATTCGCCCGGATGGGTGTGGGCCAACGCAAGGGGGCAGAGACGATCCTGCAGAACTGGCTTTCGGGCCGCCCGGATGAGGCGATCCGCCTGGCCTCGGGCCGCAAGTCGGTGCTGGCGCGGGTCTTGCAGGCGGTGATCTCGGCCCAGCAGTCGCGGCCTGGCGACACGGCCTATGCCGAGGAGTTGGGGCGGCAGTCCGCGATCCTGGAACTGGCTCGGATGACGGAACGGATGCGCCTGCTGGAGATGGTCGTGCAGGCCGCACCGATGCTGGGGCTGCTTGGCACGGTTGTGGGCATGATCGACGCCTTTGCCGTGCTCTCCCAGACCGAGGGCGCGGTAGACCCGGCCGGTCTTGCGGGCGGCATCTGGGTGGCGCTGACCACAACGGCGGCGGGGTTGGCGGTCGCGCTTCTAACCTATTTCATCGCGACATGGCTGGACGCCCGGATTGAGCGCGAGCGCAACATGATCGAAGCATTGATCTCGGCGGCGGTCTACGGTCGGGTCGGACCCGGGGCGGGCTGAACCAGGGCGATGGCGGGCGGACCATTTCAGATTCCCCGGGCCCGGCGGCCCAATTACCGGTTCGGCTTTACCGCCTTTGCCGACACGATGTTTCAGTTGCTGATGTTCTTCATCCTGTCGTCCAGCCTGACCCCTTATTCGCTGATTACGCTGAAGACCGCTGCGGCGATGACCGAGCAGGGGTCTGGCGGGGGTGAGGGTGGATCGGCGGCGGCGGCGGTCGCCCCGCCAGAGCTTGCGCTGTGGACGATCGAGGGGGGGGCATTGGTGGTGGGTGGGCAGCGGTTCACCTTTGACCTGCTTCCTGGATTGGCAGAAGCACTAGGCAGCCCTGCCGCCCCGGCTGATGTGGTGCTGATCGTGCGGGCGGGCGCCGAAGTGCAGGATGTTGCGACGGTCCTGGCGGCGCTGCAGGCAGCCAATGTCGGATCCGTCCGCATTTCGGCGGAGGGGGGCTGAGATGCGGCGCATTCTGCCAGAGCCCGAGATCCGGCAAAAGCCAGACACCTCGCTGTTCATCGTGAACATCGTTCTTCTCTTGATCCTGTTCTTCCTGGCGACCGGGCGGTTCCTCAACACGCCGAATCAGGCGGTCGATCTGTCGAAAACCAGCGAACTGCCGGTGGAAAGCCTGCCAAAGCCGCTGCTGGTGGTCCGCGATGACGGGCTGGAGCTGGACGGGGTTCCGGTTCCGACCCAAGATCTTGCCAAGGCGCTGGAAGGCGCAACGCGGCTGCATGTGCTGATCGCGCGCGACCGGCCTGCGACAGAACTGGTCGCGCTGTTGTCGCGTGAGGAATTCGCCGATCTGGAGCTGCGGCTAGTCACGGTCCGGACCGCGGGCGAAGGGCAAGCGCCATGAGCATTCTGCCCTATGGCGAAGGATCGGTCTTTGGCTGGACTGGTGCCTACGGGATGTCCGTCGTCCTGCATGGTGCGGCTGCATTTGGACTCCTGGGCGGGTTCGGCGGCTGGCTGACCCCGGCGCCGGAACCGCCGGAGAGCGCGCCGTTCATGATCAGCTTTGCACCGCTGGAGACCGCCCCGGTTGAGCCTGTCGACCTGCCTGCGGACCCGGTCGAGGAAACGCCGACTGCGCTAGAGCCGGAAACGGTGGCGCCCACATTGACAGAGGCCGAGACGGTCCAGCCCGTGGCCACCGAGGCGCTGGCGGCGGAGGTGGTGACCGGCGCCGTTGAAACAGCCGAGCCAGCGCCGATCCTGCCAACGGGACCAGGCTCTTCTGGGGGAGTTGAGGCGGGTTTGACCGTGGCGGAACCGGCGGCGGCCGCAACCGAGCAGGACCTGGCGCTGGCAGAGTGGATCACGCGGTTGCAGTCCAGCCCTCCGCCCGCTTGTCTGGCAGCCCTTTTGCGCCGCGAGGGCGAGACCGGCATTGGCCTGGCCTTCGTGGCGTCCGATCCGGCGGCGATGGACAGCTATGCAGAGACCGTACTTGGGGGCGAGGGGCTGCAGCCGACGGTCAGCCGGGTGCTGGTCGATCCGCGGCAGTGCCCGGCCCTGGATTTCCTGCGTGCCCATGCCGATTACCCGGCCACTCGTCTGGGGCTGAGCCTTGAGACCAAGGTGGTGCAGTCAGGTGGCCGGATGACCGGTTTCGTGCGGGGGGCGGCCGGGCGGCAGCTGACGTTGCTTCTGGTGGACGACAACGGGGTGGTGCAGGATCTGAACCGGTTCCTGTCCTTTTCCGGCAACCTTGCGCGGTTCGAGGTTCCAGTGACCCGCGAAGGCCCAGCCCGGGCGACGGGGCAGATTCTGATTGCGATCGCCACCCGGGGCCGACCAGCCGAGCTGACGGCCCGAGCAGGGCAACTGGCGGAAGATGTGTTCGTGGGGCTGCCGCGCGATCTTTCCGAAACTGCGCTTCTGGCGCTGGCGACGGTCGAGGTGCGGTGACCTAAGGCCCAGGCGGCGCGGGTGCGGCGGGTTTCGGGACAAGCATGACTTGGCCTACGCTGACCGAACCGCCGACCTTGGCCATCTCCTCGGCAACGAGCGGAAACAGGGCCTTTGCATCGGCGCCATCGCGCGCGGCGGCGGCATTGGCCAAGGGCGTCGGCGTTGCCACGGCCAGCAGAAGTTGCGGGGCGGCGGGACTGCCGTCGGCCAGATTCAGCCCGAAGCTGAAGCTTTGTTCCCCGGCGATTTCGCCCGAAAGGCTTTGGTTCAGCTTGTAGACTCCGCCGCGCGGGCTGATCAGGGCCAGCCACAGCGCACTCCCCTCGGGCGGGGTCACGCGGCCTTCGATCGGGGCGCCGCTTTCGATCGTTGTCCCGGTCATCAAGAGTTGCACACCCGCATCCGCCTGGAAGCTGCGGGCGAACTCCAGCGCGGGACATTGGTCATCGGTCACGGCATGGGTCGTGACCCTGGGCGAGACCCCGAACTGGCGCTGATAATCGATGGCGACGCCAGCAAAGGCATCTTCGCGGGTCGAAAAGACATGGACATGGGGCCCGTCCGCTTCGGTTGTGACGACCGTGGCCAAAGTGCAAGCGCCAAGATCCATGGCAGCGAGGAAGGTCGCCGGGCCGGTCGTCTGTTCCGCAGGCTCGGTCGAGGCAACGGGATCGGGCAAGACGGGGGCGGGGTCGAAGAAGCCTTGGGTCCAGGCAAAGCCCAGCGCGCCGCCAAGGACCAGAATGAACACGCCAAACAAAAGCAAAAGCGGACCGCGTGAACTGTCTTCCTCAGCGCCGGTCGGGGCTGCGGGGGTGCGTGCGGTCAGTTCGGGCTGTGCGGGCGGATAGGTTGTCGACCGTCCGGCGACGCCTGGGGGCAAGGCCAGCCCGCCTGACTGGCCAGGGGGCAGGGACAAACTGACCGGGGGCAGCGATTGCGACAGCCCCGCGCGGTACTTGGCCGGAATGTCACCGGGTCGGTCAAGGTAGCGGACGACTTCGGCCATCGAGGCCACGCGGTTTGCCGGGTCCGGTTCCAGCATCCAGGACAGGATCGGGCGGAACGCCTCGGGCAGCGAGGACAGATCGGGAATCGCGCGCCGTGCATCCACGGCTTCCACGATGGAGGACCCCATATCCAGCGGCCGACCCCGGATCGCGGCCGCCATGAGAAGCGCCAGCCCGTAGATGTCGGTCTGCGGCCCGATCTCGCCGCCGAAGTGGCCCAGTTGTTCGGGCGAGACATATTTGAACTTGCCCGCGAACTGCCCGGCCATTGTGCTTTCCTGCAGGACGTTCGATTTGGCGATACCGAAGTCGATCAGCAGTGCATCGGCCACAACACCGTTGGGCAGCATGACGTTGTCGGGCGACAGGTCGCGGTGGATCACGCTGCGCGCATGGGCCTTGTCCAACCCGCGCGCCAGTCGCCGCATCAGGGCCTGCGCCGCTTCCCTGGGCAACCCGCCGTTGCGCTGGGTGTAGTCGGCCAGCGTCACGCCTTCGATGAACTCCATCACCAGGCAGTAGCGGTCGATCGCAGGGTCCTTGACGAAGTTGTAGTAGCGGACGATCGCCTCGTCCGATAACTGGCTGAGGGTCCGCGCCTCTCGCAGGAACATCTGGCCCACTTTGGCGTCTTCGGCCAGTTCCTGCAGGACAACCTTGATCGCGACCGGGTCGTGGGTAAAGACGTTCTCGCCCCGGTAAACCTCGCCCATGCCGCCGGATTTCAGCACTTCGCGGACGATGTAATTGTTGTTGATCAGCGTGCCGATCGCGACGGTCGCCGACTTTGCCTTGGGCTTTGGCGGCGGAGCCGGAGGGATGGTTGCCTGCATGGACGTCGCGGGCGGTGTGGTCGCGGCGGTCTGCGACAGGATAAGGCGCGTCCGCTCCTCGTCAGGGCCGTCGGTCCCGGGAGGGCTGTCGTCGTCGCCGGTCATTCGACGATCTCCGGATCGGGTTCGATGTCGTCATCGCCCGAGGGGAGGGGCGGCAGGCACTGCAAGACGATGACGGTCACATTGTCCTTGGCCCCACGTTCGAGGGTAAGGGCGATGAGGCGCTCACACGCCTCTTGCGGTTCGTGCGCACCAACGATTGCGGCGATTTCGGCGTCGGCGACATGGCCGGTCAGTCCGTCAGAGCACAGGATGAAGCGGTCGCCAAACCGCAGCCGACCGCCGACCACGTCACAGTCCGGAGTGCGGGTCACGCCGATAGCCCGGGTGATGACGTTCTTGCGCGCCCAGGTTTCGGCCTGCTCGGGCGTGACGCTACCGGAATCGAGGAGGGCCTGCACTTCGGTGTGGTCGCGGGTCAGCTGGGTCAGGACCTCGTCACGCAAGAGGTAGATCCGGCTGTCACCGGCCCAGATGCAGGCGTAGTCCTGCCCGTCGATCAAAAGCGCCACGACCGTTGCGCCGACCGTGCCCTGCCCCAGGCTGCGCGCGTGTTCGAGGATGGCGTCATTCGCACGGCCCAACCGTTCCATGAAGCGCGCCTGGAAGTCGGCGCCCGAGGCGGGCATGCCGACGGTAAAGAGCTCTCGCACGATCCGGTCGCTGGCAAAATCGCCCGCCGCGTGGCCACCCATGCCATCGGCCACGACCCAGAGTCCTGCCTCGGGGCGGCTGAGAAAGGCGTCTTCGTTGACTGTGCGGACGCGACCGACATCGGTCGCCTGGCCAGTGACATAGGTGAAGTATTCGCCGCTATGCATCGCCGCCCCCCAAGAGCCAGCCCATCGCGTCAGCGCCCGGCATGCCCGGTTGCGCAAGCCACAGCGCCTGACCGGACCTGCCGCTTTCAGACCACCAGTAGCTGCGTGCCGTGGCCGCGCGAGCATGGTCGACAGGTGCGGCCTCGGTCAACAGGACCGAAAGATTGCCGTCCGACCGCTGCGCCCAGACTGTTGGGCCTTCGGAACGGGAATCCTCGCTTTCCGACCCGGGCAAATCTGCCGGATCGAAGCCCTCCAAGAGCGAGCGAGCGCCCTCGCCGACGATCATCCGGGAAAACTGATCCTCAAGCGCCCGATAGAAGGTCTGGTCCGGGTCCTGTATCGGCGCGGGTAGAGACGCACCTTCGGCCAAAAGAAGCAGCGGAAACCGGCGACCGACCCTGTCTTGCGATGTCCGCAAGACCCCAGCCATCGTGCGCCCGGCAAGCGCGCGCCCGATCCAGAAGCGCAGGACGGGTGCCATGTCCCAGAACGCCTCCCAGCCATCGCCCAGTCGGTCGCGCAACGGCGGCAGGCAGGCGCCAAGCCAGGAATCGAGGCCATTGCGCGAGGGCTCGCTAAGTCCGTGCGCCAGAAAGTCGCCAAAGCCGGGATGCTTGCCGAAGATGCCCAGGCTGGCGGTCATGGTCAGTCCAGACTTGTCGGGCAGGTGAAACTGGATAGTTCCGGCATCAGGAACGGCACTGTCGTGCTGTCGAAATCGAAGCGATAGCTGATCGACCTGCCTCCGACCTCATAAGAAACTGTGACCGAGTTACCTGACCGCTGCGCCCGACCGGCGCGCAGGAACTCGACAATGTCCCAGCGGCCCGAATTGATGGAAAGCTTCGAGTCGCGACCGCGCAGCGCGGGGAACATCTCGATCGAGGCGCCGATCCCCTCGCCCGGCCAGACCAGCGATACCGGGGGATCGCCGGGGCGGGTCTGAACCATCGCGCCATTGACGGTGAGATGCACCAGTTCGACTGCCGGGCTGGAGCTGACATGGGTGACGAACATGGAGACGTTCGGGTCCGGGCTGCCCGACGCGAAGAACGCCGCGCGGATCGCCTCGGCCCGGTCGAACTGCGCCAGGGCCTCGGACGACAGCCGATCGCCGATGGAATTGCCGGTGACCGGCTGCAATCCGTCAGGCGTCCGCGTGACGTAGGGCTGAAGGTGAGTCGAATAAAACTGGTCCATCCGGCCCCCGGGACCGAAGAATTCGCCGAAGACGTTGGTCGCGACATGCCGCCCGCCACCAAACGGATAGAGGGGCGCAATGAACTGTTCGCAGTACTGGCTGATGTCTTCGTTCAGCGCCCGGTTCAGTTCGGCCATCGTGGCGTTTTCGGCAACGGCGCGGAACTGTGTCTCGGTCTCGGACATCAGGCTGGCCAGCGCCTTCGGCAAGGCGGTGTTGTTCTGCGTCAGCTGGGAGAGAAGCTGCTGCAGCATGGTGTCATCTGCCGGGGTGGGCGAGGTCGCTGCAAGCCGCCGGTTGTCGCGCAGATCGGCGATGGACTTCAACACGGCGTCGATGGGGCGGGCGCCGGGTTCGCCCCGCAACAGTAGGTGCCAGTTCTGGAAGGCATCGGCGATGCGCTGGACCTGGCGTTCCTGCGAATCCTCGGCCACCGCGCCGGAGCGGTCTTGCACCTTGGACTTGTCACGCACCCAGTTCAGCAGCACACGCTGCATGGCCGAGGACTGGCCTTCGACCTGACGGAACCCGACGGCTGCCAGCTTGTCGCCCAGGCCTCCTGTCGCGACCTGTTCGGGCGTCAAATCTCCCATGGCTTCGAAAAGCCGCGTCAGGCGGGTTTCCTCGTCCACCGCCTGCACAAGCCCCAGAAGTGGCGAGGCGACAGGCGATGAGAGAATCGCCAGCCGATCAAAGCTGGGGGCGTCGTTCGTGACGGCTGCGACGGCCACACGGTCCAGCATGCCGAACCAGGCGGCTTCGAAGTCGCGCTGATACAGGCGGTGCAGTTCGGTTTCCAGGTTGGCAAGCTGCGTGTCATAGCCCACCCGATCAGCTGCATCGCCCAGCACCCACTGGTCGGCTTCCAGCCGTTGACGGGCGTTGGTCAACTCTTCCAGGAAGTATTCCCAGTAGCCGCGGAACGTGTACAGCGCCGGAACGCCAAGGTCAGCCAGCGCCGAGCCGTCGTTTGTGGTCAGCACCTCTTCGACCTGGCCCGAGACGCGCGCGACCAGATTGAAGTCGGGAACGCCCGACAGGACCGCGCGGTCCTTGATCGAAGCATAGGCCTGTTCGGCCAGGGGCAGGTTGACGATTTCTTCCCGGGCGCTGCGTACGATTTCAGGATCGATGGTCAGGGTCGTCGTGCGGGCGTCGTCAAGCTCTAGCATCGCCGACAGATGCGATTCCAGGGCGTCACGTTCGTCCATCTGTCCGGCCGATGCGTATTCGTCAGCCCAGATATCCGAGAAGTAGCTGACGACGGCGGCATCGTCCGGCGGACCTTCCTGCTGTCCGCCCAGCAGAATGTAGACCTTCAGGGCACGGTAGACGCCCGCCGTGTCGTCATCGGCGATGAGTTGTGGAATGGCGTTTTCCAGATGCAGGATCAGCCGGGGCCGCATCATCCGTTCCAGCGCATCGGAATAGGCCTGACGCGAAGCGTTGTTCAGGCGCGTGTACTGGCCAAGCCCCAGCCCCTCGGTCAGGTCAGGGCGGACCGGGTCGCCATAGCCCGTTGTCATTGCACGTATGCGGTCGAGCAGGGGAAGGACGGTTGCAAACTCGGTGTCATCCACGACTTCGCGGCGGATTTCGTCCTGCGCCTGACCGAAATAGGCCAAGGCATCGGCATCGGCGGTGCGCGCACGGTCGGCATTGCGCCAGAAGCTCCACCCCAGGGCGCCCATAGCACCAAGGGTCACGAGCACTATCATCGTCGTCGCCAGCGTACGCAGGATCGCCGTCCGCCGCACTGCCTTGGCATCGTGCGAGACCCAGTCGCTTTCCTCGAAGATCACCTTTTTCAAAAGGTCATGCAGGAAATAGCTTTTCCCCTTGCCGGACAGGAAGGCGGGCTGGAAGGCCATCCCATCCTCCTGATTGCGCGCCATCGCGCCGAGGACCTGGTCGATCGGCGTGCCTTCCTGGGTGCCCGAGGTGAAATAGAACCCGCGCAGGATTGCGTTCGTCTTGTAGCGCGTGGGTTCAAAGACCTTGCGCAGGAATTCCCCGATATCGGCACGAAGCAGGGCCATCTGGCTGGGCAGGCCGAAGATGGAAATGCGGCTGACGCTGTCTGGCTCCTCGCTCATCCGGTCCACCACCTCGTCCGACAACCGGCTGACCAGGCGGTCAAACTCGGCCTCGACCTGAGTATGGGTCGGCGCGGCGCGGTCGCGGGTCTGGAAGGTCACGCCCCAGACGGCCTTGCGGCGGCTGACGTTGAAGGAACTGAAGTATTCGCGGAAACCGGCGATCAAGTCGGCCTTGGTGAAAAGGACGTAGACCGGAAAGTCGATCTTCAGGACCTCGTGGATTTCGGACAGCCGTGCCCGCACGGTCTGCGCGTGCCGTTCCAGTGCGGCGGCGTCATGGACCATCATGTCGGCGACGGAGAAGGACAGGATTACGCCGTTGATCGGCTGGTTCGGGCGGCCGCGCTTCAGCGTTTCCAGGAACGCCGTCCAGCTGGCCTTGTCGGCCGTGCTGTCGCTGTCCTGCGTCGTATAGCGCCCGGCTGTATCGATCAGCACAGCGTCTTCGGCAAACCACCAGTCGCAATTGCGCGTGCCGCCAAAGCCGTCGGTGCCGTTGGCCAGTGCCTCGGACCCCGGGAATTCGATGCCAGAGTTGCGCAGCGCCGTGGTCTTGCCCGCTCCGGGCGGGCCGATGATGATGTACCAGGGCAGATCGTAGAGGTAGGTCTTGCCGCCCGACTTCTTCAGCTTGCCCAGCGCCTCTTGCATCCGTTCGGCAATGACCTTGCCATCGCCCACGGGTTCGGGGATCAGGCTTTCCTCCAGTTTGCGCGCGGCACTGCGGCGGCGCAGCCAGCGGACGAATATCGGGATCAGGATCAGCGCAAGGATCACGCCGATCACGGTCGCGCGGAGCCAGATCTCGGCCATCAGCGCAATGCCGGTCATCGGGAAGCCGAACCAGATCGCCGCAAGTAGCGCACCAATGGCGGCGATCAGAACGGTCCAGCGGAAGATGCGATAGCGCCACAGCTTGCGTGGCGAGAAATCAAAGAGGCCGAAAATCCTCATTCCTGGACCTCCGCCTCGGGTGCCGCGTCAGGATCGGTCACGGCTACCCCTTCGCGGCGGATCATCACCTCGACCCGGCGGTTCAGCGCCCTGCCCTCGGGCGTGTCGTTGCCAGCCACCGGGTTTTGCGGACCCAGCCCTTCAGTCTGCAACCGTGTCGCATCGGTCAGGAAGCCGGCCAGAATGCCCGAAACCGTCTCGGCCCGGGCCAAGGAAAGGTCTTCGTTGGTCTTGTAGCGGCCACGACCCGACAGGGGCACGCTATCGGTAAAGCCCACCACGCGGATCGGACCTGGCTCGGGTTCAAGGGCGCGACCGATCTCGGTGGCCAGCGGGGCAAAGTCGTTCTCAAGATCGGCACTGCCGGAGCCAAACTGCAACGCCTCGCCCACGCGGACAAAGATATACTCGTTCGTCTGGTCGACGACGACCTGTCCGCTTTCGATCTGCGTGGCCAAGCGGTCGCGGATGCGGTCAAGCTGCGTGCTGGAGGGTGCCACATAGGCCTCGACCACCGGAGCGGTGCGTTCGATGGTGATGGCGGGCAGGCCTTCGTGCAGCGCAAGGATACGGGCCTGGACCTCGGCCCCCTGCTTGTGGATCAGGGTCGAGAGCGTGGCAAACAGCGCTACCACCAGCCCCGCGCCGACCCCGGCAATCGCCCAGATCGGCACTCCGCCGTAGCGCCGCTTTTGGCCTAGTGGCATTGGTGTCCAGGCGACCGAAATGTCGTCATCCGGCCGGGGCTTGACCCGCCGCAGGGTTTCGTAGATCGCCGTGCGAATCCGGGCGAGTTCCGTCGGGCCGTTCCGGGCGGTGCGGTACTGTCCTTCAAACCCGAGCGACAGACAGGCCAGCATCAGCTCCAGCAGGTTGAACCGCTGCCCCGGCGCCTGCATCGCCTGATCCATCTTGCGGAAGAAGCCGACGCCGGATTCGCGTTCGCCGAAGAAGCGGGCGACCATGCTGTACTGCAGCCAGGTGCTGCGGTCTGCCCCCGGCAGGTTTTGCACGATGTCGTCCGCTGTCGCGGCCAGAGCATACTTCGCATCCGAGGCATCGCCAGGATGCACACCCGCCTGCAGCACGTTGCGTTCGTACAGGTCGATTTCCCGCGTCACATGTTCCATCAACGGGGCGGCCTGCATGTCCACGAGGCCAGTGCGCAAGCGACCGAGAAGGATCAAGAGGTTAGCGGCGGCGGCCACAAGGACATTGGACGACCCACCTGCGCCCAGGCCCGTACCGCGCAGCGCGTCCTGCAGGGAAATGCGCGGAACGACGGGGCGGGCCTGCGGCTGCGGGTCGCGCGGGACCTCAGGGAACATGTTCGCGCCCTGTGGCGCATAGTGCGGCTGATAGATCGGCTGCTGGCCATATTGCGGCGCCTGCGGCATCGGCGGCGCTGCCGGGGGTGGCTGCTGGCCGAAGGGGTTCAATGCCCCGCCCAGCCAGGTATCCTCGTGATAGGGCGAGGGCTGCTGTACGGGGGCGGCCCTGCCCGGCACAGGCTGCTGCGGCTGGCCATAGCCTGCGGGCGGCGGCGGGTATCCGGGCGGATGCGGGGCGAATCCCGGGGGAGGCGGAGCATATCCGGGTGGCGGCGTGAACCCCGGCGGCGGTGGGACATAGCCAGGTGGAGCAGGAGGCGGCGTGACCGGACGCTGCCCGGGCGGCTGACCCGGGGTGGGCAACTTCTGCCCAAAGACCGTGCGTTCGTCGTCGTCGCCGCTCATCCTACTGCTCCGGTATGGCCCAGAGTTCCAGTTTCAGGTCGGGCCAGTTGCCCGCGAAATGCATGCCGATGGCCGGCGCGACCGAAAACTCGCGCCACAACTCGGTGGACTTGTCGAACAGGAAATACACGTTGCGCGACACCACCCTGATCTGCCGGGGCGGGTTCGGCAAGTGGACAAGGGGCACGCCGGGCAGGTTGTTGTTGATGATTTCCTTCATCCGGGTCGAGGGACCCACCTTGCACAGCATCGGGAACTGGCTTTGCACCTGGGTCAATGGCAGACCGGACGACACCTCGACCACGAAAGTCGCCTGCGCGAACAGGTTGCGGTCGTTGACCAGCGCGGCAAAGGACCCGGGGCGCACCTCGTTCAGTGGCAGGCGCACGGCACGACCCACGTCGCGGGCCAAAAGGCGCTGGATGTCCTGGACGACGGGGGTGAACACCTCACGCGCATTGTCGTGGTCGTACGGCGCATAGTCCGGCACCAGGCGGTCGCCCTGATCGAAGGTCGCCAGTTCCCCGGCCAGGGCGATCAGGTGCTGGTACAGCCTTTCTGGATGCACACGGCCCGAGGCGTTCAGGTGGCGCAGGACCGGCAGGTTGCGGTTAAGTGTCATGAGCATCAGATAGTCCGAGGCCTGCATGCCGCCACCCGAGGTGGGGTCGGCTGCAAAGCGGGCCAGCGTCTCTAGCTTGGCCTCGATCCAGCCAATCACGCGGGTCAGATACCCTTCGTAAGCGGGATGGACGGCTAGCACCAGACCGGTGGGCGGTACCGTATCGTCGAAGGAGACCACTCCGTCCCGCACCTCGCTGATGCGGGCCAAAGGCAGGTTCTGATAGCCGGCACGGGGCGTCTTTCGCAGCGACAGTTCCAGCCGGGGAACAGCGACTTCGATGATCTGTTCGACCCGTGTGGCGGAAGCATTGTCGGCCACAGCTTCGGTGTTGATCCAGAAGCGCGTTCCCGCCGAGGTGCCCCCTGCCCCACCGACATCCTGCCCATTCATTGCGGCATCGGGCAACGTCAGCCAGACGGTCATGCCCGCTGCGTCGTCTGGCACAGCCACGGGCGTCGGCAGGATATCGGAGTTCGGAGCGTCGAAAGGTGTGCCGTCCGGCATGATTCCCACAGCCGTGCGCAGGCCCAAGCGGCCCTGCTGCGCCAGATCGCGGTCGATCTTCATCTCGATTAGGCCCCATGGATAGGGGGTGATCACGGACGTCCGCGCCTTGATCAGGTTTTCCAGATAGCGGTCGGATTGCTGCAAATGCTGTGGCTGAAGGAACAGGCCCTCTTTCCACGCCACTTTGCTGAACCAAGACATGCGGTCTAACACCTTGTTTTCGTTGGATCGAGCGCAAGGGCGCGCTTGGCGCAATCTTGGGCGCTTGCCGGGGACAGGTCAAGGCTGTCCCCGGGTATGGTTGTCAGAACTGCAGCCGCATCTGGGCGGTGATGCCCCAGCTGTCCAACGACTCGCCAAAACGCCCGTCAAGCCGAACAGATGCGTTCAGCTGCTTGGCATTCAGGATCGGATTTCCGGGATCCAGAATCTGGGTGTAGTTGAAGCCAAGCGAGGCTTCGCCGTATTCGCCCAGGTTCGACGAGAAAATCTCTGCAGTCGAGGCTGCCGCGGTTCCGCCGGTGTAGACCGACCGAAGGGGATCGGCGAAATCCTTGTAGTAGGTACCGGTGGCGAAATAGGTCAGCGCAGCGTTACCACTGGGCAGGATCCGAGTCATCGACAGCGCGCCACCGACGAAGCCGACCTTAATCTCGCCATCGTCGATATCGACGCGGCCGTTGTCGGCGAACGCCAGCGAGTCGGTCTTGTACTTGGTGAAGGCAAAGCCGGCGGTCGGAACGAAATTGATCCGGTTTGCTTCGCTGATGGGGAAGACATAGCTGACCGAACCGCTGAGCGTTTGGCCCTTGCTCTTGAACTCCTGGTCGATGATCCCGATCCGTCCGGCACCGACACCATCGTTGCGAAGGTCGAACGAGGTCTGCTCCACCCGGTATTGCAGGTCGAGAAGCAGGCGATCCTTCACCGCGGACACGTAGACCCCGGCATAGCCCTGCTGGAAATCGGTGGTGTTGTTCGAGACAACGACATCAGGCAAAGTCGTGCCGCCACTGGCAACGGCAAAGACCGGCTGCTGGGTCGAACCGGAGTTTACGCCAAGGATGCCGCCAAAGCTCATGTCCCAGCCAAGCACCGGATTGTCGAAGCAGGAGAGGTCGCCACCCAACTGGATACCGGAATAGGACGCCTCGACAAGGCTGCTGTAGTCCCGGCTGTTGCCCAATGTGTCTACTGCCGTCGTCTGGCCATCTGCCGTCGCCCGCCCGCCTAGGGCACGCGCCCAGATGCCCGGGCGGCAGGGCCGGTCGCTTTCGCCGGCAAGGCCGGTCACGAAGGGGCTGGAGGGACGGTTGATGACCGAGCCGATCAGAGATTGCGTCAGTGTGACCGAACCGGCAACCGCTCCAACGCCAGGGTTGGCAAAGGAAATCACCCGGACCTGACCGGCGACCGAGGTGTCGAGGTCATAGATCACGGCACCGACGCTGATCAGGCCTTCAGCCGTCGCATTCAGGCCAGTCCCGCCATAGGACAGGACGACGATGGGGTTTTCCAGCGGGCTAAACGTTGCTCCGACCCGGTTGAAATCCAGCACCACGTTTCCGGTTATGGCAGAGGTGGTCGTGATAAGGTCGCTGCTTCCTGTCGGGCCATTCAGGTTGATATCCATCTCGACCCGGCCATTCAGCGTGGTGGCACCGGTCAGGGTCAGAACATCGCCGGTCGCTCCATCCGACATGTCAATGGTACCCGAACTGTCAAGAGATGCGACAGAGACAGCGCCATCCACGACAAGCGTTCCGGTGTTGGTGAAGCCGCCCGTTGTAGAGCTGCCGTTTCTCAGCGTGACCACGGATGAGCCGTCGTTGGAAATCTGGCCGATGATCGAGCCGTTGGCCAAAACTTCCAGCGACGCACCGCCACGGTTCAGAATTCCGCTGGTTGCGGTCAGGGTCACGCCTGTGCCGACTGTGATGTCCCCATCGCTGGTGCTGTTGTCCAGCACTCCGGTGACGGACGTGGCCGCGTTGAAGTCGATCTCGCCCAGGTTGCCCAACGTTCCAGAGAACGTTGTCGCGCTGTTGACCGTAAGGTTACCCTCATTGGTAGCCGCCCCCGTGACGGTGGTCGCTCCGTTGATGGTTATGTCACCGTCGTTATCTACCGTCCCCGAAATGGTTGTGGCGCCGTTGATTGTAACTTCCCCGCCGCTGTTGTTGTCCAACGCCCCCAGAGTCCCGGCAACCGTGGCGCGGCCATCGTTCGTGAGAGTGCCAGTGATTTCGCCGGTCATTGTCAGCACGCCGTCGCGCGCGACACTGGTTTGGTTGATGAAGTCGCCCGTTACTGTCCCGGCCAGCGTAACGTCGCCCCCAGAGGTAACCGTGCCGATCACGTCGCCCTGGATATTCAGGTCACCGCTGGAGGAAACATCGACATCACCGTTAAGGGTCGCCGTGGAGTTGATCGTCAGAAGGCCGCCGAAGACAGAAGTGTCGGCAAAAACCGTTACTCCACCGACAATGGTTGCGGTCGTCCCACCGCCAAAGATCTGCAATCCATCGGCACCGACCGTCATCGACCCATCGAACGTCATCGAGCCGCCACGGTGTTCGATGCCTTCGACATTGCCCGCGATGGTGGCGGTACCGAAGTTGGTCAGTGTCCCGGTGATGCGGCCACCGACGTTCAGATCGGTCGTCGTGCCGCTGCTAGCCTCGACATCCTCGACTTCGCCGTTGATGACCAGAGAGCCGTCGTTCAGGTCGATGATGCCGCTCAAGACAGCCGTGTTGGTCACGATCAGCTGCAGATCGTCGTCGACCGTGATTTCATCTAGGCTGTTGCTGATACCGCCAAGCGTCAGGGTCTGGGTGCCCTCGATGTGGAAATCACCGATAAGCCCAGCGTTTATGGTTGCGGCGTTGTTCATCCGGATCAGCAGGACGTCGCTGCCGTTACCGCCGAAATCGCCTTCGCTTGATTCGATCGAAAAGCCTGTCCCGCCAGAGATTGTATAGGCGGTAGAGGCGAGAAGGTCGCTTTCAAAGGTGATCGAGCCCGGGGCAACGTTCTGAGTGAGCGTAACCGTGACCGCCGACGTCAAAAGCTCCTCGTCAAACTCCACATCGTCACCGGGGTCGAAGTTCCGGTTCGACGAACCCTGAACCCACCTGAACGGCGGGCCGTCGACTTCGTTCCAGTCGCCGCTTTGCAAGCCGGGGGTTGCCGTGTCGCCATCCCAGGTGATCGTCTGGCCGACAGCCTGCATGGGCAACGAGGCGAGGGCCGAGGTCAGCAGCAACGTGGCAAGCCGGGAACCCGGCGTGGCGCAGCTGACCAACGACATCCGATCCCTGGATTCCATGTCAAAACACCCTTCCTCAAACCACATACCCCAACCTCTATCTGCCTGATTGAAAAGGCCGGATCAATCATTAGATGAGCAAGAACCTGCTGAGGTCGCATAATGTGGCTTTTCGCTCGCAAACCGGATTAACCGGACACTTGGCCAGCTTCGCCACCATCATGACACATCCGACGATTAACCTAACGATCTTGCATATGTTAAGCGTTATGGCAGAGTGCTCCGGCCATCTAGCAACCTAAGATATACATCACGGCGACGTGCGCTGTTCTAGCCACCCCCCGCCTGAAATGGAGGAACTTTGCTCTGGTCTGACAGTTCTGCCCGCCGGATCGCGCGGGTGCTTCCCTTGTGGCAAGACGCGGCTGCGGCTGCGCCTGACGGTGGGCAGCTGCCCCCTGAACTGGCCGCTGAGCTGCATCGAAAGATCGTCGGCACGGTCGTCATGCCCGGGGATCCAGACTACGACCAGGACCGGATGCTGTCGAATCCCAGATTTTCGCATTTCCCAGCGGTAATCGTCTATTGCGAGGTCGAATCCGACGTGGCCGAATGCCTGGCTGTGGCGGCGCAGGCCAGGATGTCCGTGGTTGTCCGGTCGGGCGGACACAGCACGGGTGGGTTTTCGTCGCAGTCCGGTTTCCTGATCGATGTCAGCCGGATGGACGATGTGTTTGTAGAGCCGGACAAGCTGCGGGTCTGGGCCGGGCCGGGCACGAACTTTCGCAAACTGAACGCCAAGCTGGCGTCATTCGGATTGCATACGCCCGGGGGCGCCTGCCCGGATGTCTGCATCGGCGGCTACATGCAGGGCGGCGGCTACGGGTTTACGGCGCGCATCTTTGGGATGAACTGCGATCAGGTCCTGGCTGTTCGGGTGATGCTGGCCGACGGGCGGATCGTAACTGCCGATGCCGAGCGGAACCGCGACCTGTTCTGGGCTGTGCGGGGGGGCACGGGCAGCAACTTCGGCGTGCTGATCGACGTGTGCTACAAGCTCTATCGCGGCAACCGGTTCTCGGGTTTTTCGATCACCTGGTCGATGGCGGGAGAGGCGGGCGTGCAGGCGACGGCAGGGGCGTTGGAATGGTTGCAGGCGAACTTCATGCGCACCGCACCCGAGGGTCTCGGTTATCAGATGATCTGGGTCTTCGAGGGACCTGAAGGACAGCCACGCCAGCCGCTTTTGCTGATGCGGGGAATGTACCGGGGCAGCAAGGATGAGCTGGCCGCGCTGCTGGAACCGGTCCTTGCCCGACCGGGCGCCACTTTACAGGCGATGTACGACCCGATGCCCTACACCGACCTGAACCGCATCCTGCTGAGCGAGCCTTACGAAGTGCCGCAGTTCCCGCCCGATGCCACGCCCATGCCGCCGCCCGAAGCCAAGCTGAGCCGGTACCTTGATCGGCCGGTATCGGCGGCGGAATGGCTGCCGCTCTTGCGGCATTTCCTGGCAAGTCCAAGCCCTTACACGATCGCCGCGATGGAGATCTATGGCGGGGCAATCGAACATCCGCTGCAGCCGAATGCCTTTCTGCACCGGACTGTCGACTGTGACTTGTTCTTTGATGTGTTCTGGCTGCAGCCCTCGGACCAGGCGCCGATGCTGGCCTATCTGGCAGACTGGGAGAAGCTGGTTGCCAAGATCTGGAGCGGGCGGGTCTATCAGAACTATCCCAGCCCAGACGATCCGGATTTCGGGCAGCATTACTGGGGCGAAGCCTATGCCACGCTACGGGCGGTGAAAGGCAAGTACGATCCGGGCAACCGCTTCTGCTATCCGCAAAGCCTTCCGCTGCCGGGACTGGACGAGCCAACACCCGACCTGCCCGGCCTTTCGGACCCGATCCGGGCCGATGAACCGGCTTGATCCAGCTGCGCGGGCAGCAGACCCTCGCAGCGGTGTGACAGTCTGGCTTGAGGCGCTTGGGCTGAGCCAGTACTCGGGCGCCTTCGACAACGCGGACATTGACCTTGAGGTGTTGCCACACCTGACGGATGGCGACTTGCGCGAGCTTGGCGTTCAGTCGCTGGGTCACAGACGGAAGATACTTGCGAACCTGCCTGGCGCACGAAAACCCGGCAACACGACCAACCCCGGCGCAGAACTGCGGCATCTGACCATCGTCTTTTGCGACCTTGTAGGATCGACCCAGCTTGCCGCAGCGCTTGGCGACGAAGCCTTTGCCGACCTTCTGGACCGCGTTTATGCGACCGTAGACCGTGCTGCCGAAGCCTTTGGCGGGCAAGTGGCGCAGTTTCACGGCGACGGAGCGCTTGCCTATTTCGGCTATCCCGAAGCCCATGAAGACGCGGCAGAGCGCGCCGTGCTGGCGGCCTGCCGCATGGTCGAGGCGGTCGCCAGTCTACCGCTACCTTCCGACCCTGGCCTGCGGCTTGCCGCCCGGGCAGGGGTCGCAAGCGGGTTGGTGGTTGTCGATGCACGTCCGGGACTTGGTCCGGACCGGTCTGGACGGGCCTTTGGATCAACGGTCAACCTCGCCGCTAGGTTACAATCCATCGCCGACACGGGAACTGTGGTTCTCGCAGATGCAACGGCCAGGCTGGTACAGGACCATCTTGATTGCGTGCCACTGGGTCTGAAACAGCTGAAGGGGCTGGACGCTCCGGTTGCGCTGTATCAGGTCAGGTGCCCCAAGGCCGTCGATCCCGGAACTGTGGTGCGCGCTCGCCCGGCGCGGGTGCCGCTGTCGGGTCGCACCGCAGAGCGCGCGCTGATCGCCCAGCAGTGGCAGATCGCCCAGGATGGCGGATTCTCTCATGTCACGGTGCTGGGTGAACCGGGGATCGGCAAAACACGATTGGTTTCCGACTGCCTTTCCAGCCTGGAGAGCCAGGGACATCCGGTTCAGCGCCTGGCATGCCATCCCCGGGCTGGTGACATTCCGTATTTTCCCTTCCTGGTCGCCCTGCGGCGCGAACGCACCGCCGGTGTGAAGGGCGCGGCAGAGGTTCTTGCACTTTTGGAGACCTCTGCGGGAGGGGGTTGGCAGGATCGCCGTCAGCACAGGGAAGCCACGATTGCAGCTTTGGCTGCGCATTTCGCGGGAGACGGGACCGCCTCGGCGCTGTGGCTGGAGGACATGCAATGGGCCGACCCATCGACCATCGAGACCGTGACGGCTTTGGCAATCTCCCGTCCAGCCAGGCTTATGTTGGTCTGTACCAGCCGCACGCCCAGTACGGCGTCGGCAGAAAGCGTCCAGATCGCCCTGGGCCGACTGCAAGCAGAGGAAACGCGTCCAATTGTGGAAGCGCTGCTTGATGAGACAAGCCTACGCGTGGATCCATCGTTGATCGATGCGCTGGTTGACCGTGCGGAAGGTGTGCCCATCTTCGCAGAAGAACTGGCACTTGATTTTCGCACCCGTCTTGCGACCGACAGTCAGAGCCTGCAAGGCAATGCCGCGGCCCTTATCCCTTCCAGCCTGGTGCAACTGCTGCAGGCCCGAATCGGCAGGTTGACCGTCGCCCGTCCGTTGATGCGAACCATAGCGACGCTGGATCGGAGCATCCCGATTTCCGTCCTGCGCGACCTTTGGGCCGGGCCTGGTCGGCTTGAAGCCGCACTGGACGAATTGGTGGCCACAGGTCTTGCGGAACTCGCCATAGGTCAGGGCGAAGAAGAGAACCGGCTGAACATCCGCCACCAGCTGATCGCCGATTGCGCTTATGACATGATACTGAAGCGGGATCGTCCGCCCCTGCATTCAGCCAACGCCGATGCCCTGGCGGCGCGGCAGGCGCGAGGCATTCCGGTGGTGCCCCGGCTGCGTGCCGATCAGCTGGAGCGCGCCGGGCGGTTGCGCGAAGCGGCAGAGTTCTGGAAACAGGCCGGGCGGGCTGCCGCAGCACAATCGGCAGATGCCGAAGCGGCGGGCCTCTTCCGTCGCGCCCTGGATCTGGTGCCGAACCTTGGGGCCGACGATCTGGACTGGAGCCGCCAGTTCGAGGCCGATACTCTTCTGGCCCTGTACCCGACCTTGATCGGCGCCTTTGGCTATCTTCCGGCCGGACATGAACTTTCTGTCCGACTGCCCGCCGTCATTGCCGGCGTCGGCGGGGCCGACCGGCTCCTGGCAGCCCTGTTCATGCAATGGATCGACCGCACCGTGCAGGGCGACATTGACGGGGCCCATGAATTGGTCGTGGGGCTGTCTACGGCGGTGCTTTCCGGACAGTCGGACCTGCATGCGCTTGTCATCCACCGCTTGGTTGGGTCGACGCATATGTTCCGCGGCGAATTCCCCGAGGCGCGCTTTCACCTTCGGGCCTTCATTGACGCCTACCGTCCCGCCGAGCATGCCGAGCCGCTGCGGGCCTTCGGGGCGACGGACAACCTGACGACCGTCCTCTGCTGTCTTGCGGCGATTGAGGCCATTGTCGGCACGACCGCGGCCACAGACCGCGCGATTGCCGATGCTCTGGCCTCTGCCACTGCGACGGGACATCCGCACACGCTGTGCCATACCTTGGCCTTCGGCGCCGGGTTACCGGCCGCGATCCGCAGCGACTGGTCAGCCCTTGCCCGTCACGTGCAGCAGTTGGCGGACATTGTAGCGACTCACCAGCTTGGATTCTGGGGGCATTTCGCGGCGATTCTGGAGGGCATTCTCTTGACGTCTGGCGGCAACATCCAGGCTGGGCAGGTACGATTCGACGAAGGGCATGGCGCACTGATCGAGCGCGGAATGCGCTTCATGGGGCCAAGCTTCCGGTTCTGTCTGGCACGGGCGTCTGGCCAATCTGTCGACCCGTTGATCCTTGCCCGCCTTGCAGAAGATCTGGCCAAGGGCGAGCGCTGGCTTCTGCCATCTCTTCAGACGTTGGCAGCAGACATATCATATCCCATCAAGCAGGGCGTCGACACTCTGGATCACGATCCTGCGCCGACCGCTTTCAATAACCCCTTCGGCGGCCAGCCGTGCGATCACGCGGCTGACAGCCTCGCGGTTGGCGCCCACAAAGGTCGCGATTTCATCGTGAGACGGGGCTGATCGCAAGACGCCGCCTGGCTTGAGCTCGCCAACCCCCTGAGCCATCCGCGTCAGGAAGGCCCTTACCCGTTTTTCGACATCATGGGCGACCAGACCGAAGATGCGTTCGGTAAGGCGGCGGTTGCGGGCGGCAAGGTCACGGGCCAGCGCCAGCGCCAAGGCTGGTTCGGCCCGAAGCCACCGCTGGAAGGCCGCGCCACCGACCCGGCCAAGGTGCGCTTCGTCGATGGCAGACACAGTGATTGACCTAGGCTGTCCATCCAGGGCCGCAAGCTCGCCAAAGTGGCTTCCTGCCCGGATTTCGGTAAAGGCTATCTCGCGGCCATTTTCCGAGACCAGCTGACCCAGAAGACGCCCTGACGAAACGAAGTAGACCTGGTCAGACCGCTCTCCCTGTTCGATGACTACTTGGCCCGGCCTGACCGCAAGCCACGACAATTCCTTGCGAAAATCGGCATGCGCTTGCGGGGAAAGGTCAGACAGCAAGGCGAACCGGACGGCATGGCGCGCGCCATCAGGATCGGCTTCCTGGGTGCCGGGCATTGGCATCTCCCACTGGAATGGATTTCTACGCACAGGTGTGCGGCCAAGCGGCTTTGCCCGTCAAGGCAGAACGTTGTCGCGCAGGAAGACGGTATCAATCCTGGCACAAGTCGGGACTGCGCAGCGCCCCGGACCAGCCCGGACATGGGCAGTCCGGGGCTCTAGCCGCTGAGCTTAGCCCAGCTGCCGACCCAGCACTTCGTCCAGAAGGAAGGACGCCGTGTTTTTCCTCGCCTGGCGCAGGTCGAAGTCGGGGCTATGCGCCGCACGGGCCTGGAACAGGCGAACCAGATCCCGGGTCGAGGCAACCGGCCAGCCTTCCAGATGGTCCAGCGTTCGTGCGACATTCGGCCCATCGGGCTCGGCACGAATAATGACCAAGGTGGGTGTCGCGTCCGGGATCGCCGCGCCGCCAAAGGCCTGACCGCGGCGGATTGCGACGGCGGTACCAGTTTCGGTTTCGACAACGCTTGCGGCAAGACCTATCGCAACCAGCACCCCCGCTAGGCGCTGGTTCAGCATCCCGGCGTTGAAGGCAGGATCGCCCTGGCCCGCGCGGTACAGGATCTCGATCGGGCCATCCGGGCACAGCACCAGAAAATCATTGGCACGCAGACCGGAATGGCTGGTCTGCAACTGCCCGGCAAGCCCGCCCGTCAGATAGTAGGTGCCGCCATGGCCGTTCAGGGCCATGATGGAGGCAACGGCCTGACCAACGGGGTTCCAAAGTGGGGTCCGGGCCTGTCCGGGGCCACCAATGGCCTGTGCCACCATCACGCCATCTTGGACGATCCAGCGGGACACGGTGCCGGCCAAGTTCTGCAGCACCAGGATTGCCTGACAGGCGTTTTGGTCGGCCTGACCGATCCCAGCGGCCACCTGTTGCCAGACTGGGGCAACCGTGGCGGGGTCCAGCAACCCTGCCGCACGGGCTGAAATCGTCGTGTCGAGCGCATCGCGGAAGCTGGGCATCAGGTCCAGATCCGGCAAGGAGAACACCAGACGGGCCAGTGCCCAGGATGCCATGCGCGCCGGGCTGGAGTTCAACCCGGCCCCAAGAGCGGCAACGGCTTTGGGCAACGCGGCTTTCGCAACCACATCGGCTGCGCGCAAGGCGTTCAGCAGCGTCGGGTCATTGCTATCCAGGACAAGCTTCAGGCGGACCAGCCGCTTTGCAAGCTTTCGGTCTGCGGTTCCGGTTGCCAGCGCTTCGCGAATGATCGTCGAGAAGTCGTCGACAAAATAGGGCAGCATCGGGACCGGGACGCCGTCTGTGGTCACTCCCCGACGATCGTCGATCTCAACCTCAAGCCAGTGTTCCAAGAGTTCGACCGAATTGCGTTTCGAGATGCCCACGTCGATCAGTTCGCCGTTGACACCGACTGGCTGCACACGCGGTCTGGCGACAAGGGCGACGGGCGCGCGGCCCCGCCCGCCCACAGCCGCCGCCCGCAAGGACCTGGCTGCGCGCTGACGCCGGTCGTGGCGTTCGGCGTCGTGTTCGGCAAGCGTTGCCAACCTGCTGAAATAGCGCGGCGGCTCGGCAGGTGCCGTTGGTGCCGCCCTCGCTGCAAGCCGGACCGCCCCGAGCTCGTTGGCGTGGCGCGCTAGAAGGGTCGAGTAGCTGAACCTCGCCTGATCGAGAAAGCTTACAACCAGATCATTCACTTCGGCAAAGGCACGGTACCATTGGTCAGGTGCAAGCGAAGGGTCGATCAGAATTCCTGTGTCCCAGTCGTTCTCGCCCAGTTGTGGCTGACCAAGCGCCGTATACATCGCCCGTCCACCCTTCAGAAAGAACCGGATCATCTGGTCGGGGACGCCGAGTTCGTCACGGAGACGCTGGTCAAGGTCAGCCAGCTTTTCCTTGAGTTCGACAACCTTTGCCTCATGCCAGCCGGTCAACCATTGCCAGTCGCGCGGATGCATGGATTTCGTGGCTTCCCCACTGGCCACACCTTTGGCCGCCAGATCCATGGCCTCGGCCTGATCGCCACCGACAAACCGGTGCATCAGACGAAACAGATAGAATGGCGCAATATTGTACAGGCTGCGGGCCGAGGCTACGGCATTGGATGACGTGCACAGCGGGTCGACGAGCTGGGTATTGACCTCGTCCAGATAGGCTTCGACCTGATCTACTGCGTCGTGGTCATGCGCCCACTGTTGCGCGGCCTGGTCCGCAGACCTTGCGAACATCCCGATATAGGCCGCCGCGGTTTGGACCCCGGCACTTGCAAAGGGCAAATCCTCTGCCGTGGTCAGCGTGGCGATGATGTCTGCGGCATCGGCGACAACCTCGGCCAGCTCTTGCAGCGCATCCTCGGGCCGGTCCTCGATCATCGAACCGACGAATTCGCTGCGTGCGGCAAGATCCTTCAGCCG
Organism: Tabrizicola sp.; assembly: GCA_025458105.1. Taxonomy (GTDB): domain Bacteria; phylum Pseudomonadota; class Alphaproteobacteria; order Rhodobacterales; family Rhodobacteraceae; genus Tabrizicola. The sequence goes on along the minus strand of JALOTD010000017.1, from coordinate 36,301 downwards.
CTCTTCGATCAGCGGCTCGCGGTCGGGCCCGAGCAGCGTCGGCGTGCCAGAATTCAACGAAAAGAACTGGGTCATCGCGCGAAAGCCGTTCTCGCGCGCGCGATCTGGATCATTTCCGCCGTTCCGTTCTGCCTCGCGGACAAGGCCGACATATTCGGTTTCTAGAACCGACAGCGGATGGACCGCCAGGGCTGCCCAGGCAATGGATGTGGCTTCCTGGGGGGCGTCGAATACTGGGGCGGCAGCGGCTTCCGCAGCGCGCGCGGCAATGCCTTCGAAAAAGCGGTCGACAGGGGTGGGTTGGCGCGGCATGACGGCATCCTTCTGAAAAGTGGACGAAAAATTGGCAGGTGGCGTGGGGCCGCCACCTGCCGAGAGGGTTAAGGCTCAGTTTGGGGCAGACTGAACCGTGGCCCCCCAAATCGCGATGAGGCCAGGTGCCAAGGTATATGTCACGCTGAGCGACCCGTCCTCGTTGTGCGTCATCGATGTCGTGTGGGTCGCATCGGCGGAAGCCGAGAAGAACGGCCAGATACCGAATTTGGCACTGGTCTTGATCTGCTGGAACTGCGACTCTGAGTAGCTGGCCTTTGAGGTCACAGTCAGGCTGTAATCGCTGACAAGAAGCAGTTGCGACACGCGCCGGGCCAGCGACCCGTCCGGGCCGAAGAAGGAATCCCAGTCGCCCATGTTCGACTTGGGGTCCCAGATCGTGTAGTCGCCCTTGGCATTGAAGGCGCGCGCGACCATCGAACTGTCGTACCAGGCGCCAGCATCGACCGGCACAGTGGTGTATTTATTGATGGTGCCGGTGATGGTGAAGTCGCTGGAAGCCGCCATCTGATCAAGCTGCGTGAAGGAGCCGTCCACGCCACCGCTGAAGATGTCGTAAAAGCCCGAAGCCGAACCATTCACCGTGGTGCCGTTCGAGGAAGTGTCCGCGGTGGAGGAATCGTAGGCGATCTTAGCCGACTGCGAAGATGTCAGAATGGCGTTCTTCGCCACGTCGATTGTCGGAGCGTAGTTCGGAAGAGTGAACGATTGGCCGGCATCATCAACAAAGGTCGTCCGGTTCGCGGGATCGACAAAGTTAGTCAGCGCCACATTGATCGGGTCGCTAAGTGTCTGGTTGAAAACGGTCAGTGCCGCAGTCATCTGATTGGGGTCCAGCCGCTTGTTCGCCCATTTCTTAAACAGGTCCAGTTGCGACAGATCGCTGGTATCGGCGTTGCGATAGAGAATCCAGTTCGCATACTGCGCACCCAGGGCTGCGCTCAGACCACTGGTCGACGTTGGAAGCATGGCATGGAGGAGCTGGTTGTAGGCGGTCGAGCGCAGATTCTTGCCCGAGGGGTCGAAGAACGCAGTGGTCGACTGCGGCGGAACTGAGTCCGCCATCTGGAATAGACCGCTCGAGTCGCTTGTCTGCAGGCCAAGCGTTCCCTGGGCCAGCTGGAAGGTGTTCGGGTCCATGCCCATGGCCTTGGCAACCTGGTTGCGCCATCCGGCATTCAGGTCGTTGACCAGGGCGGCGACGCTGCCTGCGGCGTATCTGATTTCGTCTTTCATGGAATGCTTCCTGTGTTGAGGGTGGGTGCTACCCTGGGTTCGGTTGCCCTACCCGAGAGATCTCCCAGTGTCGGCAGCACAGTCACATTCGCCCGGATTGTCCCGCCGTTCAGTGCGCGGGGACACAGTCGTGAAGATTTGGCGATTGTGCGAAAGACCGATGCCAGGCCTGCACCACAAGCCACCCGCCAAAACTTGGCGAAGTCCATGCATTACCACCGCCGCCGAGTTCGCCAGAGACCTCCGGGCATCACGGCGAATGCCTGACTGTCCAGATCACGCCATGCGACGCGCAATGACGTTCTTATTGGTCATTCACAACCGTCATCCAGCACGTCCTTCCCTTGCTGGGAAAGTCGCGGCGAATGCGCCTGCAAAGAAGAAAGCCTTGGCGCTTCTGCGGAACCGGGTTGGGACGCTGCCGCAGTCGTTCAGCCAGCCGACATGATCTCGATGCAGTTGCGGTGCTGGTCGTGCTTGACGTGTTTCCCGACAAATTAAGTTCCGGGGACATCATGACCTATCCCTTTGCCATGCAACGCTTCGCGGCTGCTGCTGCTACACCTGCTTGTCCCTTAGCCAGTGAAGATTGCTCATCACCATCCCCGGTGTGTCCCAGGCCATGACTCATGCAGTGACGGAGGCATCAAGCAGATCACTCGCACTGACCCTTCGTCGCGGGGGCCTTCGTGAGCTGCCTGCAAAACAACCGCTTTACACCGTTTTTTTCGGAGTGCCTTTGCTTCGTGGCATAGGTGCCCACTAAGATGAACAGTGAGCCGGACAGGATTCGAACCTGTGACCCGCTGATTAAAAGTCAGCTGCTCTACCAACTGAGCTACCGGCCCCACGAGGCGGCTGATTAGGCAAGGCCGCACCGGGGGTCAAGGGCAAAAACGTGCGCCACTGGCGAATCCGGCCGGGTGGGCGTATATGCCCCGTCATGGTGAACGGCTTTGACGAGACCGGCTTGCGTTTCATGAAAATGCACGGCGCGGGCAATGACTTCGTGGTAATCGACTCGCGCGGGCGCGAGGCGCAGGTCTCTGCTGGGCTGGCGAAGGCCTTGGGCGACCGCAACCGGGGTGTGGGCTTCGACCAGCTTGCCGAGATCACCAACTCGGACGAGGCCGATTTCCGGCTGGTGTTCTGGAACAGCGACGGCAGTCAAGCCGGGGCCTGCGGCAACGCGACCCGCTGCGTGTCGGACTATGTGATGCGCGGGCTCGGGGTGGACAGCGTCTCGCTGGTGACCGCGCGCGGTGGACTGCTAGCCAAGCGGGCGGCGGACGGCCGGGTCTGGGTCAACATGGGCCAGCCACAGCTTGACTGGCGGCAGATCCCCCTTGCGGGCGAAGTCGATCATCTGTGCCTGCCGCTGCCGGGCGATCCCGTGGCCGTAGGCATGGGCAACCCGCATTGCGTGCATTTTGTCGCGGATGCCGAGGCGGTGGACCTTACCCGCATCGGGCCCGCGGTCGAGCATGACCCCCTGTTCCCGCAGAGGACCAATGTCGAGTTCGCTCAGCTCATTTCGCCTGGCCGGCTCCGGATGCGGGTCTGGGAACGCGGAACAGGGATCACGCTCGCCTGTGGTTCGGGCGCCTGTGCCACAGGAGTTGCGGCGCATCTGCGCGGGCTCACCGGGCGCAAGGTCGCGCTTGAGGTCGATGGCGGGACGCTTGAGGTCGACTGGCGCGACGATGGTGTCTGGCTGAGTGGCCCGGTGGCAAAGGTGTTCGACGGGGTGCTTTCGCCCGACTACCTGGAAGCGCACAGATGAATGCCCCGCAAAAGCCTCCGGTCTTCGCTACGCTCGGCTGCCGTCTGAACGCCTACGAGACGGAAGCAATGAAGGACCTTGCGGCAGCGGCGGGGCTGTCGGGCGCGGTGATCGTCAACACCTGTGCGGTGACGGGCGAGGCGGTGCGGAAGGCCAAGCAGGAAATCCGGCGGCTGTCGCGGGAAAACCCCGGCGCGGCGATCATCGTGACCGGTTGTGCTGCGCAGACCGAGCCGGAGACTTTCGCCGCCATGCCCGAGGTCGCTCGGGTGGTGGGGAACCACGAAAAGATGCAGGCCGAGACCTGGAGGGGCATCGCTGCGCCTGACCTGATCGGGGTGACCGAAAAGGTGCAGGTCGACGACATCATGTCGGTGCGCGAAACGGCAGGGCACCTGATCGACGGCTTCGGCCGGCACCGGGCCTATGTGCAGGTTCAGAACGGCTGCGACCACCGCTGCACCTTCTGCATCATCCCTTTCGGGCGTGGAAACTCACGCTCGGTCCCGGCTGGCGTGGTGGTCGAGCAGATCAACCGTCTGGTTGACCGGGGCTTCAACGAGGTGGTGCTGACCGGGGTCGACTTGACCTCTTGGGGCGCCGACCTGCCGGGAGAGCCGCGCCTTGGCGATCTGGTGCGGCGGATTCTGAAGCTGACCTCGGTTCCCAGGCTGCGGATCAGTTCCATCGATTCCATTGAGGCAGACCCAGCACTAATTCAGGCGATTGCAACGGAACCCCGGCTTATGCCCCACTTGCACCTATCCCTTCAGGCAGGGGATGATCTGATCCTGAAAAGGATGAAGCGGCGGCACCTGCGGGACGATGCGATCCGGTTCTGCGCCGAGGTTCGCGCGCTTCGGCCAGACATGGTATTCGGGGCTGATATCATAGCGGGGTTCCCGACCGAGACCGAGGCGATGTTCCAACGCTCTCTGGATCTGGTTCAGGACTGCGGGCTGACCTTCCTGCATGTTTTCCCCTTCAGCCCCCGAAAAGGCACGCCAGCGGCCAGGATGCCGCAGGTCCGGGGACCAGAGATCAAGGAGCGGGCGGCGCGGCTGCGGGCCTTGGGTGACCGCGTGCTGGTCACCCATCTGGCGGACCAGGTCGGACGGACCCACCGGGTGCTGACCGAGGGGCCGCGTTTGGGTCGGACCGAGCAATTCACCGAGGTTGCCTTTGCGGCGGACCAGCCGGAAGGATCGTTGCGGGACGTCCGGATTGTCGGCCATGATGGCAGCCGGCTGCATGCCTGATTGCATCTGTCCACGCGTGGACAGCAGGGGCTAGTCCTATTTTTTCAATAGGTTGCTTGTGGACGTTTACCAGCTGTTAAGCGGTGGCACCAGGCGCTACGCCGCTATTCCCGGATCGTGTCGCCACGTTGCAAGGTCGGGAAGAGTTCCACCCTCTCGCCGGCCGTCGCCTTGCCCGCGATGATCTCGGCGGCCTTGCGACCGATTTCCAATCGGCAGGCGTCCATCGTCGCCAGCCTACGCGGCAGACCTTCCAGAAGCTCCACCCCGTTGAACCCGGCCAGACCAATCCGGCCCGGCACATCGAGCCCCTTGTCGAGGCAATGCAACAGCCCCCCTGCCCCGATCATATCGTTGGAATAATACAGGAAATCGACATCCGGTGTGCGGCTGAGGACGGCGGCCGTCATCTCGCGACCTTTCAAGAGCGCGGAGCCGCCCGAATAGTACTCGCGGTCGACCAGCGTCAGGCCCGCTTTCGCCAGGGCCTCTTCGAACCCTTCCAGCCGCTTCTTGGCCCGGAAGTCGTTCGGCATCTGCGTGCCCAGAAAGGCGATGCGGCGATAGCCTGCGGCGATGATTGCCTCGGCCATCTGGCGGCCTGCACGGCGATGAGAGATGCCGACGGCATGGTCGACCGGCTCGCCGTCGATGTCCATGATCTCGACGATCGGGATGCCGGCCCGCCCCAGCATCGCGCGCGCGGCTGTCGAGTGTTCCAGCCCCGCGACGATCATGCCTGACGGGCGCCAGGAAAGCATCTCGTAGATGACGGATTCCTCGCGATCGGGGAGATAGTTGGTGACGCCCACGACAGGCTGTAGCCCGGTACCGTCCAGCACTTCAGAGATGCCGGTCATCACTTCCGGGAAGACCATGTTTGACAGGGATGGGATCACCACGCCCACCAGATTCACCCTTTGGCTGGCCAGCGCGCCCGCAATCTTGTTTGGGACGTAGCCAAGTGTCCTTGCAGCCTCCAGCACTTTCTCTCGGGTATGCGCCGACACATCCCCCCGATTGCGCAAGACCCGGCTGACGGTCATCTCGGAGACACCCGAAGCCTCGGACACGTCCCGAAGGGTCAAGGTATGGCGCGGGTCGGGCTTTGCTTGGGTCAAGGGACAGGTCCAGCATGCGGTTACCCTTTGTTAGCGCCAAAGGCAGGGCTTGTCCAAGCCGGTTTCGTCTGCTATGTTTGCGCTAACAGCCTCAAGCGCTGGTCATATTCGGCGCATCCACGCAAGCTCTCAACCCGGATGCGACGGACCAAGGGGGAGGTAGTGGGCCAAAACTTGCCTCCCCTTTTCTTTTCCCGTGTTGCCTTGTTTGTCTTTTCCGCGCATTCAAGGGCCGTGGCCTCGTAGCTCAACGGATAGAGCGTCCCCCTCCTAAGGGGAAGGTTGCAGGTTCAAGTCCTGCCGGGGTCACCATCGGAGGTGTGATGACCCGATCTCCTGAAATGGCCGCTTTTCTGGATGCTTCGCGCGATGCCTTGCGTTCGTCCTGCACGGGAGCGCCCCTTGCAGCGGCAGAGCGCGTCATCAGTCGGCTTTCCTACATGGGCGTGGCGCGGCCAGGCGTCGACCGTCTGCCGGTTTGCGACTGGATCGCGTCCGCGCTGAGCAGAGTTCAGCCGGAGCGGGCCCCGCTGGGCCGGGCGTTCGGAGCGCTGGAGGGGCAGCTGCGATGGCGCAGGCGGGCTTCGGCGAGTGAAAGTGAACATCCGTTCTGGAACGGGCATGCGAATGCGGTGATCCTGGGGCCAGGTGGCCTTGAAGACCGGTTGGACCTTTGGATCGGGGCCACCGTGATGGCGCCGGGTGTGCGGTATGTCGATCACGACCATGCTCCGGAAGAGGTTTATCTGTCGCTGACGCCCGGCGAATGGTGGAACTCTGCCATGGACTGGACCGATCCGGGCCCGGCAGGCTGTATCTACAACCCGCCTGGGATTGCCCATGCGATGCGGTCGGGCGACGGGCCCTTCCTGGCGCTGTGGTATCTGCCGTTGTAGCCGGAGTTTTCAAAAACTCCGGACCGGAGCCTTTGAAGGCTCCGTTACGATTTCTTTGAAGAAATCGCTGCGTCAGAAGTCGAGATTCTCCACGCTGAGCGCGTTGGCCTGGATGAAGTCGCGGCGGGGTTCGACGACATCGCCCATGAGTTTCGAGAAGATGTCGTCCGCCTCGGCCAGGTCATCGACCTTGACCTGCAACAGTGTCCGCGCCTCGGGGTCCAGGGTCGTTTCCCACAGCTGGTCGGGGTTCATCTCGCCCAGGCCCTTGTAGCGCTGGAGGGTGAGGCCCTTTTCGCCCTCGGCCAGGATGGATTTCAACAGGTCGATGGGGCCATGGATCGCCTGTTCGCGGTCCTTGCGCACAAGGCGGGCCGGGTCGCGGTAGATGTCGCGGTACTGGCCGGCGATCTGGGACAGCTTGCGCGCCTCGCCCGAGCGGAGGACGGCACCGTCCAGCGTCCGCAGCTCCTCAACCCCCCGCAGGATTCGGGAAAGACGGATGCCGTGGTCTTGCGTGATGCGGCCTTGCCAGCCGCGCTCGAACTCCGGTGCGATAAGGTTCAGGCGCTTTGCCACGGTGTCGGCGACCAGTTGCAGGTCGGCGTCGGCGCGGCCCGGGTCGAAGGCCCCGGCCAGGGCGGCCTGTTCCAGGATCGGGCGTGGGTAGTGGGTCGGGAAGGCGTCGAGCACGCGGCGGAACTGGCGCGCGCCTTCGATGACGCGGGCAAGGTCATTGGGACTTTCCGCGCGCGACTTTGTAAAGCGGCGGCTGGGCGATGTAGAGGTAGCCGCCCTCGATCAGCGCGGGCATCTGGCGGAAGAAGAAGGTGAGGAGCAGCGTCCGGATATGCGCGCCGTCCACGTCGGCATCGGTCATGATGACGACCTTGTGGTAGCGCAGCTTGCCGATGTCGAATTCGTCGCGACCGATGCCGGTGCCAAGGGCTGTGATGAGCGTCCCGATCTCTTGGCTGGAGAGCATCCGGTCGAAGCGGGCGCGTTCGACGTTCAGGATCTTGCCGCGCAGGGGCAGGACGGCCTGGTTGGAGCGGGAACGGCCCTGCTTGGCCGAGCCACCGGCGGAGTCGCCCTCGACTAGGAACAGTTCCGACTTGGCGGGATCGCGTTCCTGGCAGTCGGCGAGTTTGCCGGGAAGGCTGGCCACGTCGGGCCAAAGCGGCCTCGATGATCTTGCCGACGATGATCTTCGCCGGGCCGGGGTTTTCCTCGAACCATTCAGCCAGCTTTTCGTTCACCAGGTTCTCGACCGCCGGGCGGACTTCGGAGCTGACAAGCTTGTCCTTGGTTTGGCTGGAGAACTTCGGGTCCGGCACCTTGACCGAGAGCACGCAGGTCAGGCCTTCGCGCGCGTCATCGCCGGTGAAATCCACCTTCTCGCGCTTGGCGATGCCGGAGGACTGGGCGTAGGCGGTGATGGTCCGCGTAAGCGCGCCCCGGAATCCGGCCAGGTGCGTGCCGCCGTCGCGCTGCGGGATGTTGTTTGTGAACGGCAGTACGGTTTCGTGGTAGCTGTCGTTCCACCACATGGCGACCTCGACCCCGATGCCGTTCTTTTCGCCCACCATGTAGATGGGTTCGGGCATGACTGATGTCTTCGACCGGTCGATGTACTTGACGAATTCGCGCACGCCGCCTTCGTAGAACAGCTCTACCTTCTGCGGTTCGGCGTGGCGTTCGTCCTCCAGGACGATCCGCACGCCGGAATTCAGGAAGGCCAACTCGCGCAGGCGGGTTTCCAGCGTCTTGAAGCTGTAGTCGAGATTGCTGAACGTCCCATCCGGCCGGTTGGTCTTGGCCGAGGCCAGGAAGCGCACTTCGGTCCCGCGACGCCCAGGGGCCGGGCCGACCTCATGCACGTGGACGGTGCAATCTCCATCCTCGAACCGGGCGCGGTATTCGGTGTCGTTGCGCCAGACGGTCAGCTCCAGCCATTCGCTCAGCGCGTTGACGACCGAGACGCCCACGCCGTGCAGACCGCCCGAGACCTTGTAGGCGTTGCCGCTGTCGTCCGTGTTGTTGAATTTCCCGCCGGCGTGGAGCTGGGTCATGATGACCTCGGCAGCCGAAACGCCTTCCTCGGCATGCATGTCGACCGGGATCCCACGGCCGTTGTCGCGGACGGAAACGCTGTCGTCGGCATGGATTTTCACCACGACTTCAGTCGCATGACCGGCCAGCGCCTCATCAATGCCATTGTCCACGACTTCGTAGACCATGTGGTGCAGGCCCGAGCCATCGTCGGTGTCGCCGATATACATGCCGGGGCGCTTGCGAACCGCCTCCAACCCCTTGAGAACTTTGATAGAATCAGCGCCATATTCGGTCGGATTCTTGGGCTGTTCAGCCATGCGTCGGAAACCCTTTTCGTTGCCCGCGATTTATAGCGTTTCGGGGCGGGGATGTCACCCCTTGGACACAAGATTTGGTAGTTAGAGGAAGGGTATGACCAGGCCCACCCCGATCAGGAGAAAGCCCGAGGTCACATTCAGCCGACGGACGCTTTCAGGGCTGGACAAGAGCTGCCGTGCACGGTCCAGAAACAGTGCAAGCCCGAGGTTCCCGGCCATCGGGACCAGGGCGGATAGCGCGATGATGGCGGCAATGTCCAGCGGACCCAGCGCCTCCAGCGTGAAGAAGCCCGGCAAGGCACCCATATAGAAGAGAATTGCCTTGGGGTTGCCGATCACTGCGGCGACGCCGACCGAGAAGCCCGCCCAAAGGCCGGGACGGGTCAGACGGCTGTCGGCCTGCATCGTCGCGGCGGGCTTGCGGACAAGCAGCACCCCCATGATCAGGAAGATCGCAGCGGCGAGCCAACGGAGCACGCTGAGGACGTCGCCATAAGCGCTTTCGATCCAGTTGAGACCGAGGATCGCGGCCAGGGGCCAGATCAGATCCCCAAGCGCGACGCCGACTGCGAGAGGCCACGCCGCCGCAAATCCACCCGACAAAGCACGTGCCGTCAGCGCAACCCAGACGGGCCCGGGAACGGCCCAGAGGCCCGCCATTCCAAGCGCGTAGAGGAAGAGCTCATGTATCGAAACGTTCATTCACTTACCCCAGCGTGACCTGCGAGAGCCCACCATGTTCGGCCACGGCGAAGCTTTGCCCCCGCGGACCGAGGACGTCGAACAGGCCAGGTTCAGTGCCAGTCATGATCGCCTGACAACCCAAGGCGCAGATTTCGTCATACAGCGCGGCGCGGCGCTGTTCGTCGAGATGGGCAGCGATCTCGTCGAGCAGAAGGACCGGCGCGCGACCGAGGTCCTGTTGCAAGGCGCGGGCGTTAGCCAGAATTAGGCTGATGAGAAGCGCCTTTTGTTCTCCGGTGGAGCATTGGTCGGCAGGCACATCCTTGGCCAGAAAACGCGCCTGCAGATCGGCGCGGTGGGGGCCGACCAGCGTGCGGCCCGCGGCCATGTCGCGCCGACGGCTGTCGGCCAGGGCGGCGGCGAGGTCTTCGGGCTCTTCTGCGCCGTCCGGTCCGGTCAGCGCAAGTCCGGCGGTGGGAAAGGCGCTGGAGGGGTCGGCGGCGCGGGCGAGACGGTTGATGGCGGCGCGACGGTTGGCGGTGATCTCGGTCCCCGTCTGGGCCATCTGCGCCTCTAGCGCGGCATACCAGGGGGCATCGGCGATCTGATCCTTCAAGAGACGGTTTCGGTCACGCATGGCCTTTTCGTATATGAGCGTTTGTTCACCATGGTCAGGAAAGAAGGACAGGGTCAGCCGGTCGAGAAAACGGCGGCGGCCCTCGGCGGCCTCGATCCACAGCCGGTCCATCGCTGGGACCAGCCAGAGGATCCGGATGACGCGACCCAGGCCTGCTTGCGTCGCGGCCTTGCCGTCGATGCGGACTTGCCGAGGTTGGCCGGGTTCGGCCCAGGTTTCCACTTCGTGCGCGGCGGCCAGGCCCTGGACGCTGGCAGTGATCTTCCAACCCAGGCCCTCGGGCCGACGGGCAAGGTCTTCGACGGCGGCACGCCGCAGGCCTCGGCCCGGAGACAAGAGCGAAACGGCCTCAAGAATATTGGTCTTGCCCGCGCCATTCGGGCCGGAAACAGCGACGGGCCGCCCGTCAAAGGCCAGCCGCGTGGCACGGTGGCTGCGGAAATGCGACAGGGCGAGGGATTCGATCGCCAGACCGCCCACCAGTTTTTCCCTTTCATTGCAAAGGCTTGTCAGACTCGCATCGGCATAACGACATAAACGGCAGAGGTGTCGTTGCCTTCGCGCATCAAAGTGGGATCGACCGAGGAGTTGAAGAGGAAGACGGCATTCTCGCGGTCGACCTGGCTGGCGATTTCCAGAAGATACTTGGCGTTGAAGCCAATTTCCAACCGCTCGTCGCCGTAGGCGACGGCAAGCTCTTCCTCGGCAGCGCCAGAATCTGGGGCGTTGACCGAGAGGATCAAACGGTCCTCTTCGATGCTGAGCTTGACAGCGCGGGAGCGTTCCGACGACACGGTGGCCACGCGGTCAACCGCCTTGGCAAATTCGGAGGCGTCGACTTCCAGCCGCTTGGTGTTCCCGGTCGGGATGACGCGGGTATAGTCGGGGAAGGTGCCATCGATTACCTTGGAGGTCAGGGTGATGGCTGGGGTCGCAAAACGAACTTTTGTTTCGGAAACCGAGACCGCGATGGTCGCGTCGTCATCATCCAGAAGCTTGCGCAGCTCGCCCACGGTCTTGCGCGGCACGATCACGCCGGGCATTCCGTCAGCGCCATCAGGCAGGGGCGCGTCGATCCGGGCCAAGCGGTGACCGTCGGTCGCCACGCAACGCAAGACCTTGCCGGACTCGCCTGTCGAGACATGCATATAGACGCCATTCAGGTAATAGCGCGTCTCTTCGGTCGAGATCGCGAACTTCGCCTTGTCAAAGAGCCGCCGCAACTCGGGTGCCTTGGCCGAGAAGTTTGAAGAGTATTCGCTGGTCGCCATGACCGGGAAATCTTCCTTGGGCAGCGTCGCCAGGCTAAAGGTCGACCGGCCCGCAGTGATGGTCAGGCGACCAGCGGCAGCGTCTTCCGACAGATTGACCAGCGCGCCGTCAGGCAGTTTGCGGACGATTTCATGCAGCATGACCGCCGAAACGGTGGTCGCCCCGGCGCGTTCAACCATGGCAGGGGCGCGGTCCACGACTTCGATATCGAGATCAGTGGCGCGGAAGGACACCTGAGCACCTTCCGCCTCGATCAGCACGTTCGCCAGGATCGGAATGGTGTTGCGGCGTTCGACAACCGACTGCGCCTGCGCCAGCGCCTTCAGAAGGGTGGCGCGTTCGATCGAAAGCTTCATCTGCTGTCCCCCTGTCGCCCTGATGGGACGACGAATTTAGCCGGTTTTCACCGGGTCACAAGTGTTGGCGAGACTGTGCGAAGGTTTCCGGGAACCGTCAAGACCGCCCGGCTTTCAACCCTGCAGAAGACGGCGCAGAAGCTGCAGATCGTCGTTCAGCTGGCTGTCGGTGGCCATCAACTCCTCGATCTTGCGGACGCCATGCATGATTGTGGTGTGGTCACGACCGCCAAAGCGACGCCCGATCTCGGGTAGGCTGCGCGGGGTCAGCTGCTTGGCCAGGTACATCGCCACCTGGCGCGGACGGGCGATCGTGCGCAGACGTTTCGGCCCGATCATGTCGGACAGGCGGATGTTGTAGTGTTCGGCCACCTTGCGCTGGATCTCCTCGATCGTCAGTTTGCGGTCGGAGGAGCGCAGGATGTCGGCCAGGCAATCCTGGGCGAGGTCCAGCGTGATCTCGCGCCCCACAAGCGAGGCGAAGGCGAAGAGACGGGTCAAGGCGCCTTCCAGGACGCGGACGTTGGTGGTGATGCGATGCGCAAGGAATTCCAGGACGCCGTCGGCGATCACCAGCCCGCGGTACTGGGCACGATAGTAGTCCACCTTCTGCTGCAGGATGCCGAGGCGCAATTCGTAGTCGGTCGGGTGCAAATCGACGACCAATCCGCACTGCAGGCGCGACTTGATGCGTTCCTCAAGGTCCTTAATCTCACCCGGAGCGCGGTCGGCCGATATGACGATCTGCTTGTTCTGGTCGACCAGAGCGTTGAACGTGTGGAAGAACTCTTCCTGGGTGGAGTCCTTGCCGGCGATGAATTGGACGTCATCTACCATCAAGACATCGACCGAGCGGAAAAGCTCTTTGAAATCCATGACCTGGCGTTCCCGCAGGGCCTGCACGAAGCGGTACATGAACTGTTCGGCCGACAGGTAAAGCACGCGCAGTTCGGGGCGGCGCGTTGACAGCTCATGCGCGATGGCGTGCATCAGGTGAGTCTTGCCGAGGCCAACCCCGCCGTACAGGAACAGCGGATTGAAGGTGACCGGCCCGCCTTCGGCAACGCGACGGGCGGCGGCATGGGCCAGTTCATTCGGCTTGCCGACGACAAAGCTGTCAAAGGTGAAACGGGCGTCGAGCGGGGCGCCCGGAAGCTCTTCATCTGCGGGACGGCTGCGCTGGGCCTTTGCCGGACTTTTCGGCGGCTTGGGCAGATCGGCGGTACCAACGGCGAATTCAACACGATCTACCGGGGTGCCTGCACTGGCCAGTTGCGACCGGATATGATCGGCATAGTTGCGCTGCACCCAATCACCAAAAAAGATGGTCGGCACTTCAAAACGGGCGACGCCGTTCCTGAGCTGCGACAGTTTCAGGGGTTCGATCCAGGTCACATAGTTGTTCTTGCCAACACGCTTGATCAACTCTTCCCGAACCAGTCCCCAAGTTTCGTTCGTCATTCCTGCCGCCTGCCAATATTCCCAGACCGGCAGAAAAGCTGCCGACCACATACGATCCAATCACCCTGGCGACTCGCCTCGACCGAACAGGGGCTTCAGCCAAGGTGGCCGACGACCCGAGCATCTGTTCCGCGTAAGGGCGTACAAACAGGACCAATTCACCGCAGAGCGGTGACTTAGCCGACAATGACCAAGCAGCGAAAGTGCCGCCTGAAACCATTGATCACAAAGAAAAAACCCGGAGATTGACCGATAAGGCCATATTCCGTGCAGCGGCTTTTCCTTTGCGACCCGTTCATGTCCCCCAAGACGAAGTGAATCGCACAGAGACGCTAGCAAGCCGCTTGCAGGCACTGCAACCGAACATCTCGCTTGACAGAGGTTCGGCAGAAGCGAATCCGATGCCTCTTGCAAATCGGCAACGCGGCGCCGGAATTGCTCTGCCAGGGGGCGCACAAACGCCGAAGGGCGCAACCCTCACGGGTGCGCCCTTCACTTGAGCCGGCTGACAAAGGTCAGGCCTTGGCGACGGACGCCCTTGGTCACGCCACGGGCGAGTTCCGGCTGGGCGGCTTTCAGAGCAGCCTCGGCAGCGGAGGCATCGCCCGAGGCGATGGCTTCTTCTACTTTGCGCAGGAAAGTACGGATGCGCGAGCGGCGCGCCTTGTTCACGGCATAGCGCGCCTCGGACTGGCGGGCGCGTTTCTTGGACTGTTCGGTATTGGCCATTTCGGCTTCCTTTGGTCTTTGCGTTTCGGTTGCACGAAAAGACCACAAGGCCCCAATCGAGGATCGGGAGTGATTCTTGCCTAAGCGGGCCCACGCGCATGTGCGGCTGGCCTATACGGCGGTTTTCCCGGAAAGGAAAGGGCTACTTGTCGCGGAACTGCGGCTGGCGCTTTTCCAGGAAGGCGGCCATGCCTTCCGTCTGATCCTCGGTCGCGAACATCGCGTGGAACATGCGGCGTTCGAACAGAAGCCCCTCGGTCAGGCTGGTTTCCTGCGCACGGTTCACGCATTCCTTGACCACCATCGCAGTCAGCGCCGATTTCTCGACGATCTTCGCGGCGGCCTTCATGACCTCTTCGAGCAAGTTCTTGGCCGGAACCACCCGGCTGACCAGCCCACAGCGTTCGGCTTCGGCAGCGTCCATGAACCGGCCAGTCAGATGCATGTCCATCGACTTTGACTTGCCAACCGCGCGGGTCAACCGCTGAGTGCCGCCCATCCCCGCCACGATACCGAGGTTGATCTCGGGCTGGCCGAACTTGGCCGTGTCGGCGGCAATGATGAAGTCGGCCAGCATCGCGAGTTCGCACCCACCGCCCAGACAGTACCCTGAAACCGCCGCGATGATCGGCTTGCGCGCCTTCGAGATGGCTGCGGCCTCCGGGCCGAAGAGGTCATCGAAGTAGACGTCGATGAAGCTTTTCTCAGCCATCTCGCGCACATCGGCGCCGGCGGCGAAGGCTTTCTCGGACCCCGTGATGACGATGCAGCGAACCTTGTCGTTTGCCTCGGCCGCCTGCACCGCGGCGGCAAGCTCCCGCATCAGCGTGGAGTTCAGAGCGTTCATGGCATCGGGCCGGTTCAGCCGGATCAGGGATACATAGTCCTCGATCTCGACGAGCAGCGTCTCATAGGCCATTGCGGCCTCCCCTGGTGGCAGTCGCGGTGACTCCTAGCACCAAACGCCGGGATGGCAAGTCAACTCTGGCAATCGGGGCACCAGAAGGAAGAGCGGCCCGATTGCACGGTGCGCTTGATCGTGCCACCACAGCCCGGGGCTTCACAAGCATCGCCCTCACGGTCATAGACCTGAAAATGCTTGGAAAAATAGCCAAGCTCGCCATTCGCCTGCCGGAAGTCGCGCAAGGAAGAGCCCCCGGCCTCGATTGCCTCGGCAAGGACGTCGCGGATGATCGGAACCAGGGCGTGGACCTGTCGTTCGGCAAGGTCACCGGCCAGACGGAGGGGACTGATCCGCGCCCGAAAGAGGGTTTCAGCAACATATATATTGCCCAGACCCGCCACGATCCGCTGGTCCAGAAGCGCAGCCTTAATCGGGGTCTTGCGGCCCTTCAGTCGCTCGGCCAGGTAGGGTTCGCTGAAGTCATTGCCGAAGGGTTCGGGGCCAAGATCCTTCAAGAGCATATGGTCATGAGCCCGGACTGTCGGCATCAGGTCCATCGCGCCAAATCGACGGGCGTCGTTGAAGGTCACCCGAGCGCCGCCCTCGACGTAGAGGACGACATGGTCATGCTTCTGCGGTGCCGGATGGTCGTGGTAGAACGTGCCAAGCTGCGCACCCGAGATCAGCATCCGCCCCGACATTCCGAGATGCACCAGCAGCGTCTCGCCGGAATCGAGGTCGGCAAGAATGTATTTTGACCGACGCCGCAACGCCGTCACCCTGCGCCCGGTCAGACGATCCGCCATCCGGTCCGGCAGCGGCCAGCGCAGGTCTGGCCGGTTGACCTCGGCCCGTGCAATGGTTGCGCCCTCAAGGACCGGCAGAAGGCCCCTGCGGACGGTTTCGACTTCTGGAAGTTCGGGCATGGGCTACCTGGGTTTAGCCAACTGTTCCTGCGCGAAAAGCTTGAACTCTTCAATGCCCCGGCAATGCTTGAGCACATCGGCCCTTTCGCCCGGCTTGAAATGCAGCATCAGGTGAAAGCCCTTGTCATCCTCGATCCTGGACAGATCGCGCCAGCGGAATTCTCGTCGGCGGCGGAGGAAGCCCGTCGTGAGGAGCACGTCACGACTGTAGCGCGCCTCGAAGCAGAAGACGATCAGGACGCTGTCAAGCATGAAGCCCATCAAGATCAGCTTTGGGACGATGAGCGGAACCGGCAGCAAGGCCAGGAATGCGTCAAGTCCCCCCAGAGTAAGCCCCGGCAGGAACAGGATGCATGCGACGAAAAGGGCGATCCCGACGATCAGAAGTCGCGCCCCGGATGACGTGCGAAGGATGCGGTCATCCAGTGTGCGCGCGGCCTCTCCGGTGGTACCCATGCGCGCAATCGCGTCATATTCGGCGGGCAGTTCCAAAGATGAAAAGCGACCGGTCTGGTCAGACCGATTCTGATCTTGCTGGCCTGCGGGCTGAGTGCGCCGCGAGACACGACGCCATACCCAGACGACCCCTTCCAGAATGAAGTAAAGTCCCAGCGCATAGGACAGGTAGGCAAGCAACGTTTCCAGTACGGGTGACATCTCACTCACTCACTGCGGCACAGTTGCAGGTTTTCCTTGCTGCGGCTTCGGTATAACTCCTGTCTGGCACAATCGGGCGATAAGTATGAACGAAGAACCTCAAGTCAACTTTGGCGAGCAGCTGGTCCCCGAATCCGAAAAAGCCGGACTGGTGCATGGGGTCTTTACCCGTGTGGCGTCGAAGTACGACATCATGAACGACGTGATGTCCGTGGGCATCCACCGTCTTTGGAAGGACGCGATGATGGACTGGCTGGCCCCCCGGCCCGCCCAGCGCCTTCTGGATGTTGCGGGCGGGACGGGTGATGTGGCGTTCCGCTTCCTGAAACGGGCGCCCGGTGCCAATGCCGTGGTTTGCGACATGACCGAATCCATGCTGATCGAGGGCCGAAAGCGGGCCGAGGCCGACAGCCTGGCGGCAAGTCTGGAGTGGGTTGTCGGTGACGCAATGGCGCTGCCCTTCCCGGACAACAGCTTTGATGTCTACACGATTTCCTTCGGTATCCGGAACGTCACCCGCATTCCCGATGCGCTAGCCGAAGCCTATCGTGTGCTGCGTCCTGGCGGGCGCTTGATGGTGCTGGAGTTCAGCCAAATCCCGAACGATCTGATGCAAAGGGCATATGACCTTTATTCCTTCAATGTCATTCCGGTGATGGGGCAAATCATCGCCGGAGATCGCGCGTCATATCAGTATCTAGTGGAATCGATCCGCAAGTTCCCGGACCAGGAGACGTTCGCCTCGATGATCCGCTCGGCCGGCTTTGGCCAGGTGAAGTACCGCAACCTGACCATGGGTATCGCGGCTCTGCATTCCGGCTGGAAACTGTGAAAGGTCCGCACAACATCATCCGCCTGATCCGGACCGGCGCAACGCTGGAGCGCACAGGCGCCATGGACGTGGTGCTGGAAGCATTCCGCGCCCCCCCGCGTCTGCGCTTTGCAGCCCGGATGCTGGGCTGGCCGTTCAAATGGCTGGGTCTGAAGGGCGACCCCGAGCTGCCGCCTGCGACCCGGGCCCTGACCGCGCTGGGGCCGGCCTACATCAAGTTTGGCCAGGTCCTGTCGACCCGCCCGGATATCGTGGGGGACGAGCTGGCGCAGCAGTTGAAGTACCTTCAGGACAAGCTGCCGCCCTTCCCCATCGAGACCGCGAAAAAGATGATCGAGGCTGAGCTCGAGGTACCAGTCGCGACCCTCTTCTCAGAATTCTCCGAACCCGTCGCCGCGGCCTCGATAGCCCAGGTCCACCGGGCGCGGCTGGCCGACACAGGCGAGGAGGTGGCGGTAAAGGTCCTGCGGCCCGGGATCGAGCGCGCCTTTCGCAAGGACATCGACGCTTTCTACCTAGCCGCCCGCTGGATCGAGCGCCTTGCGCCGTTTTCCCGCCGTCTGCGCCCGGTCGAGGTCATTCGTCACTTCGAGGGCGTGGTGATGGGCGAGCTGGACCTGCGGCTGGAAAGCTCGTCCGCCGCCGAATTCGCTGCGAACACCGAGAAGGACGAAGGCTTCCAGGTTCCAAAGCCGCATTGGTTCCTGTCCAGCCGGAATGTGATGACGCTGGGGTGGGCCGAAGGCATCGGGCTGAACGACAACGCCCTGATCGACGCCGCGGGCCATGACCGCCGGGTCTTAGGCGCGCGGGTTTTGCAGCTGTTCCTTAACCACGCGCTGCGCGACGGATTCTTCCACGCCGACATGCACCAGGGCAACCTGAAGGTGGCCGCGAACGGCGACATCATAGCCTATGATTTCGGGATCATGGGGCGTATCGACGAGTATACCCGGCGCGTCTATGCCGAGATCCTGATGGGTTTCATCCGCAAGGATTATCGCCGTGTCGCCGAGGTGCATTTCGAGGCTGGCTACGTTCCCGCAGACCGCGACATCGACGAATTCGCCCGCGCCCTGCGGGCGGTGGGCGAGCCGATTTTCGGCATGGATGCGAGCCGCATCTCGATGGCCCGTCTCCTTGCCTATCTCTTCGAGGTGACCGAGCGCTTCGGGATGGAGACGCGGACAGAGCTGATCCTTCTGCAACGGACTATGGTCGTGGTAGAGGGCGTGGCGCGGTCGCTGGACCCGCACATAAACATCTGGCAGGTCGCAAGCCCCATCGTTGAACGTTACATCGCCGAGAACCTCGGGCCGCGCGCAGTCCTGCGCGATCTGGTCAAGACCGCAAGGGTTCTGGCGCGTTTCGGCCCAAAGCTGCCGGCCATGGTCGAGGCGCAGTTAATTCGTACAGGACATCCGGACACCTCTGCGCGTGTGCCGGACCGCCCGGCGAACTTGGTCCGGATAATCTTGCTGTTTGCCGCCTTTGCGGTCGGTCTGGGGCTTGGGACTCTTTTCTAGAAGGGGCAGTTACTGCGCCCGGCCCTGCGGATCGCGCAACGCTGTCACTCGGCTTGCCGCGATCTCTGCTCCGCCTTCCAGGACAAGCTTGGTGCCTTCCGGGCCGCCGCGCGCTTCGATAACGCGGGCATAGTGTTCCATCGGCGTCTCGGCCAGGATACGTTCTCCGTTCAGGCTTTCCAGCGACAGGGCATATGTGCCAGGCGCGAGCGGCATCCCGGTCGCATCTGCCCCCAGCCAGAGATAGGGTTCGGCACTCACCGGTATGCTCTCGCGCGCGATCAGAGTGCCTTGCATGTCCCGGACGACCAGCACGGCTTCGGTCGCACCGACAGCCGGATTCGGCGACAGCGTGACCGGCGAGCCGTCGAAGGCGACGGGCGCATCCGACCGGGCTTCCTTGCCGATCCAGCTTGCCATTTCGGCCATTCCCACTTGCTGGAACCGGGCTGTCATCTCGGCCAGAAGCTGGTTGGTCCGAACCTGCTGTTCGACACCGGAAAAGGTCGCCAGCTGCACGGCATAATCGGCAGATTCGATAGGATTCAGCGGATCTTGATTCTGCATCTGCACCGTCAGCATGCGCAGGAAGGTATCGAAGTCCGACGAGATTTTGGAAGCCGGGGGTGCAGGCGTGCTGCCAGTCGTCGCG
The DNA here is from genome assembly GCA_025458105.1 of Tabrizicola sp. Lineage (GTDB taxonomy): Bacteria > Pseudomonadota > Alphaproteobacteria > Rhodobacterales > Rhodobacteraceae > Tabrizicola. The sequence continues at coordinate 16,665 of JALOTD010000017.1, read as the reverse complement.
CCGGGTGCGGTCGTTACGGATGAAATCGTCATGTCGGTCCTCACAATCTCAGGTCAAGCCCGCTGCCAAGGGCAGAGAGGCGATCAGTCGGACGGGGCTTTCCATCAAGGACATGCACCCCGTCATCGGAACCCGACGGCTGTGCGGAAGCTCCGTTGCCGATCTGGCCATGGTCCGCAGATTGCCCCGTGTCGCCGCCCCGCGCCGAGCTACCGAATCCGATGTCTGCCCCGCTGAACCCTGCCGATCGCATCGCTTCGGCAAGCTGGTCGGCATGCCGCCGGAACAGGTCCATCGTCTCGGGGCGGTCGAAGCTGAGATACAGGATGACCCTGTCGGGGTTCTGCGCGTCGGTGTGTACGGTGAACTGAACGCGGCCAAGCTCTTCCGGTGCCAGGGCGAACTCTGTCGCGCCATTCGGCCGATGGACCAGGGCTTCGGCCATCCGCGCGGCCAGGTGCGAAACACTTGTTGCAGCGGCAGCCTGAGACATGGGCGCGTGGGGCATAGCCAGACCAGCGTACTGTGAAATCGGGAGGTCCCACCCCTCGCTCTCGGCGGAGTTAACCGGCAGGTCGACCGCAACCTCCAGTGATGCAACCTCCAAAGGCGCGGGAAGCGATTTGGCAGAATTGGCATTCTCACCGCCAGGTATTGGCGAACGTTTTGGCAAGGGGACCTCTTCCACGACGCCGTCGCCCTTGTTCGTTGGTGGCAGGTCTAGATCCAGATTCCCGCCGTCATGGGCCCACGGGGCGGAAGTGCCGGCGGTGATCGGGACAACAAGAGGAAAAGACAGGCCCGGCATAACTGGCAGCGCCGCGCCCGCCCCCGCAAACGCTGGAGCGAACGGGCCGGATGGCACAACCGCCTCAGGCAGAAGCACGGGATAAGGCCGGATCGGAACCAGGGAAAGCTCAGCTTCGGCGGAAACGGGATCCGGCACAGTGGCGATCGGCAGACTGGAGATCCAGTCCACAACCGACGCGATGGCCAGCCCCCCAGAAGACAATGGAAGACCGTTTGCAGCCGGATCCTCAGCCAGCCGGCCCAGAAGATCACTAGCCACAGGCTGGTGGGGCATACCCACTGTCACGGTCTCAGCGGAGGGCACATCGGTCAAGGAAAGAGGTGCCATTTGCCCGCGCAAGGCTGTCTCGATAGCCGAGCGCAGCATGGATCGGGTCACGGGCAATTCGGGGTGATTGCCTACAATCTGCTGCAGGATCGTTGGGACCTGTGCAGCATTCTCCGACAGGGGGAGACGCACTTCGCCCGCCAAACCGATCGAAGGAAGCATGGCGGTCGGCGACATCGGTTCTGATCTGGAGGTGCCGGGCTGTGTTGCGCGTTCCCGCACGACACTGTCGTTGCCTATGACTGCGGGGTTTGCGTCAGCGAAAGAGACCCGTTGCGGAAGGTCCTTCGAACTGCGCGGCCCGGCGGCAAAGTCTGGCGGCAAGAATTCGGGCAACGGTAGAGCAGGATCAGGTCCTGACGCGGGCAGAAGTGGTGCTGGTATCGGCACACTGGTCGGCCCTTCAACAGGGCCTGGCAGCATTGGCAAGTCCGAAGCCGTTCCTTGGGCCAGGTCCTTGATTTCACTTTTTGGCACCATCTTCGCGGCCAGGAACAATGGGGCCGATGCCAATGGCAAGGACCCGTTCTTGACGGCATTCATGGCCGTGTCAGGCGGCGTCGTGACGGTGGCTTCCGGCACCATGAGAGGCGACGAAAAGGCTGTCGTCTTCGCATTGCTCTCGGGCGATTCGCCCTGCTGCTGGGCGACTGGGAGAACGGGCCATGACCAGCGCGTTGCAATCGGGACCGATGGGGCGAGGTCTGGAAAGGCGGATACCCCCTCTACCTCGACAGGCTTCGGATCTGTCTCAACCTTCTCCATAATCAGAGAAAAGGCGCTGCCGGTCGCACTCTCTTCGTCCTCTGTGCCCGGGACGGGCTGGACAAAGGTTCCGGTCAGTGACGCAAGGGATAGGACTGAGTTCATGATGCCACGACTTCTGCCGCTGATACGGTCTTTATCGCCGACAGAGGTTACCCATTCTTTACCCGGGTCGCGGAATGTTCCCTCATTCCACGAAGGAGATCAGAATGACCTCGATCGCAGCGATACCTGCAACCGCCCCACCTCTGCGCCCTGATGCTGTTCGCGCAACGGCACAAGAGATGGAAACAGCTTTTCTTGCCGAAATGCTGTCCCATGCAGGCCTTGGGCCGCAGGAAGGATCCTTTGGCGGCGGCCAGGGTGAAGAACAGTTCGCATCTTTTCTGCGGCAGGAACAGGCGCGTCTTATGGTGGAGGCCGGCGGTATTGGCCTGTCAGAAGCCATCTTCCGTGCCATGACTGCACAGGGGGACAGCCATGCCCCTGCCACTTGAAGATCTGCTTGATCGGACGCGCGACGCGCTTTTGGCCGGAGATCTGGCCGCATTGGCCACCCTCGCCCCCGAGGTAGAGACAGAGACCGATTCGCTACGCCCCCTTCCGGAGGCGGACGCCCGACGCTTGCGACTGAAAGCCGATCGAAACGCCCGTTTGCTCCAATCTGCCGCCCGCGGCTTGCGCGCAGCACAAGAGCGTCTGGTGCAGATCACCACCGGTCCGACATTGACGACCTACGACGCCCGGGGCCGCAAGGCGGTGTTGTCGGACGCGCCAAATCCTGTGCTACGGCGATTCTGAATTGCCTCAAATGCTTGGCAGATGGCCGTCTGGCATTAGGGAATGGTTAGAACATTCGGCGCTTCACTTCTCCTGCGCCTCATGACGGGGCGGCGCTTCCGGTAGCACCGGCGGCATTGGCCAGAAAGCCCGAACTGCCACCCTCAGGTGGCTCTCCCGGCCGTGAAACCTGCGGCTGCAAGTTAAGGAATGAACATGTCGTCGATTCTGACCAACAACAGTGCGATGGTTGCCCTGCAGACGATGAAGGGCATCAACGCCAGCCTGAACAAGACCCAGGCCGATATCTCCACCGGCAAATCGGTTGCCACTGCCAAGGACAACGCCGCCGTATGGGCAATCTCCAAGGTGATGGAGTCGGACGTGGAGGGGTTCAAGGGTATTTCCGACAGCCTTTCGGTCGGCAACGCCACCCTGACCGTCGCCCGAAACGCCTCGGAATCGGTGACCAAGCTGCTGACCGAAATGAAGGGCAAGATCGTTGCGGCGCAGGCCGAAAACGTCGACCGCGGCAAGATCCAGACCGACATCGTGGCGCTGCGCGACCAGATCAACTCGGTTGTCGGCGCAGCACAGTTCAACGGGCTGAACCTGGTCGACGGGTCGCAGGGTACGGTGAACGTCCTTTCCTCGCTGGACCGCAGCCAGACCGGCGTCGTTTCTTCGAACATCGCAGTGACGGCGCAGAACCTGTCGACCAGTGCGGGTGCTGACCTTACGGCGGGCGGTGGCACGCTGACCGGGACCACCAACGTCGGCACACCGCCAGTTGCGTCGGTTGTGAATGGAACGCCCGTCACGCTGGACGGCTTTGCCTTCCAGGGTGGCGCCGGTGCTCTGGCTTCGAACGACGCCAACGCAGATCCGGCCGATCTGACCGAACTCGTGGCGGGTGACCAGATCGAACTGTCGATCGGTTCGGTGACCGGTCGCTATGTCGTGCAGCAGGGCGACACGGCCGACTCGCTGGTGTCTGGCTTGAAGAACTCACTTACGGCCAACGGTCTGTCGGAAACCGATTTCACGCTGACGCTGGCTGCAGGCGAGATCGAGGTTGCAAACAACACGAACCAGGCGGCGGCGATTTCGGTTTCGGCCACCCGGGGCACAGGCGGTCTGGCCGGCCTGAACTCGATCAACGTGGAAACCCAGCCGGCGCAGGCGCTGCAGGACATCGAGGGTATGCTGCAGACCTCGATCGACGCGGCGGCCTCGTTCGGTTCGGCGCAGAAGCGGATCGAGATCCAGAGCGAGTTCGTCGGCAAACTGACCGATTCGCTCAAAACTGGAATCGGCGCGATGGTCGACACCGACATGGAAGAGGCATCGGCCCGGCTGCAGGCACTGCAGGTGCAGCAGCAGCTAGCAACCCAGGCCTTGTCGATCGCCAATCAGCAGCCGCAGGGCCTTCTGTCCTTGTTCCGGTAATCGTTTCGGGCCGCGGGGTAACCTCTCGCGGCCCATTTCACCCCTTAGCTGCGAACAAACGGAAGCCCCATGTCCTATCAAGCCCCCATTGCCTATGCCCGGCAGGAAGCACCCACACGGTCTTTCCGCTCGGTCGAGTACGATCTTCTTGCCCAGGTCACGCGCCGCCTGCGTGCGGCCTGGTCCACCCGCGAAACCGACTATCCGGGTCTTGTCCGCGCCTTGGCCGACAACCAACAGGTCTGGTCCACGCTGGCCGCGGATGTGGCCTTGCCTGGAAACGGACTACCGGCCGTCCTTCGCGCCCGGCTCTTCTACCTTTACGAGTTCACTGCACACCACAGCAGCGCAGTTATGAATGGAAAGGCCAGTGTCGAGGTTCTAGCTGACATCAATACCGCCGTCATGCGCGGTTTGCGCGGGGAAGGGGGTGCGGGGTGAGTGGGCTGGTTCTGAAGCTCGGGCCGCATGAACGGGTCCTGATCAACGGCGCAGTGATTGAGAACGGCGAGAAACGCTCGCGCCTTGCGATCATGACGCCCAACGCCAACATCCTGCGCCTGCGCGACGCCATTCACCCGGAACAGGCAAATACCCCGGTGCGCCGCGTCTGCTATATCGCGCAGCTTGTCCTGTCGGGTGATGCCGAAGGCGACGAGGTTCGCCTGCAGCTTTTGCGTGGAATCGAACAACTGAGCCAAGCATTGACTGACCACGACAGCCGGACGCAACTGGCCATTGCTAGCCGGGCGGTGCTGGAGGATCAGCATTATCAGGCGCTGAAGGCGCTGCGCAGCCTCCTGCCTCGGGAAGAGCGGTTGCTTGCCGCGGCGGGTCGCGCATGACATTTCAGCCGGTATTGCCCCTGTCCGGCTTTACCGGCTGGACCTTTCTGAAACGGACGATGGATCGTCAGGTTGCCGTCCAGCAGGCCTCACCCGTGCTCAAGCGTGATGAGGCCTATTTCCGCGAACGGATCGGCAAGATCCAAACCGCCGAGCAGCTGGTCTCGGACAAACGCCTGTTGCGGATCTCGCTGACGGCATTTGGTCTGGAAGCGGATGTGAACAGCCGCGCCTTCATTCAGAAAGTGCTGGAAGGCGGGACCCTCAAAGAAGGCAGCTTGGCCAACAAGCTTGCGGACAAGCAGTATCAGAAATTCTCGGCCGCTTTCGGTTTCGGCGATTTTTCGGTGCCGCGGACCAGGATATCCACCTTTCCCGACGAAATTCTGGCCCAGTTCCGCGCGCGCAGCTTCGAATCTGCGGTGGGGGCCCAGAACAACGGCTTTCGCCTGGCCCTGAACGCCGAGCGCGAGATTCCGGCACTTGCCAAACGGTCGATCAGCGAGACTGCCAAATGGTACACTGTCCTGGGCAACGCCCCCCTTCGCGAAGTCATGCAGACCGCGCTCGGCCTGCCGAAAAGCTTTGCCGCCATTGATCTCGACCAGCAGGTCGCCGTGATGCGCGAAAAGGCACAGGCTGCTTTCGGCTCATCGAACATCAGCCAGTTTTCTGACCCAAAGCAGATGGAGGCACTGGTCCGGCGGTTTCACATCCGCGCGGACATTCAGAACCAGCCCGCTGCATCGCCGGCCGCCATTGCCCTGACGCTTCTGCGCCGCTGAAATTGCCAGCGAAGGTGTGCGCTTGGCAACCGGACCTAGCGAAGCAGGAAACCCGATCCGCCCAAGCGGTCAGAACATGCGCATGTATTGCAACGTCCTGAACCGCATTCCGGCAGCAACGGGAATGGCAGAACGCTGTGATCGGCCCGTCTGGTCAGGCCCTAGCCCCGCAGGCAAGCCTGCAGTCGCATAAAGCTTGCCTCCGGGCCACCTTCGGGGGCAGGTTCGGCGAGGAACCCGTCCAGGGCCGGCCAGAGCTTGATGGCCCGGTCGATCACCGGGTCGGAGCCTGACGCGTAAAGACCCGCCTGAATCATCAGTTCGGCCCGATCATAAGCCCCCAAGAGCCGCCGATGGCCGGGAACCGGCCCCGTTCGGCAATCCGGCGGTCCAGGATCACATGCCCGTCCAAGACCCCGCGCAAGATGTCAGCGACAGGCTCTTCCATGTCCGACCCCGCAACGAGAACCGAGAAGACCGCCGTGATATCTCCCGACCCGTCCGGCCCCGGCCCCGCACGTTCGGCCAGACCCATGATCGCCTGGGTCAGCGACGGGGGGTAACCGCGCAAACTGGCATCCTCCCCCCCAGCCAGCGCCACCTCACGATGCGCCTCGGCAAAGCGGGTCACCGAATCCACCAGAAGAAGGACATGCTTGCCCTGGTCGCGAAAGTGCTCGGCCACGGACATGGCGGTCAGGGCGCACATCCGCCGCATCAGGGGCGACTGGTCCGACGTTGCGGTCACCACGACACTGCGGGCCATTCCGGCGGGTCCAAGAACGCGTTCAGTAAACTCTCGCAATTCGCGGCCGCGTTCCCCGACCAAGGCAATCACGACGACATCGGCATCCACGCCCCGCGCGAACCGGGCCAGAAGCGAGGATTTTCCGACCCCTGACCCGGCGAAGAGGCCAATCCGCTGGCCACGCACAAGGGGCAAGAGCGTATCAAAAACCGCGACGCCGGTGGAAAGCCGCTGACCCAGCCGACGGCGGCTGGCCGCCGCAGGTGCCGGGGCACGCAGCGCACGGGGATGCGACCCGCGCAAGAGCGGACGCCCGTCCAGCGGTTGGCCGGCAGGGTCGATGATCCGCCCGATCCAGCTGTCATCTGGCGCAATGTCGGCCCGACCCAAGAGTTCCACCCGGTCGCCAATTGCCATCCCATCACCCGAGGCATCGGGCAGGATGAAGCATAGCCCCGGAGTCAGACGCAGAACCTCGCCACCGGCGCTGCCGTCGCGACTGTGAATCAGCACGCGGTCCCCGATCGAGGCAGAGGTCAGGCCCGCGACCTGTGCCAGTCCGCGGCGCGTCTCGACAACACGTCCGACCCGGCGAACCGGGGCGCTTCCAGCGATTTCGGCAAGCAGACCATCGAAAAGTCCAGCCATGGGATTCTCCCTTTGTTCGCTCTCAACCGTTTCTAAAGGAATCACCCTTAAGCCTTGGTGAAGCAGGTCGAGGGAGAAGCCCCGATGTTTGAAAAGCTGGAACTGACGAAGATGGCGCAGGCCCTTGCGGCGCATTCCGGTGCCCGCATGGCGGTGGTTGCCCGGAACGTCGCACATGCCGATACGCCGGGCTACAAGGCTCAGGACCTGCCAAGTTTCGACAAGGTCTTTGCAGCCGAGGGGGGCGAGATGCGCGCCACGCGGCCAGGACACCTTACCGCGTCGTCCAGCGCGATGAGCCTGATACCCGAACAGGCGCCGGGTCGCGAGTCACCGAACGGAAACACGGTCTCACTGGAGGGTGAGATGGTGAAATCGGTCGAGGCCCGGCAGGCGCATGAAATGGCACTCGCGATCTATCGGGCGACGTCGGATGTCGTCCGTGCCAGCCTGGGTCGACGGTAGGGGCTGAGACATGGGCAACGATCTGATCAGCTCGCTTTCTTTTGCCGCCGCCGGGATGGAGACGCAGTCCATGCGTCTGCGTCACGTGTCGGAAAACATTGCCAACGCCGATACGCCTGGCTACCGCCGCAAGGTCATGACCTTCGCCGAAGCGATGGAGACCGGCCTGGTGGAACCAGGTCGCGTGCGGTTGGACCAGACAGACCTGGTGAAGATCTACGATCCCGGCCACCCGCTGGCCGACGATACCGGTCACTATGACGGCTCGAATGTCGATCTGGTGATCGAAATCGCTGACGCGCGCGAAGCGCAGCGCAGCTATGAGGCGAACCTCAGGATGTTCGACCAGACGCGTCAGATGACGCAAAGCCTGTTCGACCTTCTGCGCCGATAGGGGAGATCCAGAATGGATATGAAGACCTCTTTCGTTACCCAGGCCTACGCCAACGCCCGCAGCGCGGCAGCACCGCAGCCAAAGGCGGAAGCGCTCACCGACGGCTTTGCCAAGGTCGCCGGCAACATGATGTCGACGCTGCAGGAGCACGAGGCCACAGCCCGCGCCGCGATGACCGGTGGTGCGGACCCGCATGCCCTGGTGCAGGCGCTCGCCTCCTCGCAGATGGCGGTCGAGACGGTGGCGACCGTCCGTGACCGCGTCGTCGAAGCGTATCAGGAAATCCTGAGGATGCCGGTATGACCGAGGCGGTGATCTTTGACATCATGCGGCAGGGCCTTTGGGTTTCTGTGCTGATTTCCGCACCCCTTCTGACCGTGGCACTGGTCGCAGGGGTGGTGGTCGGCCTGTTCCAGGCGCTGACCTCGATCCAGGAAATGACGCTTACGTTTGTTCCCAAGGCCGCGATCATGGTCGTGGTCTTCTGGGCCTCGATGAGCTTCATGACGTCGACCCTGGTGGCCTTCTTCCACGGCACGATCCTGCCGCAGATCGCTGGGGGCTGAGATGGACGCTGCGGGATATGCAACGCTCAACCGCCAATCCGGGCTGATGCGGGAAATGGGCGTGGTCGCGAACAACATCGCGAACGCCTCTACAACCGGTTTTCGCCGGGAAGGCGTGGTCTTTTCGGAATTCATCGCGGCGATGGACCAGGACCCTTCGCTGTCGATGGCCCATGCCAGCGGTCGGCATGTCGATCTTTCCCAAGCGACGCTCGCCCAGACCGGCGGCAGTTTCGATTTTGCCATCCAGGGCGAAGGGTTTTTCCTGGTCGAAACGCCCCAAGGCGAACGGCTGACCCGCGCTGGGTCCTTCACGCCGAACGCCGAGGGGGAACTGGTCACGCCCGATGGTTATCGGTTGCTTGATGCCGGCGGAGCACCGGTCTTCGTGCCGCCGGATGCCAAAGTGGCCATGGCGAGCGACGGGACGCTGTCATCAAACGGCGAACCTATTGCCCAGATCGGCCTCTGGCGCCCAACGGACCCGCTGGCCCTTCGGCACCAGTCGGGCACGCTTTTCGACGGTGGAGAGCTGGAGCCGGTAGAAAACGGCATCGTGCTGCAAGGCATGCTGGAGGAAAGCAACGTCCAACCCGTGTCCGAGATCGCGCGGATGATCGAGGTCCAGCGTGCCTACGAACTGGGTCAGAAGTTCCTGGACGCAGAGGACGAGCGGGTCCGCGGCGTGATCCAGGCGCTTGGCCGATAGGGGGTTTCGATGAAGGCTTTGCAGATTGCGGCCACGGGCATGTCGGCCCAGCAGATGAAGGTGGATGTGGTGGCGAACAACCTCGCCAACATGTCGACCACTGGTTACAATCCCCGCCGCGCCGATTTTGCCGACCTCCACTACCAGCAGATGGCCCGACCGGGCAGCATCTCGGCCGCAGATGGCTCGATGCTGCCGACCGGCGTGCAGATCGGGCTTGGTGTCCGGCCTGCAGCTGTCTCGGTTGTTCTGGGTCAGGGGTCGCTGGATGCAACAGGGGCCGACCTCGATCTTGCGATTGACGGCAACGGCTACATCGAGGTGCAGCTGCCTTCGGGCCTGACCGGCTATACGCGGGACGGGGCACTGAAACGGTCTGCCGATGGCCTGATCGTCACATCCGAAGGCTATCCGGTGGTGCCCGGTATCACCATTCCGACCGACGCCCGTGGTCTGACCATCAGCCCAAGCGGCGAAGTCTGGGCCGACTTTTCCGACAGGGTCGAGCCAGAGCTCCTGGGCCAGCTGACGCTTTCGAGCTTTGCCAACGAGAAGGGGCTGGAGGCCATCGGGTCGAACCTCTTCCTGGAAAGCCCGGCTTCCGGGGCACCATTCTCGGCGACGCCTGGGCAGGAGGGGCTTGGAACCCTTCGGCAGGGCTATCTGGAGGCAAGCTCGGTTGATGCCGTGCGGGAAGTGACCGAACTGATCAAGGCGCAGCGGGGCTATGAACTGAACGCGAAAGTTATCACGGCAGCCGACCAGATGCTCGGTGCCACCACTCAGGTGCGCTGATGCGGTCACTCTTGATCCTGTTGCTTGCCGCTCAACCCGCTTTGGCCGAAAGCCTGGTCGCGACGCGGACCATCCGCGCCCAGACGGTGATCGGACCGGACGATGTGACGCTTGTCGCAGCCGTCGTACCGGGCGCAGCCACCGACCTTGGCCAAGTTCTTGGACTGGAAACCCGGATCGCGATCTACGCAGGCAAGCCAGTGCAGCTGTCGGACCTCGGCCCGCCGACGCTGATCGACCGCAACCAGATCGTGCCCCTGATCTACCTGTCCGGAAGTCTTGCCATAGCCACTGAGGGTCGCGCTCTGGACCGTGGGGCTGAAGGCGAGGTGATCCGGATCATGAACCTTGGCTCACGCACTACCGTTAGCGGCCGAATCGGACCGGACGGATCTGTTTACGTCGGATGGGAAGACTAAGATGAAAATCTACGCAATTCTGGCCCTCGCGGTCCTCATCGGATGCGGCAAGCTTGAACAAGTCGGTCGCGCTCCCGACTTTTCCGGTCTTGAAGGCTCGAACCAGCACTACGCCATGTATTCAGCCAATCTTCCCGAAGACGTCGCAGCAGCGACACCTTCCGATGCCTCGTCGTTGTGGAGCGGTGGGACAGACTCGCTGTTCGGCGACAGGCGCGCGGCCCGTCGTGGGGATATCCTCACCGTCGTGATCGAGATTGACGACAGCGCCTCAATCTCGAACACCACAGGTCGCAATCGCAGCGGATCCACCACGTCGGGGCTTCCGGAATTCCTCGGGATCCCACAGCGGATCGACGAAGGATTGCCCGACGGCGCAAGCATGGCCGAGGCTTTTGAAAGCACGTCGTCCTCAACCTTCCGGGGAACTGGCAATGTCTCGCGCCGCGAGGAGCTGACACTGCGGATCGCGGCAACAGTCGTGGAAGAGTTGCCTAACGGCGTGCTTCGAATCGAGGGGCAGCAGGAAGTCCGTGTGAACAACGAATTGCGCGAGCTGATCGTGACGGGCTTCGTCCGCCCAATCGACATCAGTCGCCAGAACGAGATCACCTATGACAAGATCGCCGGTGCACGTGTGTCCTATGGTGGGCGTGGCCAGATCAGCGACTTCCAGCAACCGACCTATGGCCAGCAGGCCGCCGACATCCTGCTGCCGTTCTGATCATGATGCGCAAGCTGCTCCCCATGATTCTGGCCTTGGTTGGCCTTGGTGCAGGCGTCGGTGCCGGTCTTTTCCTGCGGCCGGAGGCGGTGCCGGACGATCACGCTGCCGAAGACGCAGGGCATGACGCGGGTGCCGACCACGATGCGGAGGCGGAAGCCGAGGCCAACCACAGCACGGAGGAGGGCGAGCATGGGTCTGACGGCGAGACCGGGCCCGAGTACGTCAAGCTGAACAACCAATTCGTCGTGCCCGTCGTCGAAGAAGGTCGCGTCGCGTCGATGGTCGTCCTGTCTTTGTCCCTTGAGGTGGAGGCAGGAAACACCGAGACGGTTTACGAACGGGAACCGAAGCTGCGTGATGTCTTCCTGCAAGTCTTGTTCGACCATGCGAACACAGGGGGCTTCAGCGGCTCCTTTACCGACGGATCGAACCTGATCGTGCTAAGGACCAGCCTGAAGGAGGCGGCAGCACTCGTCCTGGGGACGACTATAAGGGACGTGCTGATCACCGAAATCGCGCGACAGGACAGTTAGGGTCAGGACCCACTTCTCCTCGGTTTTCGGCGTGTTTCTGGCCATGATCGGACAGTTGCCCATGAGCAACTTATCTGGCTGAGCGAGGCGCAGCCTCGACGCTACTCTTACAAGAGCCATGGCAAGCTGCGTGTCGATGGCTGGCGGCTGTTGGGTGGCACGCTCTTCTGCCATCGCCATGAGTTGCCGTCGAGATGTCACCATGGAGCATGGCCCTTCCGAAGTCCGCTGTGCCCTCACAAAGCGGTGAAGGTGAGTGGATGCGTACCACTGGTTCGGGAAAAGCCGTGAACGATGGTCCTTCACCTAATGATGGACCGGTGAGTCTCCGCGGATGCTGGCCGAAGGAAGGTGATGCTTCGTGTGACCATTCTCAAGGTGCACCGACCGGCTAAGAGCTTGCCATCGATAGTGGAAAAACGGAGATCGAGAGAGATATGTGTGCGGTCGGACAAGGCGTGGCATGAACGCCAATCTGCAAGGCATCGCCCGTGCCGACAGGCGTCCGATCCACGCCTTCATGTGCCTAGACAAGGTCAGCAACGACGTCGGCACAACGGCCTCGCTCGGCGGTCAGCCAAAGGTGGACGGTTTGCTGGCTGACGGCGCCGACCGGTTCAGAGAAGCACTGCAAGAGAACGCGAAAGTGCACCAGATCCCTTCCCTTGATCAAAGGCGCGGATCAAGGCTGGGGAACATGACAAGCGCAGCTCCAAATGCCCTTGGCAGATCAAGACCGATGGCGAGCGCCTTGAGGATTGGCGAAAGGTCGCACCTTGCCTTAACTGGTCGTCCGAAGCTTTCCCTGCCGTCTTCGTCCTTGCTGCAACCGCCATTTTCTGGCCCAGATGCGAGATCACGTCCTTACTCGACAAGAAGCGGCAGTCAGTGGGCAATGTACCACTGACTGCTGTCACGCAACGGATGCCATGAAATCCAGAAAAAGAAACCAGAGCAGGTTGGGGTTCAGCCCGGGATCGCACCACCGAAGATCGTAGCCAACTTCTCAATATCAATTGCCCGGCAGACCAGACCGCTGGGCTTTACCGTCGGAACGTCCTCGCCCGCAACGATGGCATTCAGGACTGCCTCGTCAACCGCCTCGACCCCTGCCAGGTACAGCGGATCAAGGTGTTCGGCGTTCAGCTGCGTGACGGTTTCAACCGGCCCGCGCACTTGCGGCATGGCGGCGGCATCGGCGGTGGAGAATGCCAGGAAGATATCTCCGGAATTGTTCCCGCCGGGTGTGCCGCCCCGCCCGATCCCAAGCGCCGCGCGTTTCGCCAGAGCGCGCAGGGACAGGGGGGACAGGGGTGCATCGGTTGCCAGGATCACGATGATCGACCCGGTCTCCCGTTCGATCAGCCGTCCCTCCGGCATCGCCGCGCCGACCGGCTTGCCGCAGACCGTCAGCCAGGGACGGATCCCGTGGTTCGCCTGGACCAGCGCCGCCACGGTCCAGTCGCCGCCGACGGTGACGCGGCGCGAGGAGGTGCCGGTGCCGCCCTTGAATTCGTAGGCGATCATCCCGTTCCCCCCGCCGGTGCTGCCTTCAGCCACCGGACCCCGCCGCGCCGAGCGCAGTGCCGTCATCGCATGGTCAGGAGTGATGCTCAGCCGGGTGATGTCGTTCAGGACGCCATCGTAGGTCTCGGCCACGACGGGCATGGCCCAGGCGTGCCGCGTGCGGAAGTAGTCGGCATAGGTTTCGATCATCCATTGCGTGGCGGCGGTGTGGCAGGCCCCGACGCCGTGGGTGTTGGTGATCAGGATCGGCCCAAGGTAGGTGCCCGCGTCGTCGATCCAGTGCGTGCCCGTCATCTCGCCGTTGCCGTTCAGCGCGTAATGGCCTGCCCGCACCGGGCGCGGGTCGGGCCCGGAGCCTCGCGGTAGGATGGCGGTGACGCCGGTGCGGATCCCCCTGGCGGGGTCGGTCAGGGTGCAGAAGCCAACCTCGATGCCCGGCACATCGGTGATGGCGTTCAGGGGGCCCGGTGTGCCTGGCAAGGGCAGGCCAAGATCACGTGCGCGAGGCTTCACGGTGGCATCCTTCATTTGCGGCTGGCCCTGGCATTCAGCCACAGGCCAAGGGCGGCGATGATGATCGAGGCGAGGATGATCAGCGTCGCGATGGCGTTGATCTCGGGCTTCACGCCGCGCCGGACCATCGAGAAGATGAACGTGGGCAGCGTCTGCGACCCGGTCCCCGAGATGAAGTAGGTGATCACCAGGTCATCCATCGAGATGATGAAGGCCAGCTGCGGCAGGGTGACTTTGCGGAATGTCGTCCATTCGTTCGCGCCAAGGTCGGCCGAAGCCTCTTCCAGCGCGGGGTCAAGGCCCGCAAGCCGTGCCTGCACCACGATGAAGACGTAGCTGGTCAGGAATGTGCATTGCCCGATGATGATGGTCAAAAGACTGAGCTGCATCCCGATGGTCGAGAAGAAGATCAGCAGCCCAACGCCCAGCACGATGTCGGGCATCATCATCGGCAGCATCATGCCCCCGGTATAAACTGTGCGACCGCGGAACCTGTAGCGGGTGACGGCCAGCGCTGTGGCGGTGCCGACGAGGGTGGAGAAGAGGGTCGTGACGGCCGCCACCGTTAGTGAATTCTTCAGCGCGGCAATGAGTTGCGGGGTCGATTCCAGATAGACGGCGCGCTGGTTGGGGTCGAGCGTGCGCTCGCCGATCCCGAACAGGCCCTTGTACCAGTCCAGCGTGAAGCCGTCCCAGACCAGCATGTTCACTGGGTTCGAATTGAACGAATAGACCACGATGACGATCAGCGGCGCATAGATGAACAGGAAGAACAGGCCCGCAAAGGCGGTAAGCGAGATCTTCATCGCGCGGCCCCCGCCTTGCAGGCCCGCGCGGTGAACAGCATCAGCGCCGCCAGGACCACGGCCATGATCACCATCGCCAGCGCCGACCCGAAGGGCCAGTTGCGCGAGGAGAGGAACTGCTGCTCTACCATGTTCCCGATCATCAGCCCCTGCGCGCCGCCCAGGACATCCGGCACAATGAAGTTGCCGACCGCAGGGATGAAGACGATCACCGAACCGCCCGCAATGCCGGGTAGCGTCTGTGGCACGATGACCTTCACGAAGGTTTGCCAGGGTTTGGCGCCCAGATCGGCCGAAGCCTCGATCAGACTGCGGTCAAGCGTATCGACCGAGCTGAACAGCGGCAGGAACATGAAGGGGATAAAGATGTAGACCATGCCTAGGATCACCGCCGTCTGGGTGTAAAGGATTTCGGGCGCTTCAAGGCCGACCGCATTGAACACCGTGCCCAACAGGCCCGAGGGCTTCAGGATCAAGAGCCAGGCGTAGAGGCGGACGATCAGGCTGGCGAAGAAGGGCAGGGTGATCAGGAACAGAAAGACTATCCGAGCGCGCTGCGGAAGGCGGGCGATCCAGAACGCGACGGGATAGCACAGGATCAGGCAGATGATCACCGTCAGAAAAGCAAGGCCCAGCGACCGCAGGAGGATCTGCAGGTAGACGGGCTCAAAGACCTCGACCAGCCCGTCGGCCCAGCCAAAGATGCGTCCGAAGTTCCAGTGGTAGAACGACCACTCCACCCCGCCGTAAAGCCCTGGGGTCAGGACGGAATAGACCGCGATGATGATCAGCGGCCCAAGGAAAAACACGCTCAGGAAAAGCGTGACCGGCGAGAGAAGAAGTGCAAGGTGGCCGCGTGTTCGGGGTGTCATGCCACGCCCGCCATGACATGAACCGAAGCCGGGTCATAGGCCAGGGTCACCCTGTCGCCATTCCTGGGCGCGTTCGCGGCATCGCGGGCCACGACCCCGATGTCCGGGCCGCCGCTGTCCGGCGCGACATGCAGGTGAAGGTCGGCCCCCAGATAGACGGCGCGGGTGACGCGGCCCGGGATGCCGCTGGTGCCAAGCGCAAAGTCGGTTGGACGCAAAACGGCGGTGGCCAGACCTTCGGGCGTGCCGGCGGGCAAATCGATCCGCTGCCCTGCATCAGTGACCAGTGTCCCGTTCTGAACGCGTCCGGCAAACAGGTTCGTCTCGCCGATGAACTCGGCCACGAAGCGGGTCGCGGGGCGGCGAAAGATGTCGCGCGGCGCACCCGCCTGCTCGATCCGGCCGGACCGCATCACCACGATCCGGTCCGACATGGTCAGCGCTTCCTCCTGGTCATGGGTGACGAAGACGAAGGCGATGCCCAGCCGGTGCTGCAGATCCTTCAGCTCGATCTGCATTGCCTGACGCAGGTTGCGGTCGAGGGCGCTGAGCGGTTCGTCCAGAAGCAGCAGGCGAGGCTCGGCGACGATGGCGCGTGCCAGGGCCACGCGCTGGCGCTGGCCCCCGGACAGCTGCGACGGCTTGCGCGTGCCAAGGTCGCCAAGACCAACTTTGTCCAGCGCATCGGCCACCCACCTCTCACGGTCGCTGCGCGCCATGCCCCGGACCTCAAGCGCATAGCCCACATTGCGGGCAACCGTCATGTGCGGGAACAGGGCGTAGCTTTGAAACACCGTGTTGACCGGGCGCTGGTGCGGCGCAAGGCGCGTCAGGTCGCGGCCGTCCAGCGTGATGGACCCGCTGTCGATCTGCTCGAAACCCGCGATTGCGCGCAAAAGCGTGGTCTTGCCGCACCCGGACGGGCCCAGCAAAGTGACGAACTCGCCGTCGCCGACGGTGAGGTCAATCCCGTCAAGCGCCTGAAATGTCTTGCCTTCCGGCGTGGTGAAGGCGCGCCGCGCGGCGGCGATGGTCAGAAGGTCGGGCATCGCGGTCTCCGGGTGCGAAACGGCAGTCCTGGACGGACTGCCAGAGCACTTTACTGCGCGGTCTTGATCGCGCTCCACGCCCGGTCATAGGCACGCAGCGCGGGTCCGAGGTCGGTGAAGATCTGCAAGCGC
>JALOTD010000016.1 GCA_025458105.1 Tabrizicola sp. | reverse complement strand
ATCTCTGGCGTGGGGCGGACAAGGCCGCGCTCGTCGATTTCGATATGGCAGAGGCGGTTCATATGCGGTCCCCGTGGTTCCGCCCGTGATGCCCGAGCGGTCGAAAGCGCGCAAGGGGCAGCTTTGCGGCCTAGGTTGCCAAGCGTTCGCCCAGATCCTGATAGAACCGCAACAGATAACCGTCCGGATCGGCAACGACGAACTGGCGGTTGCCGACCTCGCCTTGCCCGACGCGATACCATTTTTCTTCCAGCGGTAGGAATAGCGGCCACCCTGCACCAGTCAAAGCAGACAGCAGCGGCTCGGTCCGCTCTACCGCGATCTGCAGATTGACTCCCCATCCACAGGGCCCGTTCTGGGGCCTGTGGGTTTCATCAAACGTGCGCCCGAGGCCGATCTGGTCGATCATCAGATGGGCGTCGCCCAGCACCAGGTAGGCGAAGCCCTCCTCGGGCCTGTCGTAGCAGCAGGTAAAGCCCAGGAGGTCACAATAGAAGGCCCGGCTCCGCCGCCAATCGCTAACCGCAAGCTCGGGAACAAGACCGGGCATCACTCGTTCAGCCGGTCGAGGCGCGCGCGGACCGACAGGCCGTGGGCCTGCAGGCTTTCCGACTTTGCCAGCCGTTCGGCGGCGGGGCCGATGGCCTTCAGCGCCGCGGGCGTCATCTTGGCCAGCGTGGTGCGCTTCAGGAAGTCGAGGACCGAGAGGCCAGAAGAGAAACGTGCCGAACGCGCTGTGGGCAGAACATGGTTCGGGCCGCCGATGTAGTCGCCGATGGCCTCGGGTGTGTACTGGCCCAGGAAGATCGCGCCGGCGTGGGTGATCTTCTGGCTCAGCGCGTCGGGATCGGCCACGCAGAGCTCCAGATGTTCGGGGGCGACGCGGTTCGACAGGGTTGCGGCCTCAGAGAGGTCGCGGGCGACGATGACCGCGCCATGCGCGGCCCAGGAGGCGCCGGCGATGGCGCGACGGTCCAGCGTTTCCAGGCGTTTCGCAACGGCTGCGGCGACAGCCTGGCCGAAGGCGGGGCTGTCGGTGACCAGGATCGACTGGGCGCTTTCGTCGTGTTCGGCCTGGGACAAGAGGTCAAGCGCGATCCAGTCGGGGTCGTTGTCCTGATCGGCGATGACCAGGATCTCGGACGGTCCGGCAATCATGTCGATGCCGACGCGGCCGAAGACGCGGCGTTTAGCGGCGGCGACGAAAGCGTTGCCTGGGCCGGTGATCTTGTCCACCGGCTGGATGGTCTCGGTTCCGTAGGCCAGTGCCGCAATCGCCTGCGCCCCGCCGATCCGGTAGACGGTGTCGACCCCTGCGATACGGGCCGCGAGAAGGACCAGCGGGTTCACGCGGCCCTCTGGTGTCGGGCAGGCGATGACCAGACGCTCTACTCCCGCGACCTTGGCGGGGATCGCGTTCATGAGCACGCTGGAGGGATAGGAGGCGAGGCCGCCGGGCACGTAGAGCCCAGCTGCCGAAACCGGGGTCCAGCGCCAGCCAAGCGTTGCGCCCGTGCTGTCGGTCCAGCTTTCGTCCTGTGGTCTTTGCCGGGCGTGATAGGCGCGGATGCGGTCGGCCGCGAGTTCCAGCGCGGCTTGGTCGTCTTGGGAAACCCGGGCGATTTCGGCGTCGATCTCGGCGGGCGAAAAGGCCAGCGTCGCGGGCGTAAGGTCCAGCCGGTCGAAGCGGTGCGTGAGGTCGATCACCGCCTGGTCGCCGCGCGCCCGAACTTCGGCGATGATCGCGGCAACGGCCTGGTCGACGTCTTCGGCTTCCTCGCGCTTCTGGCCCAAGAGGGTCTGGAAGGCCGCCTCGAAATCTGGGTCGGTAGTGGAAAGGAATACAGGCATCGCGGCCTCCGTCAGGTCGGGGTGCAGATAGCGCGGGGGCGTGGCAGGCTCAAGCCGCGATGCCGGGAATCCTGGTCTACAGACCGACAACCATATGCGAGGCCCAATGTCGCGGGTGGTGATAGCGCGCGGCGGCTGGGTCCTGCAGCATGTCGCGCACGACCGATTGCAGCATCACCGAGGTGTCCGAGCCGGGACTGACCTTCAGGGTCACGGCAAGTCGGCGCGACAGTTCGGTGGCGGCATGGGTGTCGATTTCCCAGTGGGTCACGATCAGGTTCCGCGCCCCGGCATAGGTGAAGGCACGGGCGAGGTCGGACAGACCACGTGTTCCCGTGGTGACAGCGCCGGTGTCGCAGGCCGAAAGGATCACCAGATCGGCGTTCAGGCGAAGACCGTAGATTTCGCTGACGCCGAGTATGCCATCGCCGGTGCCGTCCGTCGCTTCCGACAACAGAAGGCCAGCCTCTTGCACCTTGCCGGGATTGTCGAAAAACCCGTGTGTGGCGAAGACAACCGTTCGGAACCGGGCAAGTTCGCCTGTGGCGGACAGGTCCATCACCTTCGCCTCGGTCGCGGCGGGACCAAGCAGGAGGTCTTGGCCGATGTCGGCCTCTAGCACAGCGGCCATGAAGCGCAATTCGGCGTTGGTCTCACGCAGGGGGGCTGGCACGAAGCCAAGGTGGGTTAGTGCGGCACTGTCCGTGTAACTGGCGTCGCCAATGCCAAGGAAGGGGCGATCCGGGACGGTGCCGCCAGCTGCGGTGCCGGTGGACAAAAGCGCGAGCGACGGGCTGATCGCAAGGGCGACTTCGGCCCCCAGGTAGGATTGCCTTGTGCCGATCCGCAGCGGCAGCGCGCCGAAGGGCAGGGCCACCAGGGGACCGTCGACAACAAAGGTCAGCTTCGCGGGCATCGGCGCGTCCGGTCCAAAACCGGACAGGACGCTTTGGGCCAGAAGGACGGTCTCAGGGGTGAGAAGGTCGCCTTCGGCCAGGATAGCATTGCGCATGCCCGCGACGGCGGCACCGATGCGGTCGCGCCCGACGGGAAGGGCACGGATGTCGATGCGGTCGGCCTGCACGGTGGAGACGAGCAACGTGTCGGGGAGTGTTGTCAGGACCACGACGGCCCCGGCCCCGGACTTGGCCTGCACGGTGTTTGCCGGAATGATCAGAAGCCCCGAGCTTGCAGCAAAGGCCGGGTCGATTTGCTGCAATGCCTGCTCTACCGCTTCGAGCCGCGCCCGTGCCTCGGCAATGGTTGCGGTCGGGGCCTTGCCGGAGGTCGCGGCCATCATGGCCCCGCGCCAGTCGCGCAAGGCATCCTGATAGCGGCGCGCAAGGTCGGGGTCTGTGGCGGCAAGGCGGGCGGCAAGCCGTCCGGTCGTGGCGGCGCTGTCGGCAGCGGAGAGAAGTTGCTGCGCGGCCAGGATCCGGTCGGGCGGTGTGGCCGCCAGCAGGGTCGGGTCTGCCGCAAGGGCCGAAAGGTAGAGTTCGACAAAACCGCGCAGGCGGCGTGCCCAGGGGCCCAGGTCCTCGACCGAGCCGGCGGTGCCGTCCTCGACCTGGCGAAGATAGGTTTCGACAAGGGGGCCGACATAGGCAAGGGCGGTGGACGGGTCGCCATCCCGAAGCGCAAGCCGCGCCCGGGCCAGCATGTAGCGGGCGGTTTCCGCATTCGACAGGATCAGGCCGACTTGCGAGGGATCGGGAGCGGTCTCGACCTCGGGTGCTGCGGTCTCAAGAAAGTAGAGAGCGATGCCGTCGAGATTGAGCGCGGCGTAGCCCGCTGCCAGGTCGAGGGCCATTGCGCGAATGGCGGCCAGTTCCGAGCTGTCGGCAGCGGCGCCCGAATGGTACAGGAACAAGGCACCCGCGGCGGCGTCGCGAAGCTGCGCAGCGACCGGATCTTTCAGGCGCGTTGCGGCTTCCAGATGCAAGTAGTCAAAGTTGTGGGCCTTCACCCCATCGTCTTTGGTCCAGGATCGGACCCATTCGGCATATGCAGGGTCTGGTCGGCTGGCCAGTTTCAGGAGGACGATCCTTTCATTCGTCGAGGTGTCGTCCAGTTGCGCGGCAAATTCCGCAATCAGGTCCGATCGCTGTGCGTCAGCGATCCCCATTGGGCAGGCCATCGCGGCGGGGTCAACAATGAGTGCGGACCCAGGATCCCGCGTTTGAGGCCCGGAAAGCAGCCAATCCTGCAGCGCCTTGGTCAGGCGGGTGAGGTCGTTGTCCTTGGCCCAAAGGTAGCAGCTGGTGCGCAGGAGGTCTTGCATCCGGTACGGGCTTGCCTTGCAGGTGGCCAGGCGATTGGCCAGATCCAGGCGGCGGGCCTCGGGCAGGAAGGCCGGGTCGTCGAGCACAGCCTCGCGGTCCGCCTGCGGGGGGGAGACGGGCTGGGGGTCGGGCTTGACGCAGATGACGTCCAGATAGGCCGACAGGTTCCGCGCGAAGACGAGGCCAACCGACTGCGCCTCATCCGAGACGAGGTTCAGTTGCGCCTGCCAGTTGGCGATACGCGGATCGGCAGCGCCCGCCTTGGCAAAGCCGATGAAATCGCCGATCCGGGCCTCGGTTTCGGAAAACCGGCCGAGCGAGAGCAGGATCTCGATCTGTGTGGCACTGAAGTCTTCCAGCGCCTTGGAATTGCCTTCGGCCCGGGCGCGATCGATCAGCCGGTCGAGCATGGGGAGGGCAATATCGTAATCCCCGACGTTTGCCAGCATGTTCATGATCAGGACATATATCGCCAGAAGATCGCAGTCCTGAGGCGTGCAGAAACCGTTCCGGGTGGTGGTGAACAGACGGTCGACGATGTCGAACGGATAGCCGACTTCCAGAAGATGGACGGCGTCATTGAAGGCCTGCTGCATCCCCACGCGGGAGGAAATGTCCGCGCCGCGCAGCGAGTCGAGATAGGCCATCGTGTAGCGGTGGGCGATCTCGGGGGTGGCCAAATCGAAGATCGGCGTTTCATGGGCCAGCCGGATGCGCTGGGCTTCGCTGGAACTGTCCAGAATGCGGGCAAAGGCCGCGCGGGCGCGGTCCGTCTCCTCCAGCTGGGACATGTGCCTGACATGGGCCAGGCCGATATCGAAGGCAAGGTCGGTTTGTTGCAGGGCGAGGGCCGTGTCGCGGCGCCAGGTGAACAGACGATCGGCGGTCGCGGGGTCGGTGCAGGCGGTCGCCTCGCGGGCGGTGCCCATCAGGGCCGGGGTGCCGGGGGTCAGGGCTTCGGCGCGCTGCAGGATCTGCAGGATCAGGCTCACGTCCGCGGACGGAAACGCGCCGTCCGTTGAGCAGTCGCCGGAATAGACGGCGCGGGTCAGGTCCGACAGAAGCCGGTCGTTCACCGGCTGCTTGAGAGCGTCGGGAATGGCGCTGTCGGGGAAACGTTCGACAATCAGCCGCAGGCGGGGCAGGACCTCGCGCAGGATGTCCTCTCGCTGGGGATTGGCTATCATAAGGATCAGGTCAAGGTCGATCAGGGTCTTCTGGAACAGGACCGTTGTCGGGTCGAGACGGTCCAGACGGTCGACTTCGGCCCGCAACCAGCCTTCCGCCCGCAGGCGTTCGGCGTTGGCCCAGTCTTTGTAAGTGGGGTTCTGGGATCGGTTGACGTCATAGGGCAGGGTGCGTGCCAGCATCTCGATCGCCAGCGCATGGCGTCCGCTGGCGAAAAGCCAGTTCGGCGGCTGGAGCATTGGCTGCTCGGGGGCGGTGCTGGCGTAAACGGGCGACCAAGTCGCGGTCGGCACTAGGGTCAGTTCGGTCTGGGACTGCGCTTGCGCGGCCCGGGCCAGAAGCTCGGCAAGTTCGCTGCGAGAGAGGTCTGTACGGTCGGCGATGCCGAAGTCGGACAGGTAGTGTGCCACCGCCCATGAGGTTTCCTCGCGCCAGATTCCATCGGCGAGTGTGACCGGATAATCCAGAACCTGCAGGGCGCGCTGGGCCTGGGCGATATCGTTCGCGGTCAGTGTCTGTGCCCGGGCCGGCGAGGCAAGGAGCAATAGAACAAGGGCAAAGGCCCGGAAGAGCATTTAAGATCTGATCCCGGCAAGAAACTGGTCAAGCCCCTGACCAAAGCTTGGCTGCGTGTCCGCCCGCCGGATGTCGATCAAGGGCGCTAGCTCTTTTCGGATCGACTGGGCCTCGACCCCGAAATAGGCCCGGGCAACGGCCGCATCGCACAGTCGCGAGCTGACGCAAATCTCGGCGCGGGTAAAGAAGCGCAAGAGCACATCGATATCTTCGCGGACCGAGGCTGTGTGGCTGTCGGTTGGCCGCGACAGGGCCTGGAACATGTTCTGCGCGGCGTTTTCCCAAGCCCGGGCCTGCATGTCCTGGGGCAGGCGGTCAATCTCGGTCTTGGCCGCCACCATGACCTGTTCAAGATGCCCGCTGATCCGGGCCAGCCGGTCAGGGTTGCCCTCGGCCGTCCACTGATCGACCAGCTGCATGGCGCGTTCCCGCTGCTTTTCTCGGCCGGACTCGTAGAATTGCAGCACGGCAAGCAAAAGCACTGCGACAGTCGCGACTTTCGACAGGACATCGACCCAAGGGGCGATGCGATCGATCCGTCGCGGCTTTGGCAGTGCAGCTTCGGGGCGTGACTTCCGCGTCTTTGTGGAGGTTGCGGCTGGGGAGGGCTCGGTCACGGTTGACACATCTCGGCCGGGCGGAAGGCAGCGGCGGGAGTGAAGGCCAAGGGATCTGACCGGATCGCCTCGGCCAGGCACAGGATTCCCGCGCGGTCCAGGATGAACGTCGTGCTGGGAACCGTCGGTGTGCTGTCGCGGGCGTTCCGGATCTGGGACCAGGACATGATCTGACGCAGGCTGTCGGCGGTTTCGTCGTACCCCCTGGTGCCACTGAGAACCTCGGGGCAGTTGCCAAGATTCACCAGATGATAGGGCAGGGCCGTCCGGTCCATTTCCGCCAGAGCCGCCGTGACGCCGTCAAGAAAGCAGGCCGCAAGCGGCGGGGTCATGACGATTTCGGGGTCACAGACCAAGCAATCTTCGGCGCTGGCCGCGTGGCCCGCCAGAAGTGTCGCGGCAACACACAGGACGAATCGCATCAGGGCATTTCAAACGGGACGATACGCCGTAAGGATGAGCGGGCGTGCGGGTTCAGGCAAGCGTATTCTGCGGCAGAAACCTGCGCTGCCACCACGCGGCTAGAGGGGCGGATGCCGGATTTCGACCCTGGGGCGCGCCCGGATGCGGCCAAGCGCCCAACCAGTCCGCTTTGTGGCGTCGAGGTCGGCTCGCCCGGGAAGTGGTCTTCGCGGGTGGCGAGGCCGGTCAGGTCAAAAGGCTCGGTCGAGACGGTCGCGAAAGAGGTGGCACAACCGAGGGCGCTTGACGATCCACAGCCACATTTTCCAAGGTCGCCGTGGCTGACTGCTGCCTTAAATCTAGTATTCAGGCAGCGCCATGTCGCCTTCGGTCAGCGGCGCGATCCGGTCAGGCGGTTCAGACTGCCGGCGATGCGTGTCAGCCGAAGCCGGACCACCGGCCACAGGATCACGCAAGGCAGCGTGCCTGCAGTGGCCGCATGCAGCGAAGGGTTGACCCGTAGTTGTGCCTGCGATCCGGCAAGTTCCGCGGCGGCCCAGAACATCCGCACGCTGCGCCAGGTTGTCCGGTGCAGGCGCGGCCTGGCCACGGGGTCAAAGTCCGACAGTACGATCCGCAGGGCGGCAACCCGGCTTAGGGTATGAATGACCAGATCGAACCAGGTTGTACCGATGGCGCGTGCCCTCTCTGACCGCAGACGGGTTTTCAGGTTGAACACGCGGAAGCTGGCCGAGATTTCGGTCCTGGCGGTGAGAAAGGCCTGTTCCAGCGGGGGATAGGCTTCGCTTGCGGTAACCAGAACCTCGACAGTCGGAAGATCGACAGGGTGAAGCCCGGCGTGAAGCAAGCAGAAGTCGTGGCTGAAAGGCCCTTTCGCACCGGAAGGCAGAGCGGGGCCGC
The DNA here is from genome assembly GCA_025458105.1 of Tabrizicola sp. Lineage (GTDB taxonomy): Bacteria > Pseudomonadota > Alphaproteobacteria > Rhodobacterales > Rhodobacteraceae > Tabrizicola. Next base: position 22,470 of record JALOTD010000016.1, on the reverse strand, counting down.
CGAAACGGCCCCCCGGGCACGTTACGCGTGCAACGTTTCGGTCGAGGAGAAGAACATCGCCTGGCTGACCGCCGAGCGGATCTGTTCTTCGGTATAGGGCTTGTTGATCAGGAATGCGGGTTCGGGCCGCTCACCGGTCAGAAGACGTTCGGGGAAGGCCGTGACGAAGATCACCGGGATGTCGCCGAACTGCACAAGGATTTCGTTCACCGCCTCGACGCCCGAAGAATTGTCGGCCAGCTGGATGTCCGCGAGGATCAGGTCGGGCTGTTCGGCTGCGGCCATGGTCACCGCCTCGGCATGGGTGCGGGCATTGTTGGTCACGCGGTGGCCCATGCCCTCGACGATTGCCACAATGTCCATTGCGATGATCGCCTCGTCCTCGATGACCAGGACAGAGCCGCGGACTGACGACTCCATCTCGTGCACGGCGGTGTCGATCAGGTGGCGGGCTTCGTCGGTACCAGTCCCCATGATCGCGGCGACGTCGTCATGCGAGAAGCCTTCGATCGTGTTCAGAAGCAGCGCCTCGCGCGAGTTGTGGGTCAGGGCCGCCAGATGTGCCTGAGCGGCGCTGGACAGATGATCGTCGGCCTCGGCCACGGGGGCTCCAGAGGTGGACCAGATCGAATGGAAGACCGCAAAGAGGCCGACCTTGGGGTCGTCATGCGTGGCCATCAGGCCGGGGTCCGCCAGGATGGCCTCAAGCACCGCGACGGCATAGGCATCGCCGCTGGACTGGTTGCCCGTGAGCGCGCGAGCATACCGCCGCAGGTAGGGCAGATTGCGGGCAACAGTTGCCGAGCGGTCGACCGCTTCCTGTGCGAGCATCAAGACATCCTCCGTGTGTTCCTTGTGTCTTGTCGGATCAACGCAAGATCTTCGGGACGGTTCCCGGGGGACGAAAAATTCTTGCGTGCCGAATTTCCATGGGAACCGAATGGGGGGAACGGCGTTTTCAGCCCGTGGGACGACGAGCAGCGGGAAGTGCAATGACAAAGAATGACAAGGCGGATCCGGCGACGCCCGCAAGACGGGCGCTGCGGGCGCAGATCGACGAAAACCTGCGGCGCGTCTATGATGCGGCACTGCAGGAAGACATGCCAGACCGTTTCAAGGACCTGTTGGCACAACTGCAGGCGCGTGATGCCGAAGGCAAGGGCGAGCAGTCATGACCGGCGGCACCGTCACCTCGGCGGACTGCCGTGACCGTCTGGCGGGGGCGATCCCGAAGTTGCGGGCCTTTGCGATCAGCCTGGCGCGGGATGTGGCCTATGCCGACGATCTGGTTCAGGAGACGATCCTGAAAGCCTGGTCGAACATCGAGAAATTCGACCCGACGACCAACCTTGACGCCTGGCTGTTCACGATCCTGCGCAACACCTTCTATTCGGGCCTGCGCAAGACCAGGCGCGAGGTGCAAGACAGCGACGGTCTGCATGCCGCAGGGTTGGCCGTGAAGCCCGATCATGACTCGCGCCTTGCCTTCCGGGATTTCCAGCGGGCCTTTGACCTCCTGTCGCCTGAACACCGCGAAGTGCTGATCTTGGTCGGCGCGTCGGGATTTTCCTGCGAGGAGGCGGCCGAGATGATGGGAGTTGCCGTGGGGACCGTGAAAAGCCGCGCCAGCCGGGCCCGTCGTCGTCTGACTGAATTGCTGCATCTGGACGATGGCGAGGACATGTTCTCGGGCACCGACGGCGCGACGCGCGCGGTCGTGATGGGCAACGCGATGGCTGCAGTTTGAAGAGGGTCGGCCTGCTGTCGAAGGGGTCCAGTCTCGGCGCGCGCCTGGGCTGGACGCTTGTTTTTGCGCTGTTGCCCTTGGGGGTTTTGACAGTCATTCAGGCGCAAGGGTCGCAACGGGCGTTGGAGCAGTCGACGCTGGAGGCGATTAGCGGCTTAACGCGGGCTTCGGTGCAGCGGCAGATCGACCTGATAAAGGATGCGCAGATCACGGCGCGAGCCTTCGCGGCGTCCCTGTCTCATGCTTTGGAGGAAGGCGCGCCCTGTGTCGGGCGGGCAAAGGCCGTGGCCGCGACCATTCCGACCGCGACGCTCGTCGCCTATATCCCCTTAGGCGGGCTGATGACCTGCTCCTCGACCGACGCGGTGTACGACTTCGGGGACAACCCGCTGTTTCAGAAGATGACGGCGCGGCCAGAGCCGAGCGTTGTTTACAACCCGATGGGGCCGGTTTCGGGGCAGGCAGTTGTAGGGATCAGTCATCCCGTGTTCGATGCCGAGGGCACACAGGTCGGCGTGATCGCCATTTCACTACCCTATGTCGCCGTTGCCCCCAACGATTTCGAGGACGGCATCGCCTATTGGCGCCCGGAGGTGATTTCGACAGTGACCGGGGACGGGACGGTGTTGTTGTCCTCGACCGAGACGCAGGCCTTGCGGGATGCGCTGCCTGCAGGCCTGGGCCCGGAACAGCTGCCCGATCTGGCCGGGACTTCAGCCTTTCTGACCGATGCCAAGGGCGCGCATGTCCTGTCCGTGACCGAAGTTGCCGATGACCTGTATCTCGTGTCGCAATGGCAGCGGGAGTCGACTGGGCTGATGGACCCTGGCAATCCGCTTGCCCCATATTTCCTGCCCGCCCTGACCTGGATCGCAGCGCTTGTCGCAGCAGGCTTTGCGTCAAGCCAGCTGGTGGTCAGGCATGTGCAGGCGCTGTCTCGGTCGATGTCGGATTATTTGCGCGCCCACAGCCGGGTGATCGTTCCGAACGTGACCGGGGCGCCCTTGGAAATTCAGCACCTGCATGAGGTTTATGAGGAGCTTGTGCGCACGATCGAGCAGGAAGAGGCCGAATTGCGCAATCTGGTCCTGGACAAGGAGACGCTGCTGCGGGAAGTCAACCACCGCAGCGGCAACAGTCTGCAGATCATTGCTTCGGTCATGCGCATGTACCGGCGAGAGGCGTCCGATCCGGAACTGGTTTCGGTGCTGGACAGTCTGATCAACCGGGTCATTGCGCTGTCGTCGACCCATACCAGCCTGTATGACCTGTCCGGTCGCCGCGACGTGCCGCTGAACGACGTCCTGTTTGCGGTCGTGCAGCGGCTGAAGGCAATTCACCGGGTTGCGCCGGGCGCGATGGACAAGCGGTTTGAAGAGGTCCGTGTCGATGCGCAGACCACGGTCATTGTGGCGATGGCGGTGGCCGAGGCATTGAGTTGCTTCTTTGCGGTGCCGACACTGGCCAGCGGACAGATCCACGCGGCGCTGACCCGCTCTGACGGGACGGTCATGCTGCGCATCGAAGGCCCTTCCGTGCCAGCGTTCGGACCCGAAACGACGACAGGCATCGACGCCTTGCCGGGGCGGCTTTTGCGGCAACTGGCCCGGCAGTTGGCGGGTACGGTACGCTTTCTGCCGACCGAAGATGGCGTTGCGGTCGAATTGAGCTTTCCCGTCCGGCAGGCTGAAGCCACCTGACAAACGAAGTGGGGCCGGTGCTTGCGCACCGGCCCTTTGGATCAGGCGCGCGGCGGTTCAGTGACGCCAGGCACCCGGTCCGCTGTCGGTGACGGGCGGAACCGGGGCAATGGCATTTCCCAGCCACGACAGGTCGGTCTGCAGGGCCTCGGACAGGCTGCGCGCCACGGCACTTGCTTTCAGCGCCTCGGTCCTGGGCAGGCGCTTCAGATCGGCGACCATCCGGTCCCGTGCTTCACCCAGAAGCCGATCTTCGGTTTCGGTCGGAGGGCAGAGCCAGGCCAGAGCTGCCCCTGCGGCCGCAAGCGACAGGCCCGTGGCCAAAGGACGGGCCTTGACCATTGCGCCACTCCGTTCCGCCAGGGCAATGCGGTTCAGAAGGATGCGTTCGCGCGTTTGAAGAGCCCGCTCGCGTGCGGCACCGGCCACAGACCCAAGGCCCTTGTAAAGCGCGCGGGTTGTATCTTGGGCAAGCGCCGCACCGACCGCGGCGCGGTGTTCGGCCAGGTCTGCCAGCGGCGCAAGGCCCCGCCGGGCCGCGTCGTCAATCCAGGTGAATAGCCGCTGCGCCTTTTCCCGGAGGCCCATGGCCTCGGCCAGCCAGTCCTCTTCGAGGTCGACGGGTTCGGGGGCGGGCGGGCCACCTTCGTCTTCCCAGCGGGTCAGCGCCTCGAACCGGGTTCCGGCAAGAGCCGACGCCTCAGGTTCGGTTGTGGTGCGCTGACGGCCAAAGAGCAGGGCGACGATGGCCACGCCGGCCACAGCGGCAACCAGCGGCTGCGCGCGCACGGTCCTGTCCAGTCGGTCCAGAACCGGCCCGGCCTGGGCCGCCATCAGCGCCTTGCCATCGGAGACCAGCGCCCGTGGCGCGACCCTGTCCCGCAGCGCCGCAAGCGTGGCGGCAAGCGCCTTCCGTTCATCGTCGAGGCTGCGTTCGATATCAGCAGAGGTCAGATCAGACATGTCCGTTTCCTTTCGCGGCAAGCCCGGCGCGCAGGGCGTGGGCGTCCTTTTCCAGGTTCGACATCAGTCGCCGGGGCCAGAGCCCGACGGCGCGAAGGGCAGTCCGGGCCGAGGCGGCAAGACCGACCGCAAGCCCAAGGAGGACCAGAGCAACGATCAGGCCTGCTGCCCCCGGCCCGATGCCAGCGGCCACGAGACCGGCCACGGCAGCGGTGGCAAGCACATTCAGCCCGACCAGAAGGGCAACCAGCGCAATGGCCATCTTGACCAGGCTGGCGCCTGCCGACCGGGCGCTTTCGGCCGCCTCGGCCCGGGCGAGGCGAAGCTCTCCTCGGACGAGGCGGCCAAGGCTTGCCACTGCCTCGGACATCAGCGTCGCCGCGTCGCCCGGGCGGGAGGGATCCGGTCCGCCGATCATGCCAGCGGGCCTTGCGAGCGGTCGTCCAGATCGCGCGCCATCCGGCGGCGTGACGAGGCCCGCACAAAGCGTGCCGCCGCAAAGCCTGCGACGGCGGCCGCGACCATGAAGGCCCCCGGATGGCGTTTGGCCAAGGTCTTGACGTCGTCGGTCAGGTCGGCGACCGAGCGCTGGCGCAGCGTGGAAGAGGCCTTGGTCAGACCTTGGGCAACGGTCGTCATCACGCGGGATTTCAGGGCGTCGTCACTGCCGTCGCGCGAACTGCGCTGCAGCGTCTCGGCAATGCGGTCACCGACATCGGACAGGCTTTCGCGCGCGGCGTCCGCCTTTTCGATCGCCGCATCGCGCACCGTGGCAAGGGTCGATGCTGTGCCTGCCACGATGGCGGACTGCGCGTCCTGCGCAGTGTCCTTGGCTACGCGCAAGGCATCCGTCACGCGCGAGCGACTTTCGGCGGCAAGTGCGTGAACCTTGTCTCCAGCCTCAGCCGCCGCGTCGGTCGTCTTGCGAATGCCCTGCTGGACGGCGGTTGCGGCCTGATCGGCACCATCGGCAACGGGCTGCCCGCCAGACTGCAGGCCGTCCGCAACCTGATCGGCGGCGTCGGTCACGGCGTGTTGTACTTTTTGCGCGCTCTTGCGGGTCGCATTCATGGCACTTCTCCTGAGCTGAATTCAAGATCGGGTCGTGTCGGCCGAACATATTGGCCGTCACTTCTTTAATGCGCGAAGGCGCTTTCGGTTCCCGGATTGTCCGAAGATCTGCAGAATATCATCATGAAATGACATTGGTTCGAACGGAAAATGCATGCATGATGGCCGACCAAAAGATTGAAAGCGGTGTCTGATAATATTTTTTGCTAAACTGGGAACCAGTCCTTGGCGGCATGCGTTGTCCAGCAAGATCAACACGCTTGCGACAGAGAGTCTTCGCAGGAAAATCAGAGGAGTATCAATATGCTTGGATGGGCCGTTACCTTTCTTGTCATCGCCCTGATTGCCGGGGTTCTGGGTTTTGGCGGAATTGCCGGAACGTCTGCCGGGATTGCACAGGTCCTGTTCTTCGTCTTCCTTGTTTTGTTTGTCATCTCGTTGGTTCGGGGTGCTGTCAGACGCTGATATCTGCCGAAGTCACGCAGCCGTCCCTCCTGCGTGACTTTATGACTGGGCCGCAACCTCGGTTGCGGCCCATTTTCAATTCATGGAAATCAGAATTTCTTTTCCCGCGCCCAATTGGGAGTGGGAATCATCTCAGTTCGTGGAATTGCCGTGCTGCACCGGCGTCACTCGGGTTGGAGCCAGCGGACGGACAGCCCATCCCGCCGCAACTGCGTTGCGATACCGGCAAGGAAGGTACGCAAGGACCGCGCGGCGGGGCCATCGCGGTAGCACAGGACGATCTGCGGCTCCTTCGCGCGCGAACGGCGCAATGTCGGCAACAGCGTCAGAAGCGTTGAGAGATGCGACATGCCGTCATCGGATCCGTCACGGTCTTCGGCCAGGATCAGTTGATCAATGCCGCCCAAGGCCTCGACACGCGTGCGCAGGCTGCGCAGCGAGGCACTGTGATGAAAGTCGGTCCAGATCGCCTTGGCGCCCGGCAGGTGCAAAGGCGCAAGGGCGAGGCGCATGCGCGACGCGCCGGCGACAATCAGCCGTGAGTGAGGCGGCATGGCAGTCAGGGTTGGGTGCAAATAAAACGCGGCCTGGGTCATCAGGACGACCGGTTTTGCACATGGCGTGGTCACAGCATGCATGGCTCGCCTCCCTGGTCCCGTGGCACGACGCTGCGGTTTCGTGGGTTAACGCCGGTCAGCGCCGTCCGGTTCCGCTGACACTGATCACGATGGCGGGAACCGGCAGGCGGCGGCGAGGTTGTTGATGAAATGGTCAGTACGGGGATCGTCATGCAAAGCACGTCCAGCGGGACTTTCAGCCAAGCTGGTGGCACGATCCCGTCTTCACTGGGTCACTCGATCGTTTCACTGACCACGCTGGCCACGGTCGTCGTGGTCTGTGTCATCCTTTATGTCGCGAAGGACCTTTTCCTGCCGCTGGCGCTGGGCATGCTGGTTGCTTTTGTCCTGACGCCTGTCGTGACGTTCCTGCGCCGACGCGGGCTGAGGGATACGCCTGCCGTGATTCTGACGGTCCTGGGGGCAGCTTCGCTGGTCGCGGCGTTTGTCCTAGTACTGGCCATTCAACTGAGCCAGATCGCCAGCAATCTGCCCCAATATCAGGGCAATGTGCTGGGCAAGATCGACGGCATGCTGCAGGCGGGTGAGGGCAGCCAAGTGATCGCCCATCTGCAAACGATGGTCGAAAACATCTTGGCGCGGCTGGAAGGGGGGGCCGGGGCGACCAACAGCATTGCGCAGGTCGAAGTGGTCGACCGGACCGGGGTGAAGGACTGGATCACGGGCGTCATCATTCCTGCCTTGTCGCCGGTGGCCATCTTCGGGCTGATCTTCGTGGTTGTTGTCTTTGCGCTTCTGGAACGTGCCTCGCTGCGCGAACGGCTGGTTCAGTTGATCGGCGGGTCGAACATCGTGGCAACCTCACGCCTGCTGGCGGAAGCCGGGTCGCGCGTGTCCAGCTATCTGATCGCGCAGCTTGTGGTGAACGTCATTTACGCGATTCCGATCGGACTGGGCTTGTGGGCGCTGGGTATCCCGAATGCGCTGTTCTTTGCGCTTGTGACCCTGGTCTTGCGCTTTGTTCCCTATATCGGGTCGGTCATTTCGGCCGCTTTGCCGTTGCTGATGGCCTTTGCGGAATCGCCCGACTGGTCGCTGGTCCTGTGGACCGCTGCACTGTTCGGCGTGGTGGAACTGGTTACATCGAACCTGATCGAACCCTGGTTCTTCGGCCAGCGCACCGGTGTCTCGCCCCTGGCTGTCATCGTATCGGCGATGTTCTGGACCTGGCTTTGGGGGCCGATGGGACTGATCATCGCAACGCCGCTTACCGTCTGCCTGGTGGTGATCGGGCATCATGTGCCCAGCCTGCGGCTGTTTCCCATCCTCTTGGGCGATGGGCCGGTCCTGAACCAGTCGGCACAGCTTTACGATCGACTCCTGGCCGGCCAGAGCATTGCCTTCACCGAAGCTGCGACCAGTTCGACGGACAAGCTGTTCCTGGCCGAATACTACGACCAGACAGCGCTTCCTGCCCTGGCACTGGCGCAGGCAGATCATCAGGCCGGGCTTTTGTCGGACTACCAGGCCGAGAGAATTGCCCGTGCGGCGGAAACCCTGACCGATGAGCTTGACCAGGTTGTCGAGGATGAACTCTCGGTGGCCAGCGACACCCCGCTGGAGGGCTCGACCGCGCTGACAGCGAACGGGGTCCTCGATGGGGTCGGACACAGCGTTGTGGTGATCGGGGCACAGACGAAACTGGACGACGCCGCCGCGATGATGGTGGCGCAGGTCTTTCGCGCCGAGGGGTCAGAGGCGCTGGCGCTTGCGCATCGGTCGGCCATGCCGAGGTCGATCGGGCCGACCTTGGGTGCGTTCAGCCCCACGACGGCGGTTCTGGTGAGCCTTGATCCAAGTCCCGGCCCGGCGGTCGAGTTCCTGATCCGCCAGTTGCGGCGGCGGCTGCCGGGTGTCCGCATCGGTCTGGCGATCTGGGCGACCGCGCAGGACGAGGCGCAGGGCGCAGGGAAAAGTGCGGCGGATTTTGTCGTCACCGGGATGGAAGCGCTGCTGGTCGAATCTTTCGTGTCGCCAGACGCAAAGGTGGCGTGACCAACGCTGATCTCGCGTCGGGCCCGACCAATGCTGGGACTGGCGCAGTCTCGGCAAGCAGTGTTCAGCCCTTGTCAGCCGCCGTGTTCCTGAATGTTGCGCTCCCTTCACCGAGATCGACACCGATGACTTTAGCCGCCGCGATGCGGGCTAATCTTCCGCAAGACGTGTACGACCGGATTTCCTGGGCTCAGCCAGAACGGAACCAGCTTCCGGCGGACACAAGGCTCATCGTCTGACGGCTGTCCCATGGTGTCAGCCGGGAACCGATCCCCTCGCCGCGCGTTGTTCATACAGAAAGGCGGGTCTGGTCCGCCGAAAGAGACAGGAGCAAAAAATGCTGATGAAACAAATCCTTGGCGCTACCGCCGTCCTTGGCCTTCTGGCCCAGCCGACTCTGGCTGCCGTTGACACGATCCAGGAGGTCGACGTGACAACCGACATCTCTGCGATCCAGAACGCCGATGCAGCTGTCTACTGGGGCAGCCTGGAAGCCGACCTGGAGGCAGCCATTGCGGCCCGCGTCACCGAGCGGCTGACGGACGAGCCTGGCGCGCGCATTCTGGTGGACATTCGCGAGGTCGAACTGTCGAGTGCCTTTGATCGCGCGCTGAACCTGGGGGATGCGGTGCTGGTCGGCCAGGTGAATATCGTGGACGACACCGACAACTCGAACTTTGATGCTTACGAACTGAGCGTCTCGCTGGAAACGGCCCGGGTGGTGGTGCCGGAAGGTCAGACGATCGTCTTCAATACCGATGACCGCGCCAGCTATCAGGCCCTTATCGACACCTTTGCCCAAGGCGTTGTTGACCGGCTGAAGTGAGCGGCCTGGCACAAGACAAGAGGCCGCGTTCCACCCCGGAGCGCGGCGTTTTCCTTGCAACAACGCACATGTCGAGCGACTGGCCGACACGTTCGAACGGGAAGGGATGGATGGTGCTGCAAGAGAGGATTGAACTCTCGACCTCTCCCTTACCAAGGGAATTGCGACTACATTACTGAGTGATCGGATTGTATTGGAGACCTGATTTTCCCTGTGATTACTGAAATATGCAGCGTTGCAGAGTGATACCGTTGTATGCGAAAATGCGTTACCCAAATGTGTAGCCCGTATGTGCGAGGGTAGAGCATGCCGAAGACTCGTCTCACAGACCCAAAGGTGCGCGACGCCAAGCTCACAGAGGGTAAGTCCGAAGAGGTGATCTGGGACGAAGAGGTGACCGGCTTTGGCCTCAGGCTTCGCGGATCGTCCAAGTCCTTTGTGGTGGTCTACAGGCCGCCCGGCATGGGCCGAGACGCAAGCCCCAAGCGGCTCAAGCTTGGAACTCCAGAGACAATCCCCAATGTGAAAGAGGCCCGGCGGCTTGCCAAGGAGACACTTGGCAAAGTCGCGGGCGGGGCGGATCCTGTAGCGGAGCGGGCCGAGAAGCGCGCCAAGTCCACTGCCCGCGTGACTGACCTTATGGACCGCTATGACAAGTACATGCAGCGCCGGGGGCATGTGAACCGAACAACCATCCTCAGCACGCTGCGCCGCGGCCTTGCCGACTACCTGGAAACGGACGTTGCGGACCTGAAAGGCTGGCAGCTTTCCGAGATCGTCGAGAACCTGGAAGCGGCGGGCAAGCGCGGCGCCGCAGATGACTTCAGGGCGCGGTGCTCGACCTTCCTGAACTGGTGCGCCTTCGAAGCTAGAGCGATCGACGCCAACCCGCTGGCAGGCTATCGGAAGGGGCGCCACACCCGGGCTGAGAAGGTCGCACAGGATACGCACGGCCGCGCCCTGTCGGATGCAGAGCTTGCGGCAATCTGGACGGCCGCTGGCGATGCTTCGCCATTTGGCAGGCTTGTCCGGTTCCTGATGCTCACAGGCTGCAGACGAAGCGAAGGCGCGGGCTTGTTGCGGTCTATGGTCGACTTCGACGCTGCCCGCATAGACCTGCCTGCGACCTTCACGAAACAGGCTCGCGGGCATACGGTGTACATCGCGCCTGCGGTCAAAGCGTTGATCAAGGCTTGCCCAGTGGACAGCCGCAACCCTGACCTGATCTTTGCAGCCACGCGCACAGGGAGCAGGCTGGCAGGCTGGTCCAAGTTCATGGACACAAGCGCCAAGCGGCCTGAGAACGGCGCCCTGGGCCTTGTGGCGCGGTCCGGGGTGAACTTCACGCTTCACGATCTGCGCCGGACCTTCCGCACAGGCTTGTCCCGGCTTGGCGTAGACAGAGAGATTGCAGAGCTTGCGCTTGGTCACGCCCGGGCCGATCTGGAAAGTCGGTACAACCGCGACGATTGCGAAGCCGAAGTGAAGGCGGCTTTTGTGAAATGGGCTGAACATGTCGGGAAAGTCTTGGCTGGATAGTATCCCGCATACAGTCCGAGATGTGCTATACGTCTGATATTTAAAGATAATTCTTGATATGACCAGGCGCTTGGTGTAATTAGTTTTCAGAGCGCCGCTGCAATCGAACAAGGCGAAACGGACGAACTGGTGGGCATGCAGCAACTCTGAACTCGGCACTTCGCCGGGCCCTTTCGTTGCTCACCCCGCCAACACGCGCCCCCCGGGGCCTGTGGCCGTCCAGGAGTTTCGCCATGTCGCAGCCTCAGACCGCTCCGAACGTTTCCGACTTCAACGCTCAGCCCGATCGGTCCGCCGTCCCCGATCTGAAAGCTTTGCCCGATCACGCGTTGCTCACCCAGCAACAGCTTCACAAGCTGACCGGCTTCGCCCTAATCACTCTCCGCGTGTGGAGTTCACAGGGCCGTGGTCCGAAGATTACCCGCATAGAAGGCCGCCCCCGCTATATGGCGCGCGACGTCCGGGCCTGGCTGGAGGGCGTGCAATGACCACCCGGCACCGCACCAAAGCGATGTACAGCGAAGAGCGCCGCGCCTTCGGCATGCTAAGCCATAAGGTGAACCGCGAGCTGGCTCTCGTAGCCAATCTGTTCTCGCGCCCGACGCGCATGGGGGCATTGCTGGAGACGATCCAAGGCGGTCCGGAGGTCGACAATGCCTTTCGCGAGCTAGTTCTCTCTGCGTCGGTCGACGCTGTGAAGGACAAACTCGCTGCGGACGGTGTCGCGCCTCGGCCTTTCCAAGCTGAAGTGGCGGGCGCACAGATAGCGCAGGCCTTGCTCATAGCGCGCGAGGAGCGTCACCGCGTTAGCGCGTTGATCGAGCCCGACTTCCGCATCCTTCGCTTGATTGTCCTGGCTTGCTGGGAGGTCCAAGCGGCGCAAACGATTCCGGATTGCGACCTGCCCCGGTCGCTTGTTGTCGACCTGATCGTTGCGAGGGCCTTGGGTCTGGATCTCCTAGACCTTCAGATGACGGTTGCCTTCGCCAAGGGCCTGCTTGTGGCGAATGAGACTGTCAGGGATGTCTGGCCGGCCTTTCGTACGCGGATTGGTGAGATATGGCCGGAACACCGTGTCGCGGTTGCGAACTGGCCGACTTCCTCGACCCGATGAGCCCAGTTAGGCCCGACGATTTGCGTAGGGCAGGGCCGCTTTCGCAGGCGGTCCACTAACGAAACGGCGCGCCGCGGGGATGAGCCGCGAACGCGCCTTAGGAGAAGCCTTCAATGGACGGAAACTACGACAAAACCGCAGATTTTGCAACCGCCGGGGACTTGGGCCCGGTCGAATTCCTGCAGGCGTTCACAGACGGCGGACCTGTGAACCTGGTCGCGATCCCGCCGGACGGAAAGCCCAACGGGAAGACATACAGGGTGGCCGAAAGCGGGCCAGCGATAGCCAGCTTGGTGGAGAAGGCCGGGTTGCGCGGCTGCAACCTCTACTTCGCGTTGAACGAGCCGCGCCCGGATCTGGTCGGCGGTCTCGGCAAGCTGAAGGAAACGGACTTCGCCTATCTACGCGGCCTGGCTGTGGACCTGGACCCACGCGAAGAAGTGGAGCGCGAGCCGGGCGGCTGGGCAGCCGAGCGCGAGCGGCTGCTAAGTCTGGCCCAAGCTCTGACGTCCAATGGCCCGTGTCCGGCAAGCGTCGCCATCGACACAGGCAACGGGGTGCAGTTGGTCTGGCTGTTCGCTGTTCCGATCGAGAACACGCCGGAGACCCGCGCCCTTGTGAAGGCGCAGGCGGCGGGCCTCGCGGACGCCCTAGGCGGCGATGCGGTGCAGAGCGTTGATCACCTCTTCCGGCTGCCCGGAACGCGTAACTTTCCGAACGCGAAGAAGCGGGCCAAGGGGCGGGTCGAAACAGCCGCACGCTTGCTGCACCTGGACGTGACCCGCCGGTACACGCTGGCAGAGCTTGTAGGCTTGGCGGCGCCCCGAGACGCTAAGGCTGCGATCTCCGTCGACCTGACAGACTTCGATTACCCGGCCGTGCTAGAGGCGGCGGAGGGTGGTCCGGATGCCCTGTCACAGGCCCTGCAGGCGCGCGTCGCTGAGTTGCGCGAACGGCGCGGCTTTGCGGCTGCGATGGAAAACCCGGACCGATCGGATCGGGACTATGCCTTGGCTGCCCATTGCGTCGGCGCCGGCATGACCGACGCGACCGAGATTGCCAGCATTGTCTTTGCCCTCGCTGCGGACCGGCTGCAGGAAGACGTGGCGAAGGGGCGCGGTGAATACTACGCCGGCAACACGGTCAAGCGCGCCCTTGAGCGCGCCAAGCGCGACTCGCGGCCGGAAGACTACTTCGAGGTAGTGGCGACAGAAGGCACAGGCGACCGAACGTCCCGCTTCTTCCTCGCATCCGACTTCGCTGGACGCCCGGTCCCGCCTCGCGAATGGCTTGTGGTCGATCTGGTGCCGCGAAGCACGGTGACCCTTTTCGGGGGTGACGGCGGCACCGGAAAGTCGCTTGTGGCCCTTCAACTCGCGACGGCCGTTGCGTCAAAGACGGATTGGATCGGCAAAGCCGTGACGCCGGGTCGGGCAATCTACATCTCGGCCGAAGATGACCAAGCCGAGCTTCACAGACGGCTTGCGGACATTCTGCGTGCGACCGGTCGCACCTTTGACGATGTTCAGAACCTGACACTGCGCAGCCTTGCCGGCGAAGACGCCTTGCTGGCGACCGAGAGCAACTTGCGGCTTGTGGAATCGACCCTGTTTCGAGAGCTCGACGCCCGAGCCGAAGCCGATCGACCGTCGCTGATCGTGATCGACACACTGGCGGACGTGTATCCCGCCAATGAGAACGATCGGGCCAAGGTGCGCCAGTTTGTCGGCATGCTTCGCCGTCTCGCGCTCAAGCATCGCTGCGCCGTGATCCTGCTCGCCCATCCGTCACTTTCCGGACTCAACAGTGGTTCGGGCACGTCCGGGAGCACCGCCTGGAACAACTCGGTTCGTTCGCGCCTCTATCTGTCGCGCGTAATCGTCGACGGTCACGAGCCCGACCCTGACAAGCGGATCCTTTCGACCAAGAAAGCGAACTACGGGCGGATCGGTAACGAGGTGGTGTTGCGCTGGCAGCGCGGCGTCTTTGAAGTTGCGCAACAGGTGGTCGTGACCGAAGGCGAAACCGACGAGACGCCAAAGGCGGAACGGGTGTTCCTGAAGCTCTTGCGGGCCTTCTCGGAGCAAGGGCGCAAGGTGAACGCTGCGGGCGGCACGACCTATGCGCCGAACGTCTTTGCAAAGCACCCGGACAGCGAAGGCGTCACAAAGGCTGCCTTCCGGGCCGCGATGGATGCGCTCTTGTCTGGACGGAAAGTCCAGGTGGTTGAGGACGGTCCGCCGTCCAAACGGCGACAATTCCTGGAGGTGGTGGCGTGAATACTCACAACGGCTTTCCGGTTTTCGGGCGTTTCGGGGCGTTCCAACCCCCTTCCAACCCCCTGTTCTTCCACACCCCCATACCCCTAGGGCGTTGCACACCCCTCAAAGGGCGGCGTGCACGCCCGCCAAGAGGGGCTTTCACAACCGGCCTGTGAAAGTCCAACCGGTGCGACTCCAATGACAGGGGGCGGGAAAACACACGCCCGCGATTCGGCTGCGAAGCGGGCCGCAGCCTGGGGAAACCTTCGCAAGGCGCATGAGGCGCAGCGGAGCTATCCTCTGTGCAACGCCAAGCGGCGCGACGGCGGCCGGTGTGAAAATCTGGGGACTGGCACGGGCGGCCGGTGTCGCCTGCATGGCGGCGCTACACCTACCGGCAAGGACTGGCACAAGGTCCAGCTCACCAACCCGGGCAAGTCTCCGGAGAAACTCGAAAGAAAGCTCCGAGACGTCGCGCGACGTCGTGCCAAGCAAGCCGCCCGGGTCGCGGCGATGACCCCGGAACAGCGAGCCCGCTATGACGCATGGCACGCGGCCCGCAGGCCGGGCGGCCCGGAGGTCCGGCGCGCCGCCCGCGAGGCCCGCGAGTTCCGCGACATGCTCGCGGAGCGCGCCAGCGCGGCCCCTGTGGAGACGCCAGAGGCCCGGGCTATCCGCGAGGCGATCGAGGCCCTGGAACGCCGGACCGCGGCCCTAAAGCAACCGCCCGGCAACGGGCCTGTGATCGAGGATCCCTTTTCATGACCCAGGACACCCCCGACGAAAGCCCGGCCGAAGCCTTGGAGAGGAACCTACGCCGGATCCGGACCGAGGGCCTGGACGCTGCCACAGAGGCCGCGATTACGCTCTTGCGCGACCCCAAGGCGCCCGCACAGGCCAAGAGCGCCACGATCAACGCGATCTACCGGGCCAGTGGCCTCCTGGGGCGGGCAGAGGATGAGGTTGAGCCCGAACCGCATGAGATGACCCCGGCGCAGCTTGAGCGGGCCGTGAAGCGCGCTACGCGCGACTTGAGCCGCCTTGGCGTGCCTGGCGTCTTCGACTGATCCCCTGTGACCAAAACGGAAGGGAAATGCCCATGAACCGAACGGCCCGCCGCGTACTGAAGGCCCGCGCGCCCGCAATGGCGCGCCTGTGGGCCGCAACGTGCCTGGACTTCTCCGGGGGCAGCTTGCAGCCGATCAACGAACCTGCAGCGGTGGAGGCCCTGCGCAAGGCCTTCCAGCGAATGATAGAGGCAGGCTGCGCCCCAATGGCGCTACCGATCTCCGAAGAGGCGGCAATGGGCTTCCCGGTGCGTAGGGCCGATCCTATGCCCGGGGCGACGCATATCCTTGCGGTCGGTGTGGACGTCGCGGGGTGCGGGACGTGCACCCTTGAAAGCGTGATCTCAGAGGACCGGGCACTTGCTCACGAAATGGGCCGCCAGCGCGCCCTAGCGCGGCTCCGCAAGTCTTGTTCGGTGCCCGGCTACTCAGATTTGCAAGGGAAACCCTCGGCCAGTGCCAGCCAAGCAACGTAGTGCCACTCTTCATGCAGTAGCTGCGGATTCAAGTCTGCGTCCCGGTAGAACACTTCGACCATCTGCTTTCTTGTGACCCCCTGAGGGATGCAGAGCTGGAGAAGCCCGCGAGTGCTTCCTTCTGCGGATGTATGGGCAAAAGCTTGGGTGGCGGCAAATGCCCCCCAGCAAAACCCTGCCTGAAATGTAGTCGGCATTTCTACCATCCCGCCCGGCGCAGAAGGTGCTTCGACCACACCTTTGCAGTATTCGCGCATCTCAAGAGCGGTATCGGAGTGCGCCGGTGAAGATATCGCCAGAAGGCACAAGGCTATAGAAAGCGCCTGATGCATTTATTGCTCCCGCTTGAGGTACCTTGGCACCATTCTCACGAGTCTTCATCGCAAAAGCGAGCCTGCTCATGCCCTCGCCCGATCTAGTAGGTTCCGAACCGTGGCCGCGTGCCACAGGCCGCCGCGGGCGGTCTTGACACCGCGCGCGTTGAGTTCGTCGGCAATGCGCCGCAGGGACGCCCCGCCCGCGGCGATCTGGCGGACCACAGGCAAGACATTGGCCGCGTGTTGGTCAGCTTTCCCGGCATTGCGCTGCGCCCCCTTCCGGGCCGCTTGGCGCTGTTCCTCTTGCCGGGAAGGGATAGACCAGCCCAAGGCCACGCCGCGCGCTTTGGCTGCCGCCAGTGCGGCCCGTGTCCGGTCCGAAATGGCTTGCGCCTCATGTTCGGCAACGGCCGCCATTACGTGCAACAGGAACCGGTTCGCCTGTGGCATGTCTGCGGCGGCAATCTCGACGCCCGCCTCTAGCAGGTTCGCAATGAAAGCGACGTTGCGGGCGAGACGGTCTAGTTTCGCGATCAAGAGGACGGCGCCGATCCGTTTCGCCTCTGCCAGGGCCCGGGCCAACTGTGGCCGATCATTCTTCTTTCCGCTTTCGACCTCGACGTACTCGGCCGCTATCTCGCCCTTGCCGGTCACATAGTCCGAGACGGCTTTGCGCTGCGCCTCAAGGCCAAGGCCACTCTTGCCCTGGCGGTCCGTGCTGACTCGCAAATAGGTGACGTACTGCATGGCGATCGGTACTGTATAAACTCTCAACGTCCGTAGAGTGTTTATACAGTGATATCGCATTACATACAAGTGGCCCGTTTCAGCCGTCCGGCCGGGGCGGGCCTGTCCGGTTTGTCGGTAGTGTCGCCAGACTGCGGAGTGCCTCAAACTCCATGACAGACACGATTCCGGGCCGGTAGATTCAGGGGCAGATGCACACTTGAAAGGGGCACATCATGGAAAACGAAACCCGCTACCTCTGGAATGCTTCCCTTGCCGCGCGCGAAGCGGCCCGCGCTGGCGACGTCCCGGCCGCCTGTGAGGCGATAGACGAGCTGGAAGGGATTGCGCTGCACGGCGCGCCCAAGGCGGCCCGCGGCGCCTATGAGGCCCTGCAGGCGATGGAAGGGCAGGGCGACGCCTTCCTTGCCAGCTACGCCCGCCTTGCGCTGGGCAGGCTGCAAGCGGCCTGACACTCACAGGCCGGGCCGCGCGCCCGGCCGTCCATCCTGCAGGCTGGCAGCGTCGCTGGCAGGGTAGACCCGCGACCCCCGGACCCTACCCCCTGGCGTATGGTCCGAAGTTCCTGCCGGGCTCAGCGGCCACGCCCCGCACAAATTCGCGCCCCGCCAAACTTTCGGGTCCGGCTCGCCCCGGATTAAATCATCCCCTCCGCGCGTATGTTGGTCGAGGGCCCCCAAGTGACTTGACGGACGGTCATTTGCTCTTGAAGCTCAATCAGCGATTGTTGGGGTGGGGCTGTCGATGCGGTTGGTTTGGGCATTCCTAACCTTTGCTGCGTTCTCGGGGCCGGGAAATGCAGAGAACCTCAGCGGCAACGATCTTCTATCCATCTGCAGCGACCAGAGCCAAGCTGCCCAGGGCTTTTGCATCGGCTATGTGAACGGCTTGATTGAGGGACTCAAGCTAGGGGCTTCGGTGCCGATGATGATGCTCAATCAGGAGGGCGAGGACATCCCAACCTCTGAAATGGACGCGCTCTCGTCTCAATTCCTGGGCTTCTGCCTGCCCCCGGAAGCAGAGCTTCGGCAGTTTGTGGAGATAATCGTAGCCTACCTCAAGGACACACCAAAAGACCGTCACGGGTCGGCAAGGCTTCTTGGCCAAATCGCACTCGCAGAAGCGTACCCATGCGCCCAATAAGGGGCCGCTTCGTGGTGCTTACTGGTCGCGCTGGGCGTGCCCCTCGGGCGGGTTCTCGACCTCGATCCCGTCCGGCACCTGGGCGCCCTTGGCTTCTAGCCAATCCCGGATCTCTCCCCAGATTTCGGGCGGTCCGCAGTGGCGTGTCGACAGGACACCGGCGAGGCGGCGGCGTAGGTCGGTCGGGATTGCGTAAGGCCACATGATGTGAGAGAACATACAGCGAACATCCGGCAGATCAAGCACCGACGAACAACGCTGGTGAACTGACTAGCAAAACAAATCCGCGCTTGGAGAATCGGAACCGATCGGGAAAGGTACCGTGAGATGTCGCTTAAGGTATAATCATGCTTCTCCCCATCTTGGACACGTTGCGCCAGCGAATGTCTTGGTCAAACGCGAAAACAGTCCTTAGGCAAACAGGATTAGACATTGGTCAGGGATGGCAAAAGACGATCAAGAAGCTTCTAAACCGAGAAGACGAAATTGATGTTGCTAGGCTTGAGTTATGGCTTGTTGAGCACATCCTCTGTGGAGAGAAATTCACGAAGATATATCCAATGACAGACGGAGACCGTGAACGTCTTCACCACTTTTTTTCGAGTCTTGTGGTGGCTCAAGCCCCAGCAACCGAGGCCTATCCAGCAATGCTAACGCAGGAAGTGATCGACGTTGCAGAGCAAGATTTTTCAGTTGTAAGGGTGGAAAGCAACGAGGATGGGATTGGTCTTGTCCTAAGTAGTATCTTCGCAATGAAGGTTCGTGAGGAAATCGAATTCGATGAGTTCGAAGATCCAGCAGAAATGCGAAGCAAGTTTGACGAGATAGTTGGAGTCAAGTTTCGGAAGGTGCAGCTCTTTCATGTGATCTGGGTTCCACACCACCGACCGCAGTTGGAGATCCGAGTGGACTGCCTCCCAGGTATGCCAGAAGCTGCGATCCATGCTCATCATTCACGACTTCGGGAGATCATAAATGAAACTGGAGCCACTCATCTAACTGTCCCAATTAACCTATTTCCGGCAGTTCGGGCATTCTATGATGATGACGAGGATGGAATTGTATCTGAGATAACCTTTAGTACTACTACTTCAGCAATCAAGAACGAAAAGATGATAAAGCGATCCAGAGAGAAGTTAGATCAGCGGAAGGAGACCTATCATCTTGGTGGAAAGGATGCGCTTTCCACCGATATACGCCTGTTCCGCATCACAGTTGATTGGCCAAAAGAGGAGGATGGTGCTATATTTGTTCCATCCATAACTTTGGCCGCGACAGGTCCGAGTGGAAGGGGCGGAAGCGCCGATCCGGTCATCTCGGGAGCTTTTGTTGGCAACTGCATTCGAGCTGCGGACTATGAGTTTGTAATCGAACGCTTGGGCAGGAAGGCTGGGTTGGCCGAGAAGTAGGTACGATGGTAGAGGTGGAAACAGTCAGACAGCGTCTGTTCAAGGCCGGCCTGCCGGATGCATTTCTGCAGGCATGCCTTTCGGTAACTGACTCTCTTGCTCAGCTTGACGAAGATTCTGGCCGGTTTTTGACGCTGTCTTATTTCATAGATTCGCGGCGCAACCATGATGTTTCCAGTGTGCTTGCCGCACTTACCTACTTGAGCTCTATTGAACCTCGCCTTCTTTCTTCACATGCTTACCTGGAGGACAACGGTGGAATTCAGCCATTGGAAGACGACGATCTGGTTGATCTCGTAAAACACGGATCGTTGGTGCACCCTGTTTCGGGTGAGGTGGTGCCAGATGCAGCCAAGCGAGTGCACCTATTCTACCGACTGCACGGTTCGAAGGAGTGAGTTTGTCTAGCGCTAGTCTCTCTTTGAGCGAGGTCCTTCGACATTACGAACTCGAAGGGCGGCCTCCCGTCTTCCTGTTTCCTTTTGTCCATGATCATGACGAGAGAGTCCGATTAATCGAGGCAACCGTAGACGATTGCTATCGGCGGATTGTAGATGCTCGGCATGTAAACAAGGAGCAGGCTGAAGATTATTTGACTTTTCAGATAGTAAATATGCTCCAATCTTCGGGGATTCCGGCTGAGCACGACACGCAGGTTGGAGGTCACTGTGATGTGTTGGTTCGCTCCTTTAATGGTTTTCTTTGGATCGGTGAAGCGAAGATCTACCGCGGAAACAGCAACGTTACGGATGGTTTTCTGCAATTGTCTACTCGGTATGGAACCGCCCAACATGGTAGGGATCATGGAGAAATCATTATCTATTGTTGGGCAGAGAACGCACTACAGGTTCTATCCAATTGGAGAGACCATCTCATCTCCACTATAGACGGAGTGAGTATCACGGAGGATTCTCTTGCTTCTGGAAGGTTAAGCTTCAGGTCGGAGCACGTTTGTAAGGCATCGGGTTGCGTGTTTAAAGTTAGGCACAGCATCCTGCCCTTGTACTTTAAGCCAGTAAGGTAGCTGAACTGGCTTCTCAGGACGATGCCTAAGCGATACATCTGACTTCGCAACTGCCTAGAAGCAGGTAATCTGAGCGCCGGGACCCGACTTCCATGGGGCAAGGCAGAATCTGTTCGCTCGCTTCAATGTTCCCCGGGTGTTGCCCGACCGGCAAGCACACGTTAGTCAGTTAGGTGGCCTCTGGGCCATTCCTCTGATTTTGCTGGGAAAAATGGTGCTGCAAGAGAGGATTGAACTCTCGACCTCTCCCTTACCAAGGGAGTGCTCTACCACTGAGCTACTGCAGCGCCGTTGGTGGGCGGGTGGATAGACGCAATCCTGACCGCGTGCAAGGGGGATTTGGGAGGAAACCTTACCCTCTCTGGACCCACCCGCGCCCTTGGAGTAGAAGCTTTCCCATGCGCAGCCCGACGGACCCGCCTTCCAGCGAAAAGGCCCGGAAGCCTGAACGACCGCCCACCCGCGAAGACCGGTTGAAGGCGGCGCTCAAGGCAAACATGGCGCGCCGGAAGGCACAGGCAAAGGCCCGCAACGCCGAAGACGGCACGGGCGAAATCGAAGGGGACTAGGGCAGATGGATTCGATTCTGGTGCGTGGCAACGGGGCCTTGTCGGGGGCAATCCCGATTGCCGGGGCGAAGAACGCCTGCCTGACGTTGATGCCTGCGACGCTTCTGTCGGACGAACCGCTGACCCTGACCAATGCGCCGCGTCTCAGTGACATCCGCACGATGACACAACTGCTGCAGTCACTTGGGGCCGAAGTGGCCAGCCTGCAGGACGGGCTGGTGCTGGCGCTGTCGTCGCATTCGATTACCAACCACAAGGCCGACTACGATATCGTCCGCAAGATGCGCGCCTCGATCCTGGTTTTGGGGCCGATGCTCGCCCGCTATGGTCATGCGGTTGTGTCCTTGCCCGGCGGTTGCGCCATTGGCGCTCGACCGGTGGACCTGCACCTGAAAGCGCTGGAGGCGATGGGCGCGGACCTTGACCTGCGCGACGGCTATGTCCATGCCAAGGCCCCGGGTGGCCGGCTGAAGGGCGCGGTGGTAGAGTTTCCCTTTGTCTCGGTCGGGGCGACGGAAAACGCGCTTATGGCGGCGACTTTGGCCAAGGGGACCACGGTCCTGAAGAATGCGGCGCGGGAGCCCGAGATCGTCGATCTGGCACGCTGCCTGAAGAAGATGGGCGCCAAGATCGACGGCGAGGGCACCAGCATGATCACCATCGAGGGCGTGGATCGTCTGGGCGGCGCCACGCATCAGGTGGTGACCGACCGGATCGAACTGGGCACCTACATGCTGGTTCCCGCTATCTGCGGGGGAGAGGTGGAGTGCATCGGCGGGACGCTGGACCTGGTGGAAAGCTTTGCCGCCAAGCTGGACGCGGCAGGGGTCTCGGTGACCCAGACCAACCGCGGGCTGAAGGTGTCTCGCAAGAACGGGCGGGTGCGGGCCGTGGACGTGATGACCGAACCTTTCCCAGGCTTCCCGACGGACCTGCAGGCGCAGATGATGGCGCTTCTGTGCACGGCGGACGGGGTTTCGGTGCTGGAAGAGAAGATCTTCGAGAACCGGTTCATGCACGCCCCCGAACTGATGCGCATGGGCGCGAAGATCGACGTGCATGGTGGTACGGCCAAGGTGACCGGCGTTGAAAAGCTGAAAGGCGCGCCGGTGATGGCGACGGACCTGCGGGCCAGTGTTTCGCTGATTTTGGCGGGTCTTGCGGCGGAGGGGGAGACCGTGGTCAGCCGGGTCTATCACCTGGATCGTGGGTATGAGCGTGTGGAAGAGAAGCTGCGGGCCTGTGGGGCGCATGTTGAGCGTATCGCGGGATGACGGACGCGCGGTTTCAGGATGGGGGTGAAGGGCCCTTGCGGCTTGTGGCGCAGGATGTCGACGACCTGAAGGTCATCTCGGCCCTGGTGCAGGACGCGGTGCTGCCGGTGACCGAGCTGAAGCTC
>JALOTD010000015.1 GCA_025458105.1 Tabrizicola sp. | reverse complement strand
GCAACGTCATCGTCGACATCGGCCGTGGCGAAGGCATCCTGCGCCGGAACGAGAAGATCGGCCGCGAAGCCTACCGCATCGGCGACCGCATCCGCTGCTACATCAAGGACGTCCGCCGCGAACCGCGCGGGCCGCAGGTTTTCCTGTCGCGTACCGACCCGCAGTTCATGGCCGAGCTCTTCAAGATGGAAGTACCGGAAATCTATGACGGCATCATCGAGATCAAGGCTGTCGCCCGCGACCCGGGCAGCCGCGCCAAGATCGCCGTGATCAGCTATGACAACTCCATAGACCCTGTCGGTGCCTGCGTCGGTATGCGCGGCAGCCGCGTCCAGGCGGTGGTGAACGAATTGCAGGGCGAAAAGATCGACATCATCCCGTGGAACCAGGATCAGGCGACGTTCCTGGTGAACGCGCTGCAGCCGGCCGAAGTCTCCAAGGTCGTGATCGATGAAGAGGCCGGCAAGATTGAAGTCGTGGTGCCGGATGAACAGCTGTCGCTGGCCATCGGCCGCCGTGGGCAGAACGTCCGCCTGGCCAGCCAGCTGACGGGTCTGGACATCGATATCATGACCGAGGCCGAAGAATCGGCCCGCCGTCAGGCCGAATTCGCGGAACGCACCAAGCTGTTCATGGATTCGCTCGACGTGGACGAAATGATGGCCCAGCTTCTGGTGGCCGAAGGCTTCACCAACCTGGAAGAAGTGGCCTACGTCGATATCGACGAGCTTTTGTCGATCGATGGGTTCGACGAGGACACGGCGGCGGAACTGCAGGCCCGCGCCCGCGACTATCTTGAGGCCGCCAATGCCAAGGCGATGGAAAACGCCCGCGCGATGGGGGTGGAGGACAGCCTGGTGAACTTCGAAGGCCTGACCCCGCAGATGCTGGAGGCTTTGGCCAAGGACGGCATCAAGTCGCTGGAAGATTTCGCAACCTGCGCCGACTGGGAACTGGCGGGCGGCTGGACGACCGAGAATGGCCAGCGCAAGAAGGACGAAGGCGTCCTGGAACAGTTCGACATGTCGCTTGAGGAAGCGCAAACCCTGATCATGACTGCGCGGGTCATGCTGGGTTGGGTTGATCCGACCGAACTGGAGAAACCCGCCGAAGAAGGTGCCGAAGACGAGGAGGCCGAGGCCTGATTTCAGGCCTCGGGGTTACGCGCAATGACGCGCGGCGGCCGGGAAAAGGACAGGGACGATCCGGAACGCAAGTGCATTGCGACCGGGGAAAGCCAGCCGAAGGCAGGGCTGATCCGCTTTTGCCTGGGCCCTGATGGGCAGATTGTCCCGGACGTTCTGGGGAAACTGCCGGGCCGGGGGATCTATGTCTCGGCTGACCGGGACGCGCTGGACAAAGCGGCGAAGAAGAACCTCTTCTCCCGCGCCGCCCGGCAACCGGTGAAAGTGCCCGATGGCCTGGCCGATCTGGTCGAGACTCTGGTGGCGCAGCGGACGGTCGATCTCCTTTCCATGGCCCGCAAGGCTGGTGAGGCGGTGACAGGCTACGAGAAGGTGAAGGACTGGCTGGTCAAGGGCACGGCGGCGACGCTGATCCAGGCCAGTGACGGGTCGGAACGGGGCAAGACGAAGCTGCACGCGCCGGATGGCGCAAAGGGCTTCATCGGCTGCCTTTCGGCTGGGGAAATCGGTTTGGCTTTCGGGCGCGAACGTGCGATACACGCCGCGCTTGCCGCTGGTGGACTCAGAACACGTGTTGTAGAGGAAGCGGCAAAACTCGCCGGACTGCGTGGGCATTTGCACACAGGGCCCGATGGGGATGACGGCGGCGAGACCGCCATGAAGGATACGTAGGACGCATGAGCGATACAGACGGCAAGAAACCTCTTGGCCTTGGGGGCGGTTCGCGTCCCGGACAGGTGAAGCAAAGCTTCAGCCATGGCCGGACCAAGAGTGTCGTGGTCGAAACCAAACGCAAGCGCGTTGTCGTGCCGACGGCGCCAAAGCCCGGCACACCGGGCGCTACTGGCTCGGTCTCGCCCAGCAGCTCGGGCGATCCGTCCAAGCGTCCTGCAGGCATTTCCGATGCCGAGATGGAGCGCCGCCTCGCGGCTTTGCGCGCTGCCAAGGCGCGTGAGGCTGAGGAAGCCGCACGTCGGGCGGAAGAAGACCGTGCGCGCGAAGAAGACCGCGCCCGCCGTCGCGAAGAGATCGAGGCGAAAGAGCGTGAGGATCGCGAACGTGCCGAGGCCCTGCGCCTGAAGGCCGAAGAGGAAGAGCGCGCTGCCAAGGCCGAAGCCGCCGCCAAGGCTGCCGCTGCCGAGGCGCGCCGCGCTGATGTTCTGGGCACGCGTGCCCGGTCGGCAACGCCGCCACCTGTGGCGGCCAAGCCCGCCGAGCGGGCCGCCCCTGCCGCGACCGAGGAGGCGCGGGGTCCGGCGTCGGCCAAGCCGGGCCTGAGCCCGCGCAAGACCGACCGCGAGAAGGATGACCGCAGTGCCGACCGTGACCGCGGGGCCAAGCGCGGTGACGAGGGCCGTCGGTCGGGCAAACTGACCCTTTCGGATGCGATCAGCGACGAAAGCGGACGTCAGCGCAGCCTTGCGGCGATCAAGCGCAAACAGGAAAAGGCTCGCCAGAAGGCGATGGGCTTCGGTCAGAAGGCCGAAAAGCAGGTGCGCGACGTCCAGCTGCCGGAAACCATCGTGGTCAGCGAACTGGCGAACCGGATGGCCGAACGCGCGGCCGACGTGGTCAAGAGCCTGATGAAGATGGGCATGATGGTTACGATGAACCAG
Organism: Tabrizicola sp.; assembly: GCA_025458105.1. Lineage (GTDB taxonomy): Bacteria > Pseudomonadota > Alphaproteobacteria > Rhodobacterales > Rhodobacteraceae > Tabrizicola. The sequence goes on along the minus strand of JALOTD010000015.1, from coordinate 45,575 downwards.
CCCATCGATGCCGACACGGCGGAACTGGTGATCGAGGAGTTCGGCCACAAGGCCGTCCGTGTGACCGACGCCGACGTCGAACAGGCGATCGACACGGTCAAGGACAAGTCCGAAGACCTGATGCCACGGCCGCCGATTGTCACGATCATGGGTCACGTCGACCACGGCAAGACCTCGCTTCTGGATGCGATCCGCAAAACCAATGTGGTCACGGGCGAAGCAGGCGGGATCACCCAGCACATCGGCGCCTACCAGGTGAAGACGCCGAACGGTCAGCTGGTGACCTTCCTTGACACCCCTGGCCACGCGGCCTTCACCTCCATGCGCTCGCGCGGGGCGCAGGTGACGGACATTGTGGTGCTGGTCGTCGCGGCCGATGACGCGGTGATGCCGCAGACCGTCGAGGCGATCAACCACGCCAAGGCGGCCAAGGTCCCGATGATCGTGGCGATCAACAAGATCGACAAGCACGAGGCGAACCCGCAGAAGGTGCGGACCGATCTTCTGCAGCACGAGGTTGTGGTCGAAGCCATGTCTGGCGATGTGCAGGACGTGGAGGTTTCGGCCAAGACCGGCCTTGGTCTCGATGACCTGCTGGAAGCCATCGCGCTGCAGGCCGAGGTTCTGGAGCTTCGCGCCAACCCGAATCGGGCGGCCGCTGGGGCGGTGATCGAAGCCAAGCTCGACGTGGGCCGTGGCCCGGTTGCGACGGTGCTGGTCCAGAACGGCACTTTGCGGAAGGGCGACATCTTCGTCGTAGGCGAACAGTGGGGCAAGGTCCGCGCGCTGATCAACGACAAGGGCGAGACGGTTGCGGAAGCCGGCCCTTCGGCTGCTGTCGAAGTGCTTGGCCTGTCGGGCACGCCCTCTGCGGGTGACACACTGAACGTTGTGGAAACCGAAGCTCAGGCCCGCGAAATCGCCGACTACCGGATCAAGACCGCCAAGGACAAGCGCGCCGCAGCCGGTGCCGCGACCACGCTGGAACAGCTGATGGCCAAGGCCAAGGCTGACCAGTCGGTTGCCGAACTGCCGATCCTGATCAAGGCCGACGTGCAAGGGTCTGCCGAAGCCATCGTCCAGGCGATGGAGAAGATCGGCAACGACGAGGTCCGCGTCCGCGTGCTGCATTCGGGTGTGGGTGCGATCACCGACACCGACGTGGCTCTGGCCGAGGCATCGAAAGCCCCGATCATCGGCTTCAACGTCCGCGCAAATGCTACGGCACGCGCCTCGGCGACGCAGAAGGGGGTCGAGCTGCGCTATTACTCGATCATCTACGATCTGGTCGATGACATCAAAGCCGCTGCCTCTGGTCTGTTGAAAGCCGAAGTGCGCGAGCATTTCATCGGCTATGCCAAGATCCTGGAAGTCTTCAAGGTTTCGGGTGTCGGCAAGGTTGCTGGCTGCCTTGTCACCGAGGGTGTCGCACGCCGCTCGGCCGGGGTTCGCCTGTTGCGCGACAACGTAGTGATTCACGAAGGCACCCTGAAGACGTTGAAGCGCTTCAAGGACGAGGTGAAGGAAGTCATCTCGGGTCAGGAATGCGGTATGGCGTTCGAGAATTACGATGACATCCGCCAGGGCGATGTGATCGAGATTTTCGAGCGGGAAGAAGTCCAGCGCACGCTGGCCTGACCGACTGGGATCCAACGGAAAAGGCCGGGCGTTGCCCGGCCTTTCTTGTTTCTGCCCGGCAGATCAGGCCGCGCGTATGGTTGGCACCGCAACCCCGGCGAAGAGCTTGTTGTCAACTCTGACCACAAGCTTGCCATCTGGCAGACTGCGGACGGCAATACCCTGGATCAGCAAGGAACTTCCAACCCGGATAGTACGCAGCATCTGGCGAATCCCCCCCACCAATGTCGTGCACCAATAGGTTGTGCCATTTATGCGGGCTGACAAGGGACAGTAACGGATTTTTCACAACCTGCGGTCCTTGGGACCTACCGCAGCTTGACGCCGTTCAGGTAAAAGCCCTTGTCGCGGAACTCAACCTCAGACGTCAGGCTGTCTGGCTCTGCCCCCGCCTTGGCGATGAACATCAGACCCATACGGAACGCGGTCAGCTCGTCCGCCGGAATCTGTCCCGCTGCGACCAGACGGTCAATCAGCGCGTTCACGCCGGTAGCGGTCAAGGTGACCTTGCCGTCGGGCGCGGGAAGCCCCTCGTAGGTCTGCAGGTCCGTTTCGTCAAAGGTCAGGGCCCCCTCTCCTGCCAATGCGACCCCAAGACCATTCAGCGACAGTTCGGTCAGCGTGACATCGACAAGATCGACTGGGGGGAAGGCGGCAGGGTCGTGTTCCCAATCAGGGTTTAGCATTTCGGGCGCCAATGCATAGCGACCAAGGACATCAATCGCATACGACATTGGCGTGCCCTGAATGGCACCTGTCGGATCGATCAGTTGCCAGATCTCGGGCGGCAGGGTCAGATTGGCCAGTTGCGAATGAAACCGCACCTCCTGCGGCGAGACCAGATCGCCGATTCCAATCGAAAGGCCGTAGTCGAACTCGTCAAACCCCAAAGACAACGTGCGAAGACCGGTGTCCGGAAGCCCCTGCATGACGCTTTGAGTCTTGCCCAAAGCCAATTCGTAGCCCGCCGAAACCTTGTCCAGCCAGGCCGAAGCACTTCCGGCTTCTGAAGAATACTCGACCGTGAATTCTTGAGACTGGTCACCGCCCTTAGCAAGAACGGTATAGCCTTCGAACCTGGCTTCGCCGCGCATCAGAAACCCATCGGCCAGTCCGGCAAGCAAAATAGGCAAGGGGTTCTGTTCTGCGTCCAGATCGCCCAGCCGTGCTTCATCCAGCGTCGCGGGAATAAAGAAATCCAGACTTCCTGCAAGGCCCGCCAAATCAACCGTCAGTTCGATCGGCCCATCGGCTACCTCGTCATGGATCAATGCATCACCGTGCACGACACCAAGGCTGACTTTGGTCGACAGACTTTTGCTGGCCGAAACCAGATCCATCCGATGTTCGACCGAGAGGTCGGCCAGGGCCAGAGAGACCTCTGCCTTCTCATTGGCCTGTAGTGCCGGGACGATCTCTTTTAGGGACAACGCAAGGCTTGGTGCCTTCAGATCGAAGGCCGCCTGGTCCCCGATGCCTGACACGATCAAGGAGAAGTCCGGTGCCGAGGCCAGCAGCGTCACCAGTTCGAAATCGGGGTCAGGAGCGCGAAGCTTGAAGGTCACCGGAAACGAAGGAGGCAGAACCACAGATACGGTGTCGTCGGGCAGGTCGACAAGTTCGATCCGCTCCAGCATCAGATCGGCCTGATCCTCTGGCGGGCCGACCGGAATGGCAATGTCCGTCACAACCAGCCTGTCGCCTTGCCGCTGGGTTGAAGCCGTGATCGCAACGTCACCCAGTGCCGCCAGCCTTGTCCAGTCGGCCCAGACCTCTTCGGCGGTCAGGGCAAAGGCCGGAAACACGGGCAGCAGCGACAGGGGTAATGCGGCGAATGCGGTGCGCAGAAGGGACATGTCGATACCTCATGACAGAATTGCGTCAGCCTGCCGTGCAGGCAGACGGCGCGTCAAGGATTTAGCAGGTCGAAATCTGAACTCGCTTACCTTTTGAAATCAATAGGTAAGGAAATCCTACCCAGCGCAGATGACCTAAAGCCAATCCCGAAGGATTGGGATCAGCGGCAGGTCAGCGGGGGGCATCGGATAGTCGCGCAACTGGTTCGGCCGGACCCAGGCGAGTTGCTGCCCCTCCAGCGACCGGACGGTCCCCTGCCAGCGGCGGCAGGCGAAAAGGGGCATCAGGAGATGGAAATCCTCATAGCTGTGGCTGGCAAAGGTGAGAGGCGCCAGACAGCTGGCCCAGGTGTCGATGTCCAGCTCTTCCTTCAACTCACGGATCAGCGCTGCTTCGGGCGTCTCGCCAGGTTCCACCTTGCCGCCCGGAAACTCCCAGAGGCCCGCGAGCGATTTCCCCTCGGGCCGTTGGGCCAGAAGGACGCGCCCGTCTGCGTCGATGAGCGCGACGGCGGAAACAAGAAGTGTTCTCACGACCGATAGTCGGCGTTGATTTCGATGTAGCGGCTGGTCAGATCGCAGGTCCAGACCGTGCGTTTGCCGCGGCCAAGGCCAAGGTCCACCGCAAAGACCAGTTCCTGTCCCTGCATGTAGGCGGCACCGTCGTCCTCCTTGTAGTCAGGGTTCCGCCAGCCGTTCTGCGCGACCAGGATGTCGCCGAATCTGATCGTCAGGCTATCGCGTTCCGCCGCCGCCCCCGATTTGCCGACAGCCGCAACGATGCGGCCCCAGTTCGGGTCCTGCCCGGCCACCGCGGTCTTGACCAGTGGAGAGTTCGCGATGGAAAACGCCACCTTTGCGGCATCCTCGTCGCTGGCCGCGCCGGTCACGCGGACCTCCACCAGCTTCGTCGCGCCTTCGCCATCCCGCACCACTTGCAGCGCCAGGTCGCGCATGACGCCGGAAAGCGCGGTCTCGAACGCCTTGAGCGTCGGACCTTTCAGTTCGGCAGCCGCCGACTGCCCAGTCGCCGCAACCAGCAAGGTGTCCGATGTCGACGTGTCGCTGTCCACCGTGATCGAGTTGAAGGTCGCGTCCACGTTGCGCGACAGCATCTTTTGCAGCTGGTTCGCGCCGATCTTCGCGTCGGTGAAGATATAGACCAGCATCGTCGCCATGTCGGGCGCGATCATGCCTGACCCTTTGGCGATGCCGGAAATGTGGATGACCCCACCCTCGCCCTGCACCGTGGCGGCGGCCCCTTTCGGGAAGGTGTCGGTGGTCATGATCGCCTGGGCGGCCATTTCAACAGCATCTTCCTTCAGCGCCGCCACCAGGTCAGGCACCTTGGCGGTGATCTTTTCAAACGGCAGCGGTTCGCCGATCACGCCGGTTGAGGATGAAAAGACGCGCGAGGAGGGAATGCCCAGTGCTTCGGCTACCGCGCCCGTCACCGCCGCAACAGCCTCGTCCCCGACCTTCCCGGTGAAGGCGTTGGAATTGCCGGAGTTCACGATGATCGCGGCACCCGCGCCCGCCGCGACCTTCATCGCAAGCTTTGCCTGGCAGTCACGGACGCAGCCCGACCGTGTGGAGGACCGGGTGAACACTCCGGCCATCGTGGTGCCAGGGGCAAGGCGCACCAGCATCACGTCCTTGCGGTTCTGATAGCGCACCCCGGCCTCGACGGCGGCGAATTCGGCGCCCTTGATCGCGGGAAGCGTGGGAAAACTGGCTGGGGCCAGCGGCGAGACCGGCTTCATGGCCTTTTTCGCGGCGGCAACGACGTCGCCGACGGCCTCACCGACAGCTTCGGCCACCGGGCCTGCCGCAGCCGAAAGCGTGTCCTTCAGCTTGCGGACCTTCTTCTTCAGGGCCTTCGCTTCGGCCTTCCAGTCGGTCTTCGCCATCACTTCCCCCTTCAGTCGATCAGGGCTGAGTTCTTCAGGATCGCCGGATCGATCCCCTCGCCCTCGCGCGTTACGGTCGCCGCGGCTTCCAGTTCGGCGATCTTCGCCTCGATGGCAGCGTTCTCGATTTCGGCGGCCAGTTCTTCGCGCATCTGGTCCAGGGTGGGGTTCTCGGCCTTGCGGGTTTCCTTCACCAGAACGAGATGCCAGCCGAAATCGGTCTGGATCGGACCGGCCACCTCTCCGACCTTGGCGGCCACGACGGCATCTTCAAAGGGCTTGACCATCATCCCCAGACCGAACCAGCCCAGATTGCCACCATCGGCACCCGAGCCCGTGTCGGTGGAATGCTGCTTGGCCAATTCGGCGAAATCGGCACCACCAACGATTTCGGCCTTCAGCTTGTCGGCCTCTTCCTGGGTCGCAACCAGAATATGCGCAGCATTGTATTCGGTCTGCTGCGGGGCATCCTTGAAGCGCGCGTCATAGGCGGCCTGCAGCGCGGCATCGGTCACCGCAGTTTCGACGATCTTCTCGATGGCCACACCCGAAACGTAACCACGGGTGTCGTTTTCCAGCGTGGCGGCGTGCCGGGTAGAAAGCTCCGTCACTGACTGGCGGAGGACTTCCTGTTGCACCAGCTGGTCCATGATGCCTTTGAACAAGACGTCATCGGGCAGCGACTGATATTGCTCGGGCAGCGACTCGCGCATCGCGATCATCTGGCCGAGGGTGATCTTGGTCCCGTTGACGGTCGCAACGACGGTGTCAGCATTTTCGCCTTCGGCCCAGGCCGGAAAGGCAAGCAAGGCCATCGTGGCCAGAACTGGCGCAAGGCGGATGTGTTTCGTCATTTCACCGTCTCCTGATCGGGCAAGCCAACCCTGCCACGTTGACTATGACAAGCCTACCCCTTACATCGCGACAGTCGCGTGCGATGGGGCCGTCCGGCCTGTTACTTGGCTCTTCTATGGAAGGCGTTGAGGGCGGACAAGTCCGAGACCCACACGATGCTGTCAGGAACGACCCCCACGGAGAAAACATGCTGGGATTAGGTGGACTCGCGCGGAAGGTGTTCGGCACGCCGAACGACCGCAAGGTGAAATCGGTCCGGCCACTGGTGGCACAGATCAACGCACTAGAGCCAGAGTTCCAGGCCCTGTCTGACGATGGCATCATCGAGCGCACGCGCGCACTGCAGAGCCGGGTGCAAGAGGGCGGCGAAAGTCTGGAAGCCGTTCTGCCCGAAGCCTTTGCCAACTGCCGCGAGGCTGCCAAGCGCGCGCTGGGCCTGCGCGCCTTTGATGTGCAGCTGATGGGCGGCATCTTCCTACATCAGGGCAATATCAGCGAGATGAAGACGGGCGAGGGCAAGACCCTTGTCGCCACCTTTGCTGCCTACCTCAACGCACTGACCGGGCGCGGGGTGCATGTGGTGACCGTGAACGACTATTTGGCCAAGCGCGACGCGGAGTGGATGGGCAAGGTCTATGCCCAGCTCGGGATGACGACGGGTGTTGTTTACGCCCACCAGCCCGACGATGAGAAGAAGGCCGCGTACCGCGCCGACATCACCTATGCGACCAACAACGAGCTTGGGTTCGACTATCTGCGCGACAACATGAAGTCCTCGCTGGAGGACATGGCTCAGCGCGGCCACTACTATGCCATCGTGGACGAGGTCGACAGCATCCTGATCGACGAGGCGCGGACGCCGCTCATCATCTCGGGCCCCAGCCAGGACCGCAGCGGTCTTTATCTGGAAGTCGATGCGGTGATCCCGTTCCTTGAAGAAACCCACTACAAGCTGGATGAAAAGGCCCGCAACGTGACCTTCACCGAAGAGGGCAACGAAGCGATCGAAACGCTGCTACAGCAGGGCGGCATCCTGCCCGAGGGGCAAAGCCTTTATGCCGCCGAAAGCACGTCGATCGTCCACCACGTCAACCAGGCGCTGCGTGCACACAAGCTGTTCCACAAGGATCAGCAGTATGTTGTGATGAACGGCGAGGTGATGCTGATCGACGAATTCACCGGCCGGATGATGAAGGGTCGGCGCTTGTCGGACGGCCTGCACCAGGCGATCGAGGCGAAAGAGCGCGTAGCGATCAAGCCCGAGAACATGACTTACGCCAGCGTCACGTTCCAGAACTACTTCCGTCTTTATGAGAAGCTGGGCGGCATGACAGGTACCGCGGCGACCGAGGCCGAGGAATTCCGTGAAATCTACGGCCTGGGCGTGGTCGAGGTGCCGACGAACCGCCCGGTTGCCCGGATCGACGAGCATGATCAGGTCTATCGGACGGCGCGGGAAAAGTACGACGGCATCCTGAAGTCGATCAAGGAAGCGCATGAAAAGGGTCAGCCGATTCTGGTCGGCACGACCTCGATCGAAAAGTCGGAACAGCTGTCCGCGATGCTACAGAAAGAGGGCATTCCGCACAACGTGCTGAATGCTCGCCAGCATGAACAGGAAGCACAGATCGTCGCCGACGCTGGCAAGCTGGGCGCGGTGACCATCGCCACGAACATGGCGGGTCGGGGCACCGACATCAAACTGGGCGGCAACGTCGAGTTCAAGGTGCTGGAGGCGATTGCGGCCAACCCTGAGGGCGATCACGTCGCCATCCGCGCGCAGATCGAAGAGGCACACAAGGGCGAGGAAGAGGCGGTGAAGGCCGCCGGGGGTCTGTTCGTGCTGGCCACCGAACGCCACGAAAGCCGGCGGATCGACAACCAGCTGCGCGGCCGTTCGGGCCGTCAGGGCGACCCGGGACGGTCGGCGTTCTTCCTCAGCCTGGAAGACGACCTGATGCGCATTTTCGGCTCGGAGCGGCTGGACCGCGTATTGTCGACTCTGGGCATGAAGGAAGGCGAAGCCATCGTTCACCCGTGGGTCAACAAGAGCCTGGAAAAGGCGCAGGCCAAGGTTGAAGGGCGCAACTTCGACATCCGCAAGCAACTGCTGCGCTATGACGACGTGATGAACGACCAGCGGAAGGCCGTTTTCGGTCAGCGGATGGAGATCATGGAGGCCGAGCATGTGTCGGAGATCGCCGCCGACATGCGCCATCAGCTGATTGATGATCTGGTCGACCTGAACCTGCCGCCCAAATCCTATCCGGATCAGTGGGATGTGCCAGGCCTCGCCGCGGCTGTTCGCGAGATGCTGAACATAGACCTGCCGGTTGCGGACTGGGCCGCCGAAGAAGGTGTCGATCAGGCCGTTATGAAGGAGCGGATTGCCGAGGCCAGCGACAAGATGATGGCCGAAAAGGCCGAGGCCTTTGGTGCCGGCACGATGGGAACGATCGAAAAGCAGGTATTGTTGCAGGCCATCGACACCAAGTGGCGTGAACACCTGTTGCGGCTGGAACACCTGCGTTCGGTGGTGAACTTCCGCGGCTATGCCCAGCGTGATCCGCTGAACGAGTACAAGACCGAGGCTTTCCAGCTGTTCGAGGGCCTTCTGAACTCTCTGCGCGAGACGGTGACCCAGCAGCTGGCGCGCATCCGCCCGGTGACCCGGGAAGAGCAGGAAGCCATGCTTCGCCAGATGATGGCTGCGCAATCGGTGGCCCAGGCGAAGGTCGCAACTGCTGCGGACGCTCCGGCTCCGCCTGCCGAGCCTAAACCTGTCCTTGCTGGCTTTGACGAAACCGATCCGACAACCTGGGGCAACCCGGGGCGGAATGATCCTTGCCCGTGCGGATCGGGCGAAAAATTCAAGCACTGCCACGGTCGCTTTGCCTGATGACGTAAGGTAACTTGCATTTCCGCCACGCATTGCGGCGGGAATGCGGTCTGAACGATAGTCTTTTCCCGGCTTTGCCACTCCTTCGCCCCGTTTGCCCCCTAGTCCGTTAAGAGTCGATTCGGGGTGGGGTGGCTGCATGTTCGGCCGTAAACGCGCAATTCGGGTACTTTCCGTTGTGTCGATCGCGCTTGCGACTGGCCATGCGGTCGAGACCTTGCGCACCCCGGCAGTCGCGGCTGCAAATGGCTCTGACGTGAATACAGTCGCCAAGTCCGGTCCGGCCGCACCGGACGCAACCTTGCCCCCGTCCGCCTCGCTGGACGCCGGTTCCATGTCGGACATGTCTGCGCTGGTCGGGATCACATCGGTTGCGGCAACGACCGATGACCGCCCTAAGGAAGATTGTGCCGCCAGCCTGACGCTGTCTGCCGACAGCAGCGGGATGATCGATGTCGCCGTTCTTGCCCCCTGCGATCCGGGCGAAAGGGTCGTGATCCGCCATGCCGGCCTGTCCTTTACGGACCGCACCGGCGCAAATGGGCGACTCGACCTGCAGATCCCGGCCCTTGAATCCGAGGCTATGGTTGCGGCGTATTTCGAAGGCTCGAAAGTCGCCCTGGCCAACATTTCCGTGCCAGGGCTGCAAGGCAAGGCGCGATTTGCCGTGCAGATGGCGCATCCAGTCCGCTTTGATTTGCGGGCCGAGGAGAATGGCCAGGTCTTCGCGGCAAACAGCGCGACAGCCGGGCAAGGCCCGATCGTTACCCTTGGCAGTCTCGCTGTTCCCGATCCGATCCAGACCCAAGTCTACACCTTTCTCGGCGAGAACTTGACCGACAGCCTTGTCACCGTTGAAGTTCGTATCGATCCGTCGACTTGCGGCGGTTCCTTCCCCGCCACAACGGTCACGTCCGTCGATGGAGTGGTAATCCGCGACAGCATTTCAGTCGCCTTGCCGTTGTGCGGTGCCTCTGGCGACATTCTGGTGTTGAAGAATCTTGTTCGGGACCCGAAACTCGCCACCTCAAACTAGGGTTTGGCTGGCAGGTGATGGGTGTAGGGATGTGGGTTGCGGCGGCTTTGGCCGTCTGCTTTGTGTGTCATCCTGCTGCATCCCAGGATGTCACCCTGATCGCGCGCGAAGGCGGGATCGTTCTGACTGGTTCGCTGCAAGGCTATGACGGCGAATTCTACCGGATTGAAACCAGCTATGGTTTGCTGACTGTCGATGGTGAGGGTGTGCTGTGCGAAGGCCCGGCTTGCCCCGAGCTTTCGGCCCCGAAGGCTGTGATCCGTATCGTGGGTGCCGAAGGTCCGGGGACTGACCTGCTTCCAGCGCTCTTGCGCGCCTTCGCTGACCATCGCGGGCTGGTCTTCGAACCTGCGACAGGCGTCCCCTTCCAGGCCATGATCCGTGACCCCGAAAGCGGGCAGGTGCTGGCCGAACTTAGCTTCAGACCGCTGTCACCAACCGCAGCGCTGGCGGCGCTAGAGGCTGAAGACGCCGATCTGATGCTGTCCTTTCTGCCAGACGACGGTCTGCAAAGCCATTCGCTGGCCATGGATGCCCTGGTGGTCATTGTTGCCCCCGATAACCCGACGCCCGAGATTTCGACCGTCGATCTGGCGCAGGTCTTGACCGGAGAGGTCACCAACTGGGCACAGATCGGGGGGCCGGACATGCCACTGGTCCTACACGCCCTGAGGCCCGAGACCGACATGCAGGCTGCGTTGTCCGAACGGCTGGGCACTCCGGTTGCTGCCGGCGTCCTGCACGGCGACCCTGCAGCTTTGGCGCGGGCCGTTGCCCAGGATCCCTGGGCGCTGGCCATCACCGGGCGCGCCGAACTTGGGCCGGCTCGGCGCATGCCGCTGACCGACAGCTGCGGCTTTCCCTTGTTGCCGACACCACTGGCCGTGAAGGCCGAGGACTACCCCCTTGCCCTGCCGCTTGCCCTGTTGGCGCCCAAACGTCGGCTGCCCCTGATGACACGGGAATTCCTGAGTTTTCTGCGCACACCCGTCGCGCAAGAGGTAATTCAGGCAGCAGGCTACGTTGATCGATCGGCTTCCCGGCAGCCAATGACGGCAGACGGACTGCGGCTGATCAACGCCATTCAGGGCGCGGGAGAGGATGTGACACTGGCCGACCTGAAGCGTCTGGTGAACCTGATGGATGGCGCGGACCGCCTATCGCTGACCTTCCGGTTCGAGGATGGATCCTCCACGCTGGATGCCCAGTCGCGCGACAACCTTGTCGATCTGGCGCAGATCATCGCGTCCGGGCAGTTCCGCAACGAACGCATGGTGCTGGCCGGTTTCTCGGATGGCTCTGGCGCAGCCGAGGCGAACCAGGCGTTGTCGCAGGAACGGGCGGCACGGGTGGCACAGGAACTTGCCGCCGTCGCCCCAGATCTGACACCCGAGATGCTGCCCGCGGTCGAAGGTTTTGGCGAAGCCCTGCCCATGGCCTGCGACGAAACAGCCATCGGTCGCCAGCTGAATCGCAGGGTAGAGTTGTGGCTGGTCCCGGATTTTCCGAACAGTGAGCCGCAGGCAGAGGAAGACCCGCTCTAGGCGCTATAGATAGCGGTTGGCGCGGAAGCTCAGTTCACGCTCTTTCCCGATGATCAAATGGTCGTGCAGCACCAACCCCAGCGCCTGACAAGCGTCCTGCACTTGCATGGTCATCGACAGGTCTGCGTCCGAGGGCGTCGGATCGCCTGAGGGATGATTGTGTACCAGGATCAAGGCACTGGCGTTCAGTTCCAGCGCACGCTTGACGATCTCGCGCGGGTAGACCGGCACATGATCGACCGTGCCTTTCGCCTGTTCTTCATCGGCGATCAGCACGTTCTTGCGGTCCAGGAACAGGACGCGGAACTGTTCGGTCTCGCGGTGGGCCATGGTGGTGTGGCAATAGTCCAGCAGCGCATCCCAGCTGGACAGCACAGGTTTTTGGATCACCCGCGCCCGCATCAGGCGCTGGGCGGCGGCCTCGACCAGCTTCAGTTCCAGCACCACGGCGGGACCAACCCCCTTGACCAGCTGCAACCGAGCCGGTGAGGCCGAGATCACGCGGTTGAAGTCGCCGAAAGTCTCTAACAGCAGCCGGGCCAGCGGTTTGACGTCCTGGCGGGGAATAGCGCGGAACAGCACCAGTTCCAGCAGTTCGTAGTCGGGCATCGCCGAAGCCCCACCGTCCAGAAACCGCGCACGCAGCCGACTGCGATGATCGGCAATATAGCTGGGCAGCCGGGTGGGAACGGCGGACCCCTCTGCCTCATCTGAAGGGTCGATCAGCGGAAACAGCGAGTCGTTGAAGCCGGGCGCGTGTGACATGGCGCGATCCTGCCGCAGACTTGGTGAAGAGCAGGTTAACGTCCAAGCTTCCAGGCATTCGGCATTCCGCAATGCGTGTTGAGCTGCCAGCGCCCGTCCGATCCAGATCGTATCCAAGGGATGTCACCAAAGGGCAGCCTTTGGACGAACGTCCAGCTCAGCCCTTCATCCCGTCCCAGAAGTTCTTGACCTTGGAAAAGAACGTCTGACCCTCGGGGTTGTTCTCTTCGGACAGGGCCTCGAACTCACGCAGTAGGTCGCGCTGGCGGGCGGTCAGGTTTACAGGCGTCTCAACCGCCAGTTCGATCACCATGTCGCCCGTGTTCGACGACCGCAGCGCGGGCATCCCCTTCATCCGCAGGCGCATCTGCTTGCCGGTCTGGGCACCTGCCGGCACCTTGACCCGGGCCTTGCCGCCGTCGATCGTCGGCACCTCGACCTCACCACCCAGAGCGGCGGTGGGCATCGATACGGGAACGCGGCAAAAGAGGTGAACTCCTTCGCGCTGGAAGATCGGGTGCTCTTTCACTTCGATGAAGATGTACAGATCGCCGTTTGGCCCGCCCCGGAGGCCCGCCTCACCCTCGCCCGCCAGGCGGATGCGGGTGCCGGTCTCAACCCCTTGCGGGATGTTTACGGACAGAGTGCGCTCTTTCTGGGTGCGCCCGTGCCCGCCGCAGGCCCGGCAGGGGTTCTTGATGATCTGGCCCATGCCGTTGCAGGTCGGGCAGGTGCGTTCGACCGTAAAGAAGCCCTGTTGTGCGCGCACCTTGCCCATGCCGCCGCAGGTCGGACAGGACACGGGTTCTGCCCCACCTTCAGCGCCAGAGCCCTGGCAAACCTCGCAGGTGACGGCGGTCGGAACGGTGATGGTCTTTTGCAGGCCGGAATACGCCTCTTCCAGCGTGACGCGCAGGTTATAGCGCAGGTCAGATCCGCGCTGCGCCCGGTTGCGGGCCCCTCCGCCCCCACCCCCGCGGCCCATGAAATCGCCGAACAGATCTTCGAACACGTCCGAGAAAGCGCTGGCAAAGTCGCTTTGACCACCAGCCCCACCGGGGCGTGGACCACCGCCCATGCCGCCTTCAAAGGCTGCATGGCCGAACCTGTCATAGGCGGCCTTCTTCTGGTCGTCTTTCAGGACATCATAGGCCTCGTTCACTTCCTTGAACTGGGCCTCGGCCTGCGGGTTGTCTGAGTTGCGGTCGGGGTGCAGCTCTTTCGCCTTGGTGCGATAAGCCTTCTTCAGCTCTTCGGCCGATGCGCCCTTCTTGACCCCGAGAACTTCGTAGTAGTCGCGCTTTGCCACGGCAAAATCCCCAAACCGAACCGGAGAGGGGCGGCCCGTTGCCAGACCGCCCCTTCTTCCGATTCACGCGGCTTACTTCCGCTTGTTGTTACCCAGATCCTCGAAGTCAGCATCCACGATGTCGTCGTCGTCCACCGGACGCGGTTCATCATCCGTGCCGCCTTCTGCTTGCTGCGACTTGTAGATGGCCTCGCCCAACTTCATCGCCGCTTCCGTCAGGTTCTGGATCGCCGATTTGATCTTGCCCGGTTCGTCGCCTTTCAGGGCGTCTTCCAAGGGGCTCATCGCCAGCTCGATCGCTTCGACCGTCGAGGGATCGACCTTGTCGCCATGCTCGGCCAGGGACTTCCTTGTCGAGTGCAACAGGCTTTCGCCCTGGTTCTTCGTCTCGACCAGTTCGCGACGTTCCTTGTCGGCCTCGGCGTTTGCTTCGGCGTCCTTGATCATCTTCTCGATGTCGGCATCAGACAGGCCACCCGAAGCCTGGATGGTGATCGCCTGTTCCTTGTTGGTGCCCTTGTCTTTGGCCTTCACTGTCACGATGCCGTTGGCATCAATGTCGAAGGTCACCTCGATCTGGGGCACGCCGCGCGGAGCGGGCGGGATCTGTTCCAGGTTGAATTGACCGAGCAGCTTGTTGTCCGCGGCCATCTCACGCTCGCCCTGGAACACCCGCAGCGTCACGGCGTTCTGGTTGTCCTCGGCGGTGCTGAACACCTGGGACTTCTTGGTTGGGATCGTGGTGTTGCGGTCGATCAGGCGGGTGAAGACACCCCCCAAAGTCTCGATCCCCAAGGACAGCGGGGTCACGTCCAAGAGAACGACGTCCTTGACGTCGCCCTGCAGAACGCCGGCCTGAATCGCCGCGCCCATGGCCACGACTTCGTCGGGGTTCACGCCCTTGTGGGGTTCCTTGCCGAAGAACTTGGTGACCTCTTCGATCACCTTCGGCATCCGGGTCATCCCGCCGACCAGCACGACCTCGTCGATGTCGTCCTTGGACACACCGGCATCCTTCAGCGCGGCCTGGCAGGGCTTGATCGAGCGCTTGATCAGGTCATCGACCAGGCTTTCCAGTTTGGCGCGTGTCAGCTTGACCACCAGGTGCAGGGGCTGCCCGGTGTTTTTGTCCATGCTGATGAACGGCTGGTTGATCTCGGTCTGCTGGGACGACGACAACTCGATCTTGGCCTTTTCACTGGCCTCCTTCAGGCGCTGCAGCGCCATCTTGTCGAGCGTAAGGTCGACGCCATGCTCTTTCTTGAACTCGTCCGCCAGGTACTGGACGATGCGCATGTCGAAGTCTTCACCGCCAAGGAACGTGTCGCCGTTCGTGGACTTCACCTCGAACAGCCCGTCGTCGATTTCCAGGATGGTGATGTCGAAGGTCCCGCCGCCAAGGTCATAGACAGCGATTGTCTTCGATTCTTTCTTGTCCAGACCATAGGCCAGCGCGGCAGCGGTCGGTTCGTTGATGATGCGCAGCACCTCAAGGCCCGCGATCTTGCCTGCGTCCTTGGTGGCCTGCCGCTGGGCGTCGTTGAAATAGGCGGGGACGGTGATCACGGCCTGGGTGACGGTCTCGCCCAGATAAGATTCCGCCGTTTCCTTCATCTTCTGCAGGATGAAGGCGCTAACTTGCGACGGCGAATACTTTTCACCCCGCACTTCGACCCAGGCGTCGCCGTTGCCGCCGTCGGTGATCTTGTACGGGACAAGCTTTTTGTCCTTTTCCACCTCGGCATCGCCCAAGCGGCGGCCGATCAGGCGCTTGACAGCGAAGATGGTGTTCGTGGGGTTGGTCACGGCCTGGCGCTTGGCGGGCTGGCCGACGAGGCGTTCGCTTTCCGTGAAGCCGACGATGGAGGGCGTCGTACGCGCGCCTTCCGAGTTCTCGATGACGCGAGGCTGCGAACCATCCATGATGGCGACGCAAGAGTTCGTGGTCCCGAGGTCAATACCGATGACTTTGGCCATGTGTGTATCCCTTTCTTTCAGGCGATCTACCGATCCAGCGCCCGGCGACGTCGGCACGCTGGGTCGGACATGTTACGGCATCTGGGCATTCGCCCGCAGCCGGACTTGGCGTATATAGGCAGGTGCGCGCGGGGCTGCAACGGTTACGGCAGCGCGATAGCGGCAAATTTGCTGCATCTGTGGGCACCGGAACCTGATCTGACAGTCGGGTCAAGGAGCAGCGCGATGGTCAAGTGTACAGCAACCCTGCAATGTGTCAGACCCATCTGCCTTGTCGATATACATGGTGGCGCGCCAGCCGAATTCGCGGTCTGACATGCCGTCACCGCACAGGCCGCGGACAACGACCAGGCCATAGGTCGCGCTATCCCGGGTACCGAAGCTTGCTTGCCAGCCATCTTCGCCCGGTTTCTCGGACTTGGGCCGCAAGTCCACGCGCTCTTCCCCCATCCGTTCGAACTCATCGCCGCCCGGATAAAGGCCAAGGCGCCAGAATGGTTCGGCTCCGAGGCAGGATATCGGACGGGGGATGCCTTCGTCCGCCGTCAGCTCTTGTGGCGCAAGATAACGCATGGCAATCCAGCCGTTACCCTCAGGCATGCCGATCTTGCCCCAGCGGCCGTTTTCGGACAGCGCCAGCACCTCGATATTGACCCCGTAAGGCCCGATTTCGCCGATCTTTTCCGACGCTGCATTCGGAGCCTGGCGAATATTCAGGACATCCTCGGCGCCTACCCCGGTGACGCGAAACGCTGCCGGCAAGTCCTGCGCCATGGCCGAGCCGGACGCCAACAGACAAAACAGGGCCCCCCGGATCATCGACGTTTGCCCCAGCTGGCCGAGACATGCTGGCGGTTGAAAAATTCAGCCATCAGGCCGATCATGATGCAGGTCAGGGCGACGATCACGGCGTAGTCGAAAGACGTGTAGCGCGGTGCATAGTTCAGGAAGATATAACCCCGCGCCTGATCGATCGTGTGAAACAGCGGGTTCCAGTCGAACAGATTGCGCGTGCTTGCCGGGGTGTTGTTCGCCAGGATCATCTTGCCAGAGGCAATCATGTTGGCCCGCGTGTAGATGCGGCGGATGATGCCGACGACATCCGGTTGCCAGGGGTTGGCCACCAGGAAAAGCATGCCGATGCCGACACCACAGAACCAGGACAACAGGAACATCCCCACCATGCCGACGGGGTATTCGATCGTGATCGGGTTCCAGAGTGCATGATAGGCAAACAGGATCACCGCCGCCGCCAGAACCTGCTGATACAGTGAGGCAAGGGCCGCGCCGCAGATCGAGATGACTGGGTTCATTGGCGCATGCATCATCATCGTCGAGCTTGGCCCGTCGGCCGCGGCAACCGCGTTGATTGCTTTCACATGGGTCATGAACAAGAAGACGCCCGACATCACGTAAAGCATGAAGTCGCCGCGCACTGCGATCCGTCGCATACCGAGTATACTGAATATGGCGTACATCATCAGGACCATGATCAGCGCCTGAATGATGGCCATCACCATGCCGTGGACAGCGCTGGCATGCGTCTTCCGCAGCTTGCGGATAGCTTCGTGGAAAATCAGCTCCAGCGTTTCGTACGCTGTCGCAAGGGTAGACCGCTGCAGAGGCTTGTGGCGCAGCATGCGCTGTTACTCCGGTTGATGCGGCACCTTGCGCAGGGAAACCTTGCCGTTCCGTTGACGACAAAGGATAACGGCGCCCGGATCAATGTTCAATCGCCGCAGGTCGCGGCTGCAAAGGATGTGATGGATCACGCCCGTCTGGTGCACCTTATGCGAAAGCTTGCCCTTCTGGCGGGCGATCGGATCATGGAAATCTATAATGGCCCGGATTTCGAGGTCCGCGCCAAGAGCGATGCCTCACCGGTTACCGCAGCCGATGAGGCCGCCGATGCCGTCATCTCGGCGGGCCTGCGCCAAGCTTTCCCGGACATTCCGCTGATCACCGAAGAGCAGGCCGCCAGCCACGCCCTGACGGCGCGCACCTTCTTGATTGTCGACCCGCTGGATGGCACCAAGGAATTCGTCCAGCGCCGGGGCGATTTCACCGTGAACATCGCCTATGTGAAGGACGGGGTGCCCACCCATGGCGTAGTCTATGCTCCCGCCAAAGGACGTCTTTTTTATACCACCGGCGACGGTCAGGCGGTCGAGGAAACCGGCCCCTTCGGATCCGAACCGGGCGCGTTGACGCCGCTGAAGGTCTCTGCGCCCGACAACGCGGCCCTGATGGTTGTCGCCTCCAAATCCCATCGTGATCAGGCAACCGACGACTATATCTCCCGCTACGCCGTGCGCGACATGACCAGCGCGGGCTCCAGCTTGAAATTCTGCCTTGTGGCTACGGGAGAGGCTGACCTTTACCCCCGACTGGGCCGCACCATGGAATGGGATACCGCCGCGGGCGACGCCGTGCTGCGTGGGGCGGGCGGCCATGTCGTCCGCTTTGACGACCACCAGCCGCTGACCTATGGCAAATCCGGCTGGGACAATCCCTTTTTCATCGCTTATGCGCCCGGCGTAACACTGAAATGAAGACCCTCGTCGCGATACCCGCCCGCTATGCATCCACCCGCTACCCAGGCAAACCCCTGGTCACCCTGCGCGGCCCGGATGGCAACAAGACACTGATCCGGCGCAGCTGGGAGGCTGCAGTGGCGGTCAAGGGCATCGACCGCGTGGTAGTGGCTACGGACGACGACCGCATCGCCGACCATGCCCGGGATTTCGGGGCCGAGGTGGTAATGACCTCTTCTGACGCCCGCAACGGAACTGAACGCTGTGCCGAGGTGGCCACAAAGCTGCCAGGTTTCGACGTCATCGTGAATCTGCAAGGTGACGCGCCACTTACCCCCGCCTGGTTTGTGGAAGATCTGGTCAAGGGACTTGCCAAGAACTCGCAGGCCGACATGGCCACCCCCGTCCTGCGCTGCGATGGCCGCGCAGTCGCCGGTTTCCTGAACGATCGCCGCAATGGGCGCGTTGGTGGCACGACTGCCGTTTTCGGGGAGGGTGGTCGCGCGCTTTACTTTTCCAAGGAAGTTGTCCCGTACACCGGTCAGGACTATGCCCCGGACGAGCCGACGCCGGTTTTCCATCATGTTGGCGTCTACGCCTATCGGCCCGCAGCCCTAAAGGCCTACACATCCTGGTCCGTCGGACCACTGGAAGTCCTGGAAGGCCTGGAACAACTGCGTTTTCTGGAACAGGGCCGTCCGGTGCTGTGCGTAGAGGTGGACGCCCGCGGTCGCCAGTTCTGGGAGCTGAACAACCCTTCCGATGTTCCGGTTATCGAAGAGATGCTGCACGCGATGGCAGGTGGAGCGGATTCGCCACTTCCTTAGGCGACTGTTTACAGGTTCGATACTTTTCGCGTGCATACAGGCAAAGCTACGTGCAAATTACCAATATTGCCGCTGCTCCGCCTGCATAAGGCCAAATTCAGTGGCGAAATCTTGCGCAGCGGCTTTGGGGTGGCTGCTGTTGCACAGAAACGGAACGGGCATGAAGAACAAGAAAATCACCAAGGCGGTATTCCCCGTGGCGGGCCTTGGCACGCGATTTCTGCCGGCCACCAAGTCGATCCCGAAAGAGATCCTGACCCTGGTCGACCGACCGTTGATCCAGTACGCCATCGACGAAGCGCGCGCTGCGGGCATCAAGGAATTCATATTTGTGACTGCACGCGGCAAGTCCGCGCTTGAAGATTACTTCGATCAGGCCCCCGAACTGGAAAGCGAACTGCGTCGCAAGGGCAAGACCGACCTTCTGGAAGCGCTGAAGGACACCAACATGGACAGTGGCGCCATAGCCTATGTCCGGCAGAACCGGGCGCTGGGCCTGGGCCACGCGGTCTGGTGCGCTCGGCGGCTGATCGGCAACGAACCCTTCGCCGTGCTTCTGCCGGATGACGTGATTGCCGCCGAAACCCCCTGCTTGCAGCAGATGGTCGAAGCCCACGCCGAAACCGGCGGCTGCATGGTCGCCGCCATGGAAGTCGCGCCCCACCAAACCTCCAGCTATGGCATTCTGGACGTTGGCGAAGACCGCGGCGCTATTGTCAGTGCCCGCGGCCTGGTCGAAAAGCCCGCGCCAGAAGCGGCGCCGTCAAACCTGGCAATCATCGGTCGCTATATCCTGACCCCGAAGGTCCTGACCAACCTGAACCGCATGAAGCAGGGGGCGGGGGGCGAGATCCAGTTGACGGACGCCATCGCCGAAGAGGCGAACAGCAAGGCTGGGGTTTTCGGGTTACGCTTCCGTGGCCAACGCTATGACTGCGGGTCGAAGATTGGCTTCCTGCAGGCTACCGTTGCCTTCGGCCTGTCGCGGCCGGATCTGAGTGACGAGTTCGAGACCTTCCTGCACGAGCTTATGGCCATGCAGAAGGCCGCGCAGTAGGCCTTGCCGCCCCTGCCGCATGCGTACCCGATCGGCACCCTGCCCGATAGGCAGGGTGCAACCATTTCCGGGCTTTGGCAGGCTTACCGCTTGCGGATGCGTCGCCGTGTTCTACTGGCGCGCGCTTTGCGGCGTCGTCGCCAACTTGTGCCTTTGGTCAATCGGACAGCCACTATCGGCAGACGGGACATCCTGGCGTTCATGTGCATCCGGAACGAGGCGCAACGTCTGCCCTTTGTTTTGGACCATCACCGTCGCATGGGTGTCAGGCATTTTCTGATTGTCGACAACGGCAGTACCGACGACAGTTCCGCTTGGCTTGCGGCCCAGGCAGACGTGTCGGTCTGGCAGACCCGCGCCAGCTACAAGGCCTCGCGTTTCGGGATGGACTGGCTGGGCTGGCTGCTGATGCGCTATGGGCATGGGCACTGGTGCCTGACATTGGATGCCGATGAGCTTTTGGTCTACCCGCATTGGCAGACGCGACCGCTGCCAGCGCTGACCGAGTGGCTGGACCGGCAAGGTGCCCCGGCCCTGGGCGTCCTGACCCTGGACCTCTATCCCGCTGGTTCCGTCTCGCAGGGTGACTATCAGGCTGGAGATGACCCGCTGACCCTGCTGCACTGGTTTGACAGCGGGAACTATCAGGTTCAGGTGCAGCCCAAGATGGGGAATCTCTGGATCCAGGGCGGGGTCCGGGCCCGCGCCTTCTTTGCCGAAACCCCGCGCCGCGCCCCGACGCTTAACAAGATACCTCTGGTGCGCTGGCATTGGCGCTACGCCTATGTGAATTCGACGCATGCGCTCCTGCCGCCACGACTGAACCGCGTTTACGCCACGGATGGTGGAATGTTGACCTCGGGGGTTCTGTTGCACACCAAGTTCTTGCCCGGCATCATCGATCGCTCGGCCGAGGAAAAGGCGCGCGGGGAACATTTCGCCGACGCTTCACAGTATTCTGGCTATTATGATCGGTTGACGGCTGACCCGGTGATGAGAAGCCCTGCTTCGACCAAGTATACCGGCTGGCGTCAGCTTGAGGCGCTTGGCCTTATGTCACGCGGCGGTTGGGTGTAAGGGGCGGGCATGGGCATCCTGCAATCTTACAAGCTTCGCTGGAAACGCAAGCGCCTGGTGTTCCGGGCCTTCCGCAAGCGTCGGCAACTGCGGCAGGTGACAGACCGGATGCAGGGGCTTCCCTCGCAACCGATCTTGCTGTTCTCGACGATGCGGAACGAACGGATTCGCCTGCCATACTTTTTGGACTACTACCGCAAGCTGGGGGTAGATCACTTCCTGATCGTCGACAACGGGTCGGATGATGGCACGCGAGACTACCTTGTCGACCAGCCCGATGTATCGCTGTGGTCCAGTACGGCGGGGTATAAGCAATCGCGCTACGGCATGGACTGGGTCATGCATCTGTTGCGCAGACATGGCTCAGGCCGGTGGTGCCTGACCGTCGATGTTGACGAATTCCTGGTCTATCCGTTCTGCGAGACCCGGCCCCTGCGCGCACTGACGGACTGGCTGGACAGTACGGGCACCCGTAGCTTTGCGGCCATGCTTTTGGACATGTATCCCAAGGGTGCGATGCACGAACACCCCTACCGCGAGGGACAAAATCCCTTTGAAATCGCTCAGTATTTCGACAGCGGAAATTACACGATCCGCAAGAATTGGCCCTACCTGAACCTTTGGATCCAGGGTGGCCCGCGCGCACGGTTGTTCTTCACCGACCAGCCGAAACAGGCCCCGGCGATGAACAAGATCCCGCTGGTGAAATGGCACCGATCCTATGCCTATGTCAGCTCGACCCATATGCTGCTGCCGCGCGGGCTGAACCTGACATATGAGACCGGCGGCGGCGAAAAGCCATCCGGTTGTCTGCTGCACGCAAAGTTTCTGGACACCTTTGCCCTGAAAGCTGAGGAAGAGCTGAAGCGCGGCCAGCACTATGCCGAAAGCCAGGAGTACCGGGCCTACCGCCAAGGCATCGCACTGGAACGTGATCTGTGGTGCGGCTGGAGCGAAAAGTATATCAACTGGCGTCAGCTGGAAATCCTGGGCCTGATGTCGAAAGGAAACTGGGCGTGAGCTTCGGCGTCGTCATGCTATGCCACACGGCGCTAGACCGCGCGGCCCAGGTCGCCCGGCACTGGGCGCGGCACGGCTGCCCGGTCGTGATCCATCTGGACAGGAGGGTGCCAGACCGGGAACGAGACGGTCTGGTCCAGGCCCTTACCGATCTTCCGGACGTCCGCTTTTCGGATCGTGTTGCCTGCGAATGGGGTATGTTCGGACTGGTGCAGGCGACGATCCTTGCCGCCAGCCGCATGCTGGCCGATTTCCCGCAGGTGGGGCACGTCTTTCTGGCCTCTGGTTCCTGCCTGCCGATCCGCCCCGTTCGCGATCTGGAGCGGTTTCTGGACGCCAATCCGCACACCGATTTCATCGAAAGCGTGACCACTGCCGATGTCGGCTGGACAGTCGGCGGCCTAAACAAGGAACGCTTCACGCTGCGCTTCCCGTTCTCGTGGAAAAAGCAGCGCCGCCTGTTCGACCTTTACGTCCGCCTGCAGCGCCGCCTGGGCCTGCATCGCCGAATCCCTGACGGGATCGTTCCGCATCTTGGCAGCCAATGGTGGTGCCTGACCCGTGCCAGCCTGGAAGCAATCCTGAAGCATCCGGACCGTTCCCGCTATGACCGCTATTTCCGGCGTGTCTGGATTCCGGATGAAAGCTATTTCCAGACTCTGGTGCGCCAAGTCTCGCACCGCGTCGAAAGCAGGTCGCTGACTTTGGCGAAGTTCGATTTCCAGGGTCGTCCGCATATCTTCTATGACGACCACCTGCATCTTCTGCGCCAGTCCGAGGCGTTTGCTGCGCGCAAGATCTGGCACAGTGCCGATCTGCTGTATCAGACGTTCCTGCAGAATGCCGAACACGCGCCCCGCCCTGCGCCGAACCCCGGCAAGATCGACCGGCTGTTTGCAAAGGCGGTGCAGCGCCGGGTCAAGGGCCGCCCGGGCCTGTTCATGCAAAGCCGTTTTCCGAACCAGGGCCGCGGTGGCAATCAGTCGGCCGCCCCCTACGGCGTGTTCGAAGGGTTCGACGCGCTGTTTCAAGATTTTCGGCCCTGGTTGGCTCAAGCGGTCGAAGGGCGGGTTCACGGCCACTTGTTCGCTTCTGAGCGGGTGCAGTTTGCAACCGGCGAGGCCGTATTCAAGGGCGGTCTGTCTGACAGCGCGACCTTGCGCGACTACAACCCCCGCAGCTTTCTGACCAGCCTGATCTGGAACACGCGCGGCGAAACGCAGTGCTTTCAGTTCGGGCCGTCTGACGTGCAAGAGATCGCAAAGTTCATCGCCCAGGACCCGAATGCGATGGTCTTCGCGGTCACCGGTGCGTTTGCTGTGCCGCTCTGGCGGTCCGGTCGCTCGGCGCATGAGGTGCGCGGCGAAGTCGCCCGGCTGCAGAAGATCGAGGCCGATCTGATCGCGCTTGTGGACAGCCCAGAATCAAAAGCCCGGATGCGCCGCTGGACGCTGGGAGAGTTCCTGGAAAATCCGGCCGAACCGCTGCAAGTCATTGTCGACATGCTGAACCCGCGCGTGCGCCAGCGGAGGGCCGATCTGCCCCGGCTTCTGCCGCTGGCCGGGTTCTCATCTTTCCTGCAGGACTTGCGCAATCAGGGGATGCAGCCGGTCCTGATGGGTGACATGCCCGAAACGCTGGACAGCCTACCGAATGGCCGCGCACCGGTCATGTCCCAGCCGGTAGAATGACATGTCGGTTCCGGCCTTCCACAGTTTTGTCATCCTGGCCGGCATGCGCACCGGGTCCAATTTCCTGGAAGCGAACCTGAATGCGTTGGACGGCGTGACCAGCTATGGCGAGCTCTTCAATCCCCATTTCATCGGCAAGAAGGACGCGGTTGAACTGTTCGGGATTACCCTTGCCGAGAGGGATCTGAACCCCAAGCCATTGCTGCGCAGGCTGCGGGCCGAAACGGCGGGCCTGCCCGGGTTTCGCTTTTTCCACGACCATGACCCAAGGGTGCTTGACCTGGTGCTGGAGGATCCGGCCTGCGCCAAGATCATCTTGGCCCGCAACCCGGTGGACAGCTATGTCAGCTGGAAGATTGCCCAGGCGACGGGCCAGTGGAAGCTGACCGATGCCAAACGGCTGAAGTCCGCGACCGTGCGCTTTGACGAAGCCGAGTTTGCCGACCACTTAGCCGCCACCCAGACCTTTCACCTCCGCCTGCTGCGCGCCTTGCAGGCCTCGGGCCAGACCGCCTTTGTCCTGGACTACGAAGATCTGAGTTCGGTCGAGGTTCTGAACGGCCTCGCCGCGTTTCTGGGCGTGGAAGGGCGGTTGAAGGCGGTCGATGACACGCTGAAGAAGCAGAACCCCGAGCCGCTTGAGAAAAAGCTGGAAAATCCCGAGGCGATGGTAGCCGCTTTGGCCCGCGCTGACCTTTTCGCTTTGGCCCGAACCCCGGTCTTCGAACCACGCCGTACTGCGGCGATCCCGCATGCAGTTGCTTGCAATGCCGCCCGCCTTCTGTTCTTCCCGGTCCGATCTGCCCCCGATGCCGCCATTGTCCGCTGGATGGCCGGGTTTGGCGGTCTGCTGGAAGGCTTCGACAACAAATCTCTGCGGCAGTGGAAGCGGACGCATCCGGGCCATCGTGCGTTTACGGTCGTCCGCCACCCCTTGCTTCGCGCGCATGTGGCGTTTCGCGAAAAGATCCTGTCGGGCCAGCTTGCTGAACATCGCCGGGTGCTGATGACAGCCTACAAGGCCCGCTTGCCCGACCCTGGCCAGCCATTTGCCGATACCGCGGCCGAGCGTGACGCCTTTCTGGTCTTCCTGAACTACTGCCGCCTTGCGACCTCGGGTCAGACTGGGCAGCGCGTCGATTCGAACTGGGCAAGCCAGACAGCGATCTTGCAGGGCTTTTCCAGCTTTCAGCCTTTGGACCTGGTGATCCGTGAGGATCGGCTGGCGCAGGGTCTCGATTTTCTGGCGTCAGAAGTCGGGGCGGAAGCGGCAGCCCTGCCGCCTGACGATACGGCCGCAACCGCTCTGGCTGCAATCTATGACTCCAGCCTCGATACAGCCGCCGAGGCGGCCTATTCCCGCGACTATCTGGGCTTTGGCTTTGGTCCCTGGCGCGCCTAAGCGCTAGCGCGCGACGATCTCAACCCGGCGGTTCAATCGACGACCGTCCTCGGTCGCATTGGACGCGACCGGGGCCAGTGGCCCCACTCCAGCCGGAACGGCGCGATCTGGCGCAATTCCGAACCGGGTCTCCAGCGCCGTCACAACGGCCTGGGCGCGATTGCGCGACAGGTCAAGATTGGCTTCCAGTGTTCCTACGCTGTCGGTGTGTCCGACCAGATAGACCTGCAACTCGTGCCGGTCGGTCAAAAGCCGTGCAATTTCAGCAAGCGCGGCATCAGAATCGGGCAACAGCACCGCACTGCCGAAATCGAAATAGATGTTGTCCAGCGCGATCTTTCCCACGGCGTCGATCCCTGCTGCCATCGCCTCGGCATCGGTCACGGCCACCTTGCCGGTTGACATCGCATCGGCCTGCAGGACCTGAACATAGTGGTTCCGGCTTTCTACCCCGACCGAGACATGCACTGTCGCGCCTTCAAAGGTCAGCGTGCCAGTAAGATAGCGCACATCGCTGCCAACGCCCAGGTTCATGCCGTTCCGGCTGCGCCATCCGCCATCCGCCTGGTTGCCGCAGTCGGCCCGGCTGGCACAGGTCCAGTCGATGACCAGCCCCTCAGCCTCCAGGGCCAGTCGGTAGTTTTCCAGAATCTCCAGCGAGGATTTTCCGGCGGGGTTCTCGAACCGGCGCAACAAGACGCGACCCTCGAACGGCTCTGCCACCACTTTGCCGTCGACCAGACCGATGACGCGCTGAGCGGTGCCAAAAGCCTCGTCCACGCGGTCACCGATTCGCTCTTCCGATCCGGCATAGGGATCTACATCCAGCAGGCGTTCTTGTGCGCAAACGGGCGTTCCAACTGCTAAGACCAAGAGGGCAATCGAACGTGCAAGCATTTCGGCTCCTATGAGAAGATCAAGGAGATGGACACTCTCTGAACGCCCAATGGCCGTCCGCTGATATTGCTCAGCCGATATTGCCGGCTGTGGTGGAAAAACCCGTTATGCGGCCTGCGGGGCGCGGCTTTCGGTCAGGATGGCATGCAGCTTGGCCGGGTCAGTGTTGGCCCGCAGCTTGGCTACAACGTTCGGGTCGCGCATTGTCCGGCTGACCAGCGCCAACGCCTTCAGATGATCGACCCCGGAATCCTTGGGCGCGAACAGCCCGAAGACAAGATCAACGGGCTGGCGGTCGACGCTGTCATAATCCAGCGGTTTTTCCAGACGCACGAACACAGCGACGATCCCTTTCAGATCTTCCAGCCGGGCATGGGGCAGGGCGACGCCGTGCCCCACACCGGTCGGCCCCAGGGTCTCGCGTTCCTGCAGACCGTCGACCACCGTTGCGCTGGACATGCCATAGGCCTGTGCGGCGATCTCGCCCAGTTCCTGGAACAGTCGCTTTTTCGAGGCAAACTGTCCGACGACCCGGACTGCGGCTGGAGTAAGGAGTTTGGAAAGTTCCATAAGTGAGCGTCGTTCCTGCGCGAACCGGGGCGCCTGTTACCTGCCGTTCCGGGGATCGATCCAGCCGATGTTTCCGTCGTCACGACGGTACACCACGTTCACGCCCCCATGGCCTTCGTTCCGGAACACCAGCATGCGTTGCCCGGCAAGTTCCAGCTGCATCACGGCCTCGCCCACGGTGATCGAAGGAATCTTCGTCTCCATCTCGGCGATCACGATCGGCTGAAGCGTATCGGGTTCGGCTTCCTCGGCATCCTCGGACGCGGCGAGGATATACGAGGACCCACCGCCGAATTCAACCGGGGTTGCGCGGTGGTTATGGTGGTTCCGGATACGGCGCTTGTAGCGCCGCAGTTGCTTGTCCATCTTCTCGCGGCAGGATTCGAACGCCGCATAGATTTCGGTCGCATGGCCCTTGGCCTGAGCCGTCAGCCCGGTCGACAGGTGAATGACTGCTTCACACACGTATTCATGCGCAACCTTCGAAAAAACCACGACGCATTCGGTCGGACGCTGGGCGTATTTTTCCACCACCTCGCCCATTTCCGCCTTCACATGGGTCTGCAGGGCCTCACCGCACGCCGGCATCACCCTGCGCCTGTCGGCACCTTCCAAAGACGTGGGAAAGAACGTTGCGTCACGCAAGGTCTGGCGACCGGTTTTGCCGCTGCGGAACGGGCCAGACTGGGGGCAGATGACACACGCATTGCCGCCATTTGGCGACAGGCCATGCCCCCTTGTCAACCGAGTCGGTGACCTTGCCTCAGATGATACGGAAGTTCTCGCCGAGATAGACCCGGCGCACCGTCTCGTCCCGCACGACCTCGTCGGTCGTGCCCGACATCAGCACCTTGCCGTCATGCAGGATGTAGGCGCGATCCACGATCTCCAGCGTCTCGCGGACGTTGTGGTCGGTGATCAGAACGCCGATCCCCCGGCCCTTCAGGTCATGCACCAGGTGGCGAATTTCCCCCACGGCGATCGGATCGACACCGGCGAAAGGTTCGTCCAGCAGCAGATACTTCGGGTCGGCCGCCAGGCAGCGCGCGATTTCCACCCGCCGCCGTTCCCCGCCCGACAGGGCCAGCGCAGGGGTCCGGCGGAGGTGGGTGATGGAAAACTCGCTCAACAGTTCCTCCAGCCGTTCACGCCGCTTGTGGCGGTCGGCGACGGCGATTTCCAGCACGGCCAGGATGTTGTCCTCGACGCTCAAGCCCCGGAAGATGCTGACTTCCTGCGGCAGATAGCCGATCCCCAACCTTGCGCGGCGGTACATCGGCAGGGCGGTCACATCCTTGCCGTCGATCAGTACCTGCCCGCCCTCTGGCGTTACCAGTCCCGCGATGGAGTAAAAGCAGGTCGTCTTTCCCGACCCGTTCGGACCCAGAAGCGCCACCACCTCGCCCCGACGCAAGGTCATGCTGACGTCGCGGATCACTGGACGCTTCTTGTAGCTTTTCCGCAAGGACCGGACCTGCAGCCCCCCCTCGCCCGGTGTCACGGTGAGCTCTGGCTTCAGCATCAGTTGCCGCCCGGCACAAAAGTCGTGGTGACCCGGCCTTCCATGATCCCTGTGCCGTCCTTCAGGTTGATCGTCAACTTCTGGCCTTGCATGGACGACGGTCCCTGCGACAGAACAACATTTCCCGTCATGACGATCACGCCCGTATCGATCGTGTAGACCGCCTCGGCCGATTGTGCCCTATCGCCCAGGTTCGTGACGCTGACCCCGCCCTTGGCGATAAGCTCCTGGATGGCGCGTCCCTCCGGGTCATACTTGACCTGCACTTCTGTGGCCGACAGCACCATCTCGCCCTGAGTGACGCGGACATCGCCACTGAAGACCGCCGTTCCATCCGCGTTGTTCACCGAAAAGGTCTCGGACGTTACCTCGACCGGAAGGCTGGTGTCCTGCGCAAGGTCACCGAAGGCAATCTTCGCCTCTTGCGCCAGGGTCATGGGCGCAAACGCCACCAGTCCCGCCAAAGTGCCCAAAGCAAGAAACCGCAATGTCATAGGTAGACCCTCATCGGCCGGTCAGCCGCCCGGCTGGTATACCAGCCGAACGCCCTTGTTGAAAACCAGAAGATAGGCGCCAGGGGTAGTGTTATCTTGACCCAGCACCATGCCCCCCGCCTGAAGATCACCCGCCGGACCGGTCGCAGAGACGGGCGCGCGTGCCTCCAGCCCGGACCTGTCGGTCTTTGCTGCGACTTCTGCCATCTCCAGCCGATAACCCGAGGATGTCGTGACGGTCACGCCACCCGACAACAGGATCTGTCCGCCCGCCTCGTCCAGGGTTGCCGTCGCGGCGCGCAGCTCGGTCAGTGCGCCATCGGGTGTTGCAAGGTCCAGCCGCAGGCCCTCTGCGACGGCAGGTTTGCCTGCTGTGGCTGGCCGAGCTTCTTCTGCCGAAAGCGTCAGCGCCGCCCCGTCCGAGGTGGTCGCGGCATAGGTAGGTGCTGTCATCCGTGGTTCGCGCGCCCGCTCCTCGACGTCGACCTCGGCATAGGGCAAGGCGGCGTCGGGATCGATCCGGTCAGACAGAAGGAACAGCGTCGACAGGATCGCCAAGGCCACCAGCGGCAGGGCCACCTTCAGCCACCCAACCAGCCGGGTATGGCGATCCGTCGCCATCTGTCAGGCCACCCCGGCGCGCAGACAGTCGTGGATGTGCAGGATGCCGGTGGCCCGGGGGCCTTCGGTCACCAGAAGGCAGGTGATCTTGCGGTCGTTCATCAGCGCCAGCGCTTCGCCTGCCAGCGCCTCGGGGCCGATCGTGCGGGGTTTTTGGGTCATCACCTCGCCTGCCTTGTGCGACAAGAGCCCATCGAGATGCCGCCGCAAGTCGCCGTCGGTGATGATGCCGGTCAGCCGGCCCGTTGCATCGATGACGCCCACGACACCAAAGCCCCGGCGCGTGATCTCCAGCAGCGCCTCGCCCATCGGCAAGGTTTCTGCCACCAGCGGCGGGTCATCATGCATCAGATCGCGAACCCGCAGAAGCCTTGCCCCCAGCTTGCCGCCAGGATGGAACATGCGGAAATGATCAGGCGTGAAGGCCCGGTGTTCCATCAGCGCAATCGCCAGTGCGTCGCCCAGCGCCAACATCATCGTGGTGCTGGTCGTCGGCACGATGCCTTTTTCGCAGGCCTCTGGCACCAGGGGCAGCAGGATCGCCACATCTGCCTGTCGCATCAGGGTTGATCCGTCACGACTGGCAACCCCGATCAAGGGGATGCCGAACCGCTTGGCATGTGCCAGGATATCCGCAAGCTCCGGCGTTTCTCCCGAATTCGAGAGCACGATCAGCACATCGCCTTCCGCCACCATTCCCAGGTCGCCGTGGCTTGCTTCGGCCGGATGGACAAAATGCGCGGGCGTTCCGGTGCTGGCAAAGGTCGCCGCGATCTTCCGCGCGATATGCCCGGACTTTCCCATGCCCGAGACGATGATCCGGCCCTTCGCCGCCATCAAAAGCCCGATTGCAGAGGAAAAGCTGTCTCCCAGGCTTTCGGCCAGAACGCCCAGCGCCTCTGCCTCGCGCCGGATGACGCGCCTCCCGGTGGCGAGAAAGTCAGTGGAGGAAGATGTCATTCGTGTCCTCCCAGCCCAGGAGGTCAAGTTCCGCCCGAGTGGGCAGAAAGTCGAAACAGCGCTGCGCCAGATCGGTGCGCCCCTCGCGGGCCAGCCGCGCCTCAAGCTCGGCCTTCAGCTGGTGCAGGTACAACACGTCCGAGGCCGCATATTCCCTTTGCGCCTCGGTCAGCTCCTCGGCCCCCCAATCGCTGGTCTGCTGCTGCTTCGACACATCGACGCCCACCAGATCGGCCAGCAGGTATTTCAACCCATGCCGGTCGGTAAAGGTCCGCACCAGCTTCGACGCGATCTTGGTGCACCAGACCGGGGCAGTCGTCACCCCAAAGGCCTTTTTCAACACCGCGATGTCGAACCGGCCATAGTGAAACAGCTTCAGCGTGCCCGCGTCAGCCAGAAGACGTTCCAGGTTTGGCGCGCGGGTATGGCCTTTGGCGATCTGCACCAGATGCGCGTCACCCGATCCGTCGGACAGCTGAACCACGCACAGCCGGTCGCGGCGCGGATCCAGCCCCATGGTTTCGGTGTCGATGGCAACGACCGGCCCCAGGATCAGGTGGTCGGGAAGGTCGTTCTGATGCAGATGAATGGCCAAGATCATGCTCTCTTCTGGGGTTGCATCCGGATTACGCCCCGCTCCGGGTAGGGTCAACCGGGACAACCCGCCTTGCGCGAAACGTCCCGCGTCTTAGGATCGGCGAGATTGCTTCTTTTGCTTGAATCCCATGCTTGAACACCAGCTCTTCCGACAGCCTGACCGTGACGAGCCGCTGGTGCTGGCTCTGTTCTCATATCGCTATGACGCTCATCTGGTGCCCGACCTTCTGGAAAACCTGCGTCCCGGCATCCACGGCTATGTCGCTTGGGATGACCGAAGTGCCGATGCCGCGCTGACCGACGAACCGACACGGCGCAACCGGTTGATCACCGCTTCCCGGGAGCTTGGAGCAAGCTGGCTGTTGACAGCAGACCCCGACGAACGTCTGGAGCGTGGCTTCGCCGATGTGCTGCCTGGACTGGTCGCGCAGGGGCGGCGCTTTGTCTGGGCCTTCCGCACGTGTGAGATGTTCGATCCTGGCCACTTCCGCGTGGACGGTCCCTGGGGCGGCAAGCAGAAGGTGGTCTTATGTCCGATCGAGGCCGGGCGGATCGATCCTTCTGCCGCGCTGCATGGGTCGATCATCGGGGACGGGGCGGGGTTTGCGCTGCGTGATGCCCGGATAAACCTCTACCACCTGCGCATGGCATTGCCTGCCCGCCGCAAGCTCCGGCGCGATCTCTATGCCGCCGCTGATCAGGAACGCCGCTTCCAGGACATGGGCTACGACTATCTGGCCGATGAACGCGGGATGGTTCTGCAGCCACTGACGGCTGACCGCAATTTCCTGCCGCCGTTCATCGAGGATCACGGCCTTTGGTCGCCTGATCCGGGAGCCTTGGGCGAAATCCGGCCCGATCCCTATCCCAACCGGTTCTTGCGCGCCGCAAGATCCGCGCAGCGCCAGGGCCAGACTGCCGCGCACCATGTGCTGCGGGATTTGCATAAGGACAGTCCGCAGGACCACGATTTGTGGCTTCTGTCCCTTCGACTTGCCTTGCAGGCCGGGCTGACCAGTTCGGTGATCCCGGAGACGACCGCCGCGCTGGATCAAGATCCGGATGACATTTTGCCCCGGCTCATGCGCGCCGAGGCCTTGGTGGCAGAAGGCGATTGCGTATCGGCGGCTGCCGACATTGCCCGCCTTGCTGCCAGTCTGCCCGACAGCCCGGTGATTGCCGCCCTGGCGGAGGACGCCGGGCGCGCCACTGCCGACCTGAAGGCACCCGATGCCGCCTGGCGCCGTGTCGCGCCGCCGGATGCGACTCTCGCCGAAGGCAGCGCCGTCGCCCATGCTGACCTTGTGACCATCGTGATCGGCTACCAAAGCCAGCCGGGCCTGCTGCCCGCCGTCCGGTCGCTGTTGGATCAGGACACCGCAACCGAAATCGTTGTGGTGAACTCGGGTGGAGGTGAGGTTCTGCGTGACATGGCCCCGGTTGCCGATCGCATCCGACTGGTGACTTGCAAGACACCGCTGTTCGTCGGCGCGGCGCGCAATATCGGTGTGGCGGCCAGCCGTGCGCCCTTTGTCGCCTTTCTCGCCGGGGATTGCCTTGCCCGACCCGGCTGGGTCTCGTCCCGGCTGCGGCATCACCGGGCCGGGGCTGCTGTCGTGTCCAGCGCCATCGCGCCGCCGGATGGCGCGGGCCTTTTTGCACAGATTGCCACCGGCCTGACCTATGCCAACCGTGCCCCGGACACGCCAGCGCGCCTGGTTCAGCACTATGGTCTCTCCTATGCACGCTGGCATTTGACGCAATGCGGTCAGTTCCCGCCCGGATTGAGAGTAGCAGAGGATACCGCCCTGAACCGTGTTTCGCGACGGTTTGCAACACCCGTCTGGACACCGGAGGTGCAGACGATTCATGCCGATCCAGACACTCTGCGCGCAGTGCTGGCAGATGCCAGGGGCCGGGGAAGGCGACGGGTCTTTGTGCCGCCCCTCCGGAACAGTGCTGCGAGTGCGGGTGAAACGATCACGGCCCAGGTGGCCTGGCGGCTGGCCCAACTTGGATCCGGTCGAACGGAAACCCAGACGGCGGCCGAGCGTCGGGCCATCGCCGCGATGCAATGGCTGGTGGTCGTAGCCGATGCTGCCGGGTCTCTTGAGGGTTTCCGGTCCATCACCAAGGCCGATACGCTAGCGCGAGCAGCAAAAGATCCGGGCCTTCTGCCAGCCAAGGCCTTGGCGCTGGGTGAAGCAGCATTCGAACTGGACCCCCAGGACGCTGAAAAGGCAAGACTTCTTGGGACTTTGCGGTTGTCGGGCGGTGATGACGCCGGGGCCGAGCTAGCCTTTCGCACTGCCCTTGCGCTGACACCCGGCGATCATGAGGCGGCAAAGCCCCTTTTGGACATCGTCGCCGGTCGGGACGGCTCCGACGCCGCCCTGGCAGAGGCCGAGCGGATTGCCCTTGCCGCGCCGACTCGGTCCCGCCTTTGGGACCTAGCAGCAGACCGCGCAAGTCATGGCGGTCGGGCCCGCTGGGCCGTGGCCCTAGGTCAGATTGCCCTGTCCTGCGCTTTGGATGATCCATGGCTTCATGGCCGTCTGGCCACATGGCATGACCGAAATGATGACCCGGTTGCCAAGGCGCTGCGGGCGCACACAGCCCGCTCGCTCCGCACGCTTGCACCCACCTAGATCTGCGAACAGCCAGCGCAGCGAAACCCCGCCCTAGTTCACCACGAACTCTGCATGCAGCGCCCCTGCCGCGTTGATGCTTTTCAGGATGTCGATCATGTCGTGCGGTGCCACGCCCAGCGCGTTCAGCCCCGCCACCACTTCCGCCAGATCTGTCCCGCCGCGAACTTCTGCCAGCCCCGTGCCGGTCTTGCCGATCTCGGCATTGCTGCGCGGCACCATGACCGTCTCGCCTTCGCTGAACGGGTTCGGC
This sequence comes from Tabrizicola sp., assembly GCA_025458105.1. GTDB lineage: Bacteria > Pseudomonadota > Alphaproteobacteria > Rhodobacterales > Rhodobacteraceae > Tabrizicola. The sequence continues at coordinate 11,616 of JALOTD010000015.1, read as the reverse complement.
TGCACCACCAGAGGGCTTTCCTCGACCCGCAGCGTCAGGTTGCCCTGCGCCACCGCGACCCGGCTGATCCGCACATCCGCCCCCATGACAATCGTCCCCGACCTTTGGTCCACCACCACCCGCGCGCGCGTTTCGGGTTCGACCAGAATGCCCTCCAGCCGTGCCAGCACATGGGCCGGGGACCGCATCCCCGCTGCCGCGATGTCGATGGCCACAGTGCCCGAATCCAGCATCTCGGCCACCCGACCGCCGAATTCCGCGTTCACCGCCCGCTCGATCCGCTCTGCCGTGGTGAAGTCGGCCGATTTCAGCGCCATGCGCAGCATCGGCAGGCCCGCGAAGTCGAACTCCACCTCGCGCTCCACCCGCGCACCCGACGGGATCACTCCCGCCGTCGGCACCCCTTGCGTCACGCGCGCAGCATCGCCCTCGGCGGTAATCCCACCCGCGATGATCGTCCCCTGCGCCACGGCATAGATCTGCCCGTCCGCGCCGTTCAGGGGCGTCATCACCAGCGTGCCCCCCAGAAGGCTTTTTGCATCGCCGATGGCCGAGACCGTCACGTCGATCCGACCCCCCGCCCTTGCAAAGGGCGGCAGTTGCGCGGTCACGAAGACTGCCGCCACGTTCTTCGGGCGGAACTCCTCGCCGGTCACGTTGGCCCCCAGCCGCTCCAAGAGGTTCGCCATGATTTCTTCGGTGAAGGGCGCGTTGCGGATGCCGTCGCCGGTGCCGTTCAGGCCCACGACCAGCCCGTAACCCACCAGATCGTTGCCGCGCACGCCGTCGAATTCGACCAGATCCTTGATCCGCACAGCCTCGGCTGAGGCGGCGGTCACCGACAGGAACAGGGCCAGAAGAAAGCGGATCATCTCAGGAACTCCGTAAGGCTAAGGCGCGAGACGCGGGCGGTGACGAGATACAGCGATTCCAGCTGGTTGCGGGCGGTCTCCAGCCGCGTCGCGGCCTCGTACGGGTCTGCCGACCCGATGTCGGACCGCAGGATGCCCAAAGCGGTCTCCTCGGCTGCGTTGCGGGTGCGCGCGGCCTCGATCCGGCCTTCGACTGTGCCCAGCCGCGCCGCAAGATCGATCCGGGCGTCCTCGCCGGTCAACAGTGTCTGCCCGGCGGTCTGCGCCAGCCGCGCCCGCTCCTCCGGGTTGCCAGCCAGCATGCCCCGGTCCAAGAGGGCCGCCATTGCAAAACCCGCGAGCGTCTTGCGGATCGCCGGGTCCATCGCGGTGGTCGACAGCTCCGCCGTCTCTCCCGGCGCAATCGCAACCGGGGTCAGCGGATCGCCCCCCTGATAGAAGGCGCCATAGCCCAATGGGTCATCGAACCAGTTTGTCACCGCCGCCGCCACCTGGCCTGCCGTCGTCGCCCCGACAGCCGCAGTTTCCAGTGCGGTCAGCATGTCCTCGACCGCGCCCAAGGGTACCGTCCCGGTCTCAACCCCGGCAAAGACCGCGCGCCCGCCGATCTGGCTGTTCAGAAGCCCAACCGCCGAGCCGAGCCGCCCCCGCGCATCCGCGGCCGAGGCGTTGATCTGCGCCGGTGTCGGGAAATCCCGCGACCCCAGAAGCGTCGTCGTGATCCCTGCAGCCAACTGCGATAGCCCGCTCAATGCCGCCTGCTGCGCCTGCGCCTGCGCCGCGAGATCTGTCGTCGTCCCGCCATAGGCCGCCAGCCGCGACAGGCTCGCGTCGATGGCCAGAAGCGGCGACAGATCGCCCTTCAACGTGCGGCTCAGATCGGCATGCCGACCCGTCGCCACCTCCTGCGAGGCGCGCTGCACCTGGCCGCGCAGCTCGGCCCCCTGGCGGGCGAGGATGTTGGTCAGACTGGCATCGCCGACGGAAATCCGGGTCATGCGCCCAGCCTGATCAGGGTGTCGATCATGTCGCTCACGGCCTGGATCACCTTTGCATTGGCGGAATAGTTCTTTTCGATGACCAGAAGCGCCTGCATCTCCTGGTCGGTGTCGATGCCGTTCTGCGCCTCAAGATCGGACAGCGCGGTCAGCTTGGCGGCGGCAAAGCTTTGTTCGGCCTGCGCCGACAGCCGCAGGGCAGAGGCGTCGGACATCACATCCCCCGCCAAGGCCGCAAAACTCCGGGTGCCCGCGGCAAAGGCTGTCGAGGCCAAGGGCCGGGCCGCCGACAGCGCCCCGTGCAATTCCGACAGAAGCGCGCCGTTGCCCGGCGGGCCTTCGGTCGCCGCACCCAGCCCGTCGCGCAGCCGGAACAGCGCTCCGCCCTGGACCGGATCGGCGGCGGCATTCAGGCGCAAACGGCCCGCAAGGCCGGTCTCGTTGGTGGCAACGAAGGCCCCGCCCGCATCGGTGAACAGCCCCGGATCGCCCGGCAGCAGCGTCGGGTCCAGCCCGGCGGAGGAAAACCGCTCCACCAGGTCGCGCGCGACCGCGTCAAGCTTGCCCTGTGCGGTGACTGCCAGCTCGTCCCGCACCGCGAACAGCGCGCCGAGCGTGCCCCCAAGGATCGGGCTGCCAGAGCCCGCCGTGTCATAGGGCCGTCCGTTGATCGTGATCCCTGACAACCCGCCCAGGGCCTGGCTCATCTCGGGCGTGACGGTGTGGACCGGAGTAAAACCGAAGGTGACGGGGAATCCTTCCAGGAGCGGGGCGCCGCCCGCGGTGAAGAGCGCGATTTGGTTCATCTCGCGCGGGACTTCGCGGACCGGGATGATGGTGGAAATCGTGTCGACCAACCGCTGCCGTTCGTCCAGAAGCGCCGAGATATCGCGACCCGCCCCAGTGAAGGACCGCAGGTTCGCGTTGATCTCCTGCAGCTGGGAAAGGGTAGAGTTGAGCTTGGTCACTTCCTCGCCGATGCGGCGGTCTGCCGTGGTGCGGGCGGACTGGATGCTGTTCGTGGCCGCCGCCAACCCTTGGGTCAGCGCCGTTGCCGTCGACGCAACCGAAGAAAGCCGCGCCAGCGCATCGGGGCGCGCCGCAGCCTCCATCAGGGCAGTGTCAAAGGCGGCCAGCCGCGCCGCAAGCGACCCCGGACTGTCGGGCGTGCCCAGCGCCTGCTCCACCCGGCCCAGAAACTCGGCCCGGAGCGCGCGGTCGCCGTCCCCGGCCTGCGCGAGGCGCCGCTCGCCCAGAAGCTTGATGTCTACATCGCGCGAGATGCCGGTCACCTGCACGCCCTGGCCGGTTCCTGCGAGAACAGCGGCACTCAGGCCAACCACCCGGCGGGCATAGCCGGGGGTCGTGGCGTTGGCCACGTTCGACGACAGGATTTCGGCCTGCCGCGACGCGGCCGACAGTCCCGTCAGCGCGGAACCCAGGGCGGAGGTGATGCTCATCGCCTATCACCGCTTGATGTTTGTGGTTTCCTGCAACATTTCGTCCACGGTCTGGATGACCTTGGCGTTCGACGAATAGGCGCGCTGGGTCTGGATCAGGTTGGTCAGTTCCGCCGCGACATCGGTCTTCGACCCTTCGCGCGCATAGCCCTGGATCGACCCGGTCGGGCCCGAGCCCGCATCCCACAGGAAGAACGATCCCGACTCTGGCGAGACCTGGTAGGTCTGGTTCGAAAGCGCTACCAGGCCGTTCGGGTTTGGAATGTCGACCAGCGGAATCTGGTAAAGCCGCTTGGTAAATCCGGTGTTGTAGGTTGCGTTCACATAGCCGTTCTCGTCCACCTCGATCGTGGTCAGGTTGCCGACGGGTGAGCCGTTCTTGCTGATCGACACCGGGGCAAAGCTGTCCGACAGCTGGGTCAGGCCATTGGGATCGCCAAGCCGCCCGATCGCCACGGTCATCGGTCCGCCGCCCACGGTCAACGCAAGGGTACCGTCCGCCGCGTTGTAGGCGCCGCCCGATACCACGGTCACCGAGGCCAGCGTGCCCCCTGCGCCACGCGAATCGTCGAAGGTCAGCGTGTATTCGCCGATCAGCGCCCCACCCGAAGCACTGTCGCGCAGCTGCATGGTCCAGGTGTTCGACGATCCTGTCGCGGGGACGGTGGGAATGAAGGTGACCTCCAACGACTCTGAGGTGCCGAGGTTGCCGAAGTATTCAACTGACAGAGGGGGCGGTACGGCGGTGGACCCGGCATAGGTGTAGGTTGCCGGCAGGTTGACACCCAGATTCATCATGGTCGTTGGGTCGCCCGCCGTCTGGTTGGTGTTGATCACCACTGGCTCCAGCCCCGCGATGGTGTCGCGCGGGCGGGGCGGGATCGACCCGTCGGCGTTCGCGGGCCAACCTAGCAGGACCAACCCTGAATCGGTCTTCAGCACCCCGTCGGCATCAGTGCGGAAGCTGCCGGTCCGTGTCATGAGAAGCGGCGTGTTGGACAGCGCGTTGCCCAGCGACACCTCGTTGATCACCGGCAGCATCCCGCGCCCGGAGATGGCCAGGTCCAGCGGGTGCCCTGTGCCGATCAGGTCGCCCCGTTCGTCGATCAGCCGGACGGTCGAGGCCCGCACGCCCCCCGCGGAATAGGAGCTGGTGCCGCGGGTCGACGAGATCACCATGCTGGTGAAATCCGTCTGCGCGCGCTTGTAGCCGAAAGTCGAGGAGTTGGCGATGTTGTCGGAAATCGATGCAAGCCGCGAGGCATTCGCGTTCAGGCCCGCCACACCCGCCGACAGCGAGGAGGAAATGGTCATGTCAAAGCGCCTTTCTGCTGCTTTGGTCCCGGATAGGTCCAAGCTGCACGGGCGCGCCTTAAGATTGGCCTAACGGATAAAATTCGATCTATTTCATCGGTCTCGCCGCAAGAGGATCACCTCGATCCGGTTGTTCCGGATCGCCGCAGGGTCCTGGGTCACCGGTTTGCGGTCGGCGAACCCGCCAATTCGCTGCATGCGATCGGCGGCGATACCGGCACTTTCCAGCAAGCCCCGCATCGCCTGCGCCCGATCGGCGGACAGGTCCCACACCGGATTGTCGATCAGGGTGACCGGATAGGCCTTCAGATGGCCGTTCACCGCGATTTCATTCGTCGTCAGGTTCAGGACTTCGGCCAGAAGCGCGGCCATCGCCAGCGTCACCTGACTGGGCTCCGAAGTTTCGCCCTTGAACAAAGCCGCATCGGGCAAATCGAAAATCTCGATCACCAGGCCTTCGTCCGTGACGCGGGTGACGACATGGCGCAAAAGCTGCTCCATCGTGTTGCTTTCGCCGCCGCGGGCCAGAAGAGCCTTTTCAACATCCTCAAGTTCGGACGGAGCCTTTCCGGTGCCGCCTTCGCCGGTTCCGGCCTCTTCGCCTTCGTCGTTGGCCGAGGCAGCCGCCACCTTGCGCTCCAGCGCGCCGGTTCCAGAATAGGACATGGTTTCCTCGGTAAACATGCTGTCACCGCCAAAGGCACCGTCGCCCCCGCCGGAAATGCGGTTCACCGGGATAGTCGGATTGAAGTAATCCGAAATCCCCTTGCGCTGTTGCTCTGTTGTCGCGTTCAAAAGCCACATCAACAGAAAGAAGGCCATCATCGCCGTCACAAAATCGGCGTAGGCCACCTTCCAGGCCCCGCCATGGTGACCGCCGCCTTGGACGACCTTCTTCCGCTTGATGATGACTGGCGCGCCATTGCTTGGCCCGGCCATTCCACATCACCCGTTTACACACCCAAACCCAGCAATAGCAGCACCAGCCTTTACGCCTGCTTAACCTGTCGGATTTGAGGGAAAGGTCGTAGTCCTGCCGCAGTCCCTCAGGCGATGCGCTTTCCGCTGCGCCAGACGGACCGCAGCGAAAAGTCCGGTCCCAGATGCACCATATCCGCACGCGCCCCGGCCCGAAGCTGGCCCAGGTCCGGCCGCCCGAGGCATCTGGCAGGACGTGAGGTTGCCATGGCCAGCGCGGTTTCAACCGGCGTGCCCAGACCGACCATCACACTGACAGCCCGAGGCAGGGTCAGGTCGGCCCCGGCCAGCGTGCCGTCGTCCAGGGTCAACCGCCCCTCCCGGCGCAGGATGCGGCGGCCGTTCAGGGTGAACTCTGTCAGGTCACTTCCTGCCGCCGCCATCGCATCGCTGACCAGGAACAGCCGGTCACTTGCGGCCATCGCGATGCGGATCGTTTCGGGGGCGACATGGATGCCGTCGGCAATCAAACCGGCATGAACCGGCCCGGTCAGGGCGGCACCCACCAGCCCGGGGTCGCGGTTGCCCAGCTGGCTCATCGCGTTGAAAAGGTGCGTCACGCAACTGGCCCCCGCTGCCATGGCGGCCTTGGCTTCGTCGTGCGAGCAGTCGGAATGCCCCAGGCTGATTACCACGCCAGCCGCCGCCAGGCGGCCGATCTGCTCTGCGGTTGCGCTTGCCGGGGCCAGCGTCACCATCAGGGTCGGCAGCTGCCTTGCTGCCGCCAGCAGGCGCTGCAAGTCCACCTCTTCCATCGGGCGGATCAGGGCAGGGTCATGCGCACCCTTGCGCCTTCGGTCCAGATGCGGCCCCTCCAGATGCAGACCCAGAAACCCCGGCACCTGACGCTGTGCCGCCTCGACCCCCGCGGCAATCACTGCAGCCGTTGCGTCCGGAGTATCCGTGATCAGCGTCGGCAGGATCCCGGTCGCCCCCAGCCGGGCATGAATGGCGCACATCTCGGCCAGCCAGTCGGCAGTACACTGACCATCCACCATCCGCCCGCCCGCGCCATTCACCTGCAGGTCAAGGAAACCGGGGGCCAGATACCCCCCGTCTAGCCGCACCTCCTGCCCCGGGCCAGGATCGGTGACGACACCCTCTACCACCCGCAAGGGGCCGGGGACGAAGCGGGCACCGTCAAAGACCTGCGCCCCGGTAAAGACCTGTGCGCTCATACCGTCTGGGTCACCTTGCGCAAATGCGGCGGCACGTCGGGGTCGAACCCGCGCCGCCGCGCGAGAGCCTCGATGAACGCATAAAAGCTGACGGACAGCACTAAGGGCGCGCATAAAGGGTGCAGTCCCGGCACGGACGGAAGTCGCGTCGCCCCCTCCACATTCGCCCCGGTCAGGAACACATCGGCCCCCTGCGCCACCAGCCGGTTTGCCGTATCAACCAACCGGGGCAGGGCGGCATCCTCGACCCCCAGCGCCAGCACCGGAAACTGCGCCTGCACAATCGCGCTGGGTCCATGCAGGACCTCTGCCGCCGAGAAGGCCTCGGCATGCAGACCGCAGGTTTCCTTGAACTTCAGCGCCGCTTCATTGGCGATGGCAAAGGCAGGTCCACGGCCCAGCACATACAGTGACTGCGCCCGCACCAGCCGCGCGGCCAAGGGCTGCCAGTCCAACTTCAGCGCCCGGGCAAAAGCCTCTGGCAACCCTGCCACGGCGGTTCGAAGGGCGGCGTCCTCTTGCCACTCCGCCAAAAGCGCAAGGCCTGCCAGAACGCTGGCAACAAAGGTCTTGGTCGCCGCAACGCTCTGCTCCGTGCCAGATTGCAGCGCAAGGCAATGGGCTGAACCCAGCGCCAACGGGCTTTCCGCGTGATTGGTAATCGCCACTGTCAGCGCCCCGCCCGCGCCTGCCGCCCGCATCATCTCCACGATGTCCGGGCTTTGTCCTGACTGCGAAATTCCGACGCAGGCTGCCCGGCCCAGCCTAAGTGGCCTTTGGTAAATGCTCGCGACAGATGGGCCGACGCTGGCCACCGGCACACCCGCCAAGAGTTCCACCGCGTATTTCAGGTAAGTCGCCGCGTGATCGGACGAGCCCCTTGCGACCGTCACCAACAGGCCCGGGTCGGCCTTGCGCATCGCCTCTGCCGCTCGCGCCACCGCATTTGCCGACTGCGACAGAAACCGCTGGGCCGCTTCGGGGATTTCGGCCACTTCGCGGGCCATGTGACTGGTCATGCCGTCTGCCTTTCCGTCTCGGGCGAAAGCTTCAGCTCCACCGCAAAATCGTACGCATCACCACGGTAAAGCGACCGCGTGAATTCCACCACGCGGCCGCTTGCCAGATAGCCAATCCGCTCGATCCGCAGGCCCGCCGCACCGGGACTGACCCCCAGCAGCTCGGCATCCCGCGGCCCGAGGTTTGCCGCCGAAATCCGTTGCACCGCGCGCACCGGGCGCTGTCCAAACGTCTCTAACAAGGCATAAAGCGAGCTTCCAACGGCCTCTGGGTCCGGCAGGACCTGCGTAGGCAGCGAGGCGCGTTCGATTGCCAGCGGCACCCCGTCCGACCGCCTGACCCGTTCCAGCCGCGCCACCCGGTCGCCCGCGCCAAGCCCCAGCGCCATGACCTCTTCCGGCGTCGGCGCCTGGACGGACCGGCTGATCCAGACCGATTCCACGGACTTGCCGCGCCGCGCCATGTCTTCAGTAAAGCTTGTCAGCAACGACAGCGCCTGCTCCAGCCGCTCGACCCTTGGCGCGATGAAGGTCCCCGACCCCCGCCTTTGCACCAGGTGCCCCTGCGCCACCAGCGCCTCGATCGCCTTGCGCACCGTCACGCGGCTAAGGCCGGTCATCGCCGCAATATCCCGCTCGGCCGGCAGACTTGCCCCCGGGGCCAGCACACCCTGAGCCATCGCGTCCGCAATCCGCCGCTGCAGCTGCAGATACAACGGCCCCGCACCGTCCGCGAACCCTTCCGAGGAGAACAGCCCCTCCATCACGCTGCCTCTCGCGCCAGAAGCAGCGCCCCGTCCAGCGCGCTGCCCAACGGCTCCCGCACCGCCCAGCGGCCCCCCAGCCGCGTCGCATAGGTCGGGCCAAGCCCGCCCAGATAGGTCACCGGCAAGGGCGCGCCGCCCTGGAGCAGCGCAATTGACCGCGCCACATCCTCCACCGCCTCTGCCACAAGCTCCTGGGCCACCGGGTCCCTTGATCCCACGATGCGGGGCGCCAGTGCTGCAAACTCTGCCGGGCGCGCACGCAGCGAGAAGGCAATCACCCCCTCGGCCCCGCCTTGCTCGCGCAGAACCTCGGCCAAAAGCGGCGTCATCGCGCGATACCCGTCGACCGCCCCCAGCGCCGCCGCCAGAAGCCCGCGCCCCAGACGCGCCCCGCTGCCATCATCCCCCAGGACCAGCCCCCAGCCCCCGATCTGCCGGATCTGACCGCCCCGCTGGCTGGCGAAGACCGAGCCGGTGCCCAGCGCGGCCACGATCCCGTCATCACCGCCCAGCGCACCCTTGACCGCGGCCACCGCGTCGGTCTCGATCCGAAGCCGGGCAAAGGGCAGGGTTTCCCGCAAGCGGTCAGCAACACCCGCCGCATTTGCACCGGCCAGGCCCAGACCGGCCATGAGGTCAGCCGGTGCCGCAAGCCCTCCCGCTTCCGCCAGGGCCTGCTTGGTCGCCTCAAGAATGCTTTGGCTGGCCCCCGCCAGATCGCTGGCAATGTTCGCCGGGCCCGCGACGCCGGTTCCCAGAATACGACCGAAGGAATCCGCCACCGCCGCGCGGCAGCCGGTTCCCCCGCCATCGATCCCCAGGAAAAGCGGCATCCGAATCCTCCGTGGCAACACAATACCAAAACAAGACCATTTGAAAAGTGGTATCATCCAAAGGCCCGCAAACTTCCACAATCAGCCGTTTTCAACAAGGCTCTTTACAAGTGGTATTGTTTTGGCATTGTCTGTCTCAGGGGGAATCATATGGCCGACCGACCGACTGAGGCTTTGCATCCACTGGCATCCGGGCTGCATCTGGCCCCGGCGGGTCAGGTGCTGGCCCGGGCGCTTGCGGCGCAGGAAGGTGCGCTGGCCGCCGTCCGTCCCGCCCTGCACGCGCTGGAAGAGGCCGCCACCCGTGCCGCGCGCACGCTGCAAAACGGCGGCAAGCTTGCCTATGCGGGCGCGGGGTCCTCGGGCCTGATGGCGCTCGCCGACTGTCTGGAGCTTCTGGGCACCTTCGGCATTCCCGTCGATCGCACGCCGATGCTGTTCGCGGGTGGGGCTGGGGCGCTTCTCAAGATGACCGGCGGGGTCGAGGATGATCCTTCCCTCGCCGCGGCCGATTTCGCCCGCGCCGGGCTGGCAAAGGGCGACCTCATGATTGCCGTCTCGGCCTCCGGCTCCACGCCTTACACGCTTGCCGTCTGTGATCTGGCCGCAAAGGCCGGGGTCCAGACCGTCGGCATCGCCAACGTCCCGGACGCGCCCCTTCTGCGTGCAGCCGACGTGCCCGTCCTCCTCGACACCGGGGCGGAAATCGTGGCCGGGTCCACCCGCCTTGGCGCGGCCACGGCACAGAAGGTGGCGCTGAACCTCATTTCGGTGTCGCTTGGGGTCATGCTTGGCCATGTCCACGACGGGATGATGGTCAACGTCGTGGCCGACAACGCCAAACTGCGCGACCGCGCCGCCCGCATCGTGGCCCAGGTCGCCGGAGTGGACACCGGCATTGCCCGGGTTGCCCTGAACCGCACGAACGGCGCGGTGAAACCGGCGGTCCTGGTGGCGCGCGGAGCAACGCCCGACGCGGCCCAGGCCCGCATCCGGGACTCCGGGGGCCATCTCGCGCAGGCCATGAAGACATGAACGAAAATCAAACGGGCGAAACGCCCAAACAACAGGGAGACTGCCAATGACCAAAATCTTCAAACTGGCGCTTCTGACCAGCACCTTGCTGGGCAGCGCGGCCCTTGCCGAAACCACGCTGACCATCGAAAGCTGGCGCAACGACGACCTGACCATCTGGCAGGACACGATCATCCCGGCGTTCGAGGCGCAGCACCCCGACATCAAGGTCGTCTTCGCGCCCACCGCGCCCGCCGAATACAACGCCGCGCTCAACTCGAAACTCGCCGCTGGCAGCGCCGGTGACCTGATCACCTGCCGCCCTTTCGACGCCTCGCTTGAGCTTTATAACCAGGGTCACCTGGCCGACCTCTCGGGCCTCGCCTCCATGGCCAATTTCTCGCCGGTCGCCAAATCCGCCTGGCAGACCGATGACGGCTCCGCCACCTTCTGCGTGCCGATGGCCTCGGTGATCCACGGCTTCATCTACAACGCCGACGCGTTCGAGGCGCTTGGCATCGCCGTTCCCACCACCCGCGACGAATTCTTCGCCGCGCTCGACAAGATCAAGGCCGATGGCACCTACATCCCGATGGCGATGGGCACCAACGACCAGTGGGAAGCCGCCACGATGGGCTACAACAACATCGGACCGAACTACTGGAAGGGCGAAGAGGGGCGTCTGGCGCTCATCAAGGGCGAACAAAAGCTGACCGATGAGGCCTGGGTTGCGCCCTTTGCCGAACTGGCCCGCTGGAAGGACTATCTGGGCGACGGGTTCGAGGCGCAGACCTACCCGGACAGCCAGAACCTGTTCACCCTCGGCCGTGCCGCGATCTATCCCGCCGGCTCGTGGGAAATCTCGGGCTTTAACACCCAGGCCACCTTCAAGATGGGCGCCTTCCCGCCGCCGGTCGCGGCCGCCGGGGATACCTGCTACATCTCGGACCACACCGACATCGCCATCGGGCTGAACGCCAAGTCGCCGAATGCCGAGGCTGCGAAAGTGTTCCTGGAATGGGTCGGCTCGCCCGAGTTCGCGACGCTTTACGCGAACGCGCTGCCCGGCTTCTTCAGCCTGAACTCGACCCCGGTCGAAATGGCTGACCCGCTGGCGCAGGAATTCGTCTCCTGGCGCGGCAAGTGCCAGTCGACGATCCGGTCCACCTACCAGATCCTGTCG
>JALOTD010000097.1 GCA_025458105.1 Tabrizicola sp. | reverse complement strand
CAGGCCGAACGCATGGCCAAGCGCTTTGCCAAGGGTCTGTTCAACATGAACGACCTGAAGATGCAGCTCGACCAGATGCTGAAGATGGGCGGGATGCAGGGCCTGATGGGCATGATGCCGGGCATGGGCAAGATGTCCGCCCAGGCCGAGGCTGCGGGCCTGAACGACAAGATGCTGCGCCACCAGATCGCGCTCATCAACTCGATGACCAAGAAGGAACGCGCGAACCCCGATCTCCTTGCCGCCTCCCGCAAGAAGCGCATCGCTGCCGGGGCTGGCCTCGACGTTGCCGATCTCAACCGCTTGCTGAAACAGCACAAGCAGATGGCGGACATGATGAAGAAGATGGGCAAGGGCGGCATGATGAAGAACATGGTCAAGCAGTTCCTTGGCAAGGGTGGCATGCCCGACCCGTCCAAGATGTCGCCCGACGAGCTGGCCGAAATGGCCAAGGGCATGCAGGGTGGTCTTGGAGGCATGGGCGGCGGCCTGCCGCCGGGTCTAGGCGGCCTTCCGCGCGGGATCACCCTGCCTGCGGGCCTGTCGGGGCTGATGCGGAAGAAGTGATGCATTCCCCGACGCTTCATACTCCGCGCCTGACGCTTCGCCCCATGATCGCGGCCGATTTCCCGGCCTATGCCGCGTTCATGGCGTCGACGCGGTCGCAGGGTATGGGTGGGCCGTTCGACGAACGTGCCGCCTGGGGGATGTTCTGCCATGAGATTGCCTGCTGGTCGCTGTTCGGCCATGGCGGGCTGACGGTGACACGGACGGACACGGACGAAGCGGTCGGTGTGGTCGAGATCAACGCGGGCCCCCTTTTCCCCGAGTCCGAGCTTGGCTGGCAGCTTTACGAAGGCCACGAGGGCCAGGGTTTCGCGACCGAGGCGGCGCGCGCCCTGCGCGACTGGGCCTTCGCCAACCTGCCCCTGCCAAGCCTGGTCAGCTATGCCGGTCCCGAGAACCTTGCATCGCAAGCCGTGGCCCGTCGCCTTGGCGCGGTCCTCGATCCCAATGCGCCGGTCCAGGACGCGGGCGATCTTGTCTGGCGCCATCGCAAGGGGGCAGCATGACCTACGCCTTCCCGCTGCCGATCCCAGCCCTGACCACCAACCGCCTGATCCTGCGCGAACCGCGCGAGGCGGACTTTCCGACCATGCTTGCCTTCAACGACAGCCCAAGGACCCGCTATGTCGGCGGCAAGCTGGAACGTCGCTGGGTCTGGCGCGGGCTTCTGGCCAACATCGGCCACTGGGCTCTGCGAGGGTACGGGTTCTATTCGGTCGACACCAAGGCGGGTGAGTTCGTCGGCCGGGTAGGCGTCATCTACCACGATGGCTGGGACGAACCCGAACTCGCCTGGCATCTTTACGACGGCTTCGAGGGAAAGGGCTATGGGCAGGAGGCCGCGCTGGCCGCCCGCGCCGATTATCACGCCCGCATCTCGCCCCGCCCGCTGATCAGCTATATCGACGTGGCCAACAGTCGGTCCGAGGCGCTTGCCCTGCGGCTGGGGGCCACCCGCGAAACGACGGTCGCCGATCCGGATGGCGACTATCATGTCTATCGCCACCCGGCGCCGGGGACGTGGCAATGATCCGTCCCTGGGAAGCCCCGCCGACTGGCCCCGCCGCTGTGCAGGCCGAACGCTTCGCCGCGCTGGTTCCGGTGATCGCCACCGAACGCCTGCGACTGCGTGCCCCGCGCATCGACGATTTTCCGATCTATGCCCGGTTTCTGATCGATGCCGACCCCGCAGCTGCCGACGATGAGGCGCGCGAAGAGGCCTGGCTGGACTTCTGCCAGATCGTCGCCTCCTGGCCGCTGCGCGGCTTTGGCTCATGGACTGCCGACGACAAGCAGGGCCACGCTGTTGGCGCGGTGGTACTGAACCACGAATTCGGTGACCCCGAAGTGGAACTGGGCTGGGCCGTCGCAGAGGGTGTCGAAGGGCAGGGGATCGCGATCGAGGCCACCCGGGCCGCGCGTGCGCACCTGTTCGGCGCGATGGGCTTTGCAACGCTCGTGTCCTACATCGACCCGGTCAACACCCGCTCCATTGCCGTGGCCGAGCGTCTGGGGGCGGTCCGCGACGCCAAGGCCGAAGCCGTCCTGAACGACGAAATCCTTGTCTACCGCCATAGCCCGGAGACCGTGCGATGACCGATACCGCAACCCGCGCCGCCGACCTGTTGAAAGACCATCGCGCCTCGATCGACCGGCTCGATGCGATCCTCGTCTACACGCTTGCCGAACGGTTCAAGCACACTCAGGCCGTCGGACGGTTGAAGGCAGAACACGGCCTTCCGCCCTCTGACCCCGACCGCGAGTCGCGTCAGATGGCGCGGCTCCACCAGCTGGCAACCGAGGCCGACCTCGAGCCCGAGCTGGCCAAGAAATTCCTGACCTTCATCATCAGCGAAGTCATCAGGCATCACGAGAAACTGCAGAAATAACAACCATGTAGGGTGCGAATTCATGGCGCACCTTCGACCCAAAACCAAGGAGACTACACTATGGCTATGAAAATCCGTCTCGCGCGCGGTGGTTCCAAGAAGCGCCCGTTCTACTCGATCGTCGCCTCCGACTCGCGCATGCCGCGCGATGGTCGCTTCATCGAGAAGCTGGGCGTCTACAACCCTCTCCTCGCCAAGGACGACGAAAAGCGTGTCGTCATGAACATGGAGCGCGTGCAATACTGGCTTGGCCAGGGCGCCCAGCCCACCGACCGCATCGCCCGCTTCCTGGAAGCCGCCGGCGCCCGCCCGAAGGCAGCCCGCAACAACCCCAAGACTGGTACCCCTGGCAAGGCGATGGCCGAGCGCGCCGCCAAGAAGGCCGCCCGCGCTGCCGAACCGGCTGCCGAGTGATCCGGTGAGCGGCCAGTTCAGCCCCGCCTTTCGGGAAGAGCTGGCCGCACTCATGCAGTGGCGGCGCGACGTGCGCCGCTTTCGGACCGATCCGGTCCCCGAAGATTTGCTGGCCCGCTGTCTTGACAGTTTCCGTCTTGCACCCTCGGTCGGGCTGTCGGAACCTTGGCGTATCCTGCGGGTCGACAGCCCCGCCGCTCGCGGCCTTTGCCTCGATAACTACCGCGCCGCCAACGACCGTGCCCTTGCGGGACAGGACGGCAACAACGCACTTCACTACAGCCGCCTAAAGCTTTCCGGCATGGCTGAAGCCCCCGTCCAGCTTGCAGTATTCTGCGATGAGTCCACGGCGAAGGGCAGGGGCCTCGGGGCAGCTAGCATGCCCGAAACCCGGGCCTATTCGGTGGTGGGCGCCGTGACGCTGTTCTGGCTTGTCCTTCGTGCCGAAGGGCTTGGTCTGGGCTGGGTCTCGATCCTTGACCCCGCGCGGCTTCGGCGCGACCTTGCCGTTCCAGATGCTTGGCGCTTCATCGGCTATCTTTGCATCGGCTGGCCGGAAGAGGAGGACAGTGTGCCCGAACTGGAACGCGAAGGCTGGGAAAGCCGCGCAACCGCCCTTCAGATGGAGACGCGCTGATGGCAGAGTTCATTTGTGTCGGAGCTATTGCAGGTGCCTTTGGAGTTTCCGGCGAAGTGCGGCTCAAAAGTTTCTGCTCGGAACCCACCGACATCGGCTCCTACGGCCCGCTCTACTCAGAAGATGGCATCCGTGAGTTCCATGTAACTTTGACCCGCCCTGTTGCTGGCGGCCTTGGCGCAAGAATCGCCGGAGTGGCCACCAAGGAGGCCGCCGATGCCTTGCGCGGCGTCAGTCTGCACGTTCCTCGCGACCGGCTTCCGGCCTTGCCGGATGATGAATTCTACCATGCCGACCTTATCGGTTTGGCCGTGTATGACACGGGCGGCGAGCCACTGGGCAAGGTGATCGCGATCCACAATCATGGGGCCGGGGATATCATCGAAATATCTCCCAGCCGTCACAAATCGGCCCTGCTTTTGCCCTTTACCAGAACAATCGTCCCCAATGTTGATTTGGCCCGGGGGCGATTGGTCGTCGACCTGCCAGAAGAAACCGATTAGCCGAAGGTCGTGGGGATTTTGGCCCGCAGCAAAAGGGTACTGCCATGCTGACACGGATGCGCCTGTTGAAAGGAGCGACTGCGCTTTTGTATGTCGGCCCGATCTTCGCGGGTGTCAGTGGGCTTGGCTGGGGCGTCCTGTTTCCTTTTGTCGCGATCTTCGTGGTCTGGCTGATGATCCTGCGGCCCGAACAGTGGCCGGAATCTCCCGAGGAATGGAGGACACCCGCTGCCTGGATGGCTGCGCTTGCGCAGATCCTGTCCCAGATTGCGCTGGTCTGCATTCTGCTCGCCTTCGGGCGCGGATTGGGTGCCATTGCGGGCTATCTTCCTGTAGTTAATCCACTTTTTCCGCTGGCCGTATCGTTTCTGGCCATTCCTTTGTGCCGTATCCTGTGGAACCCGGAAGAAGCGGCAGGAACCGGCTATTTCCTGGATGATGAGGCCGAGGAGGCCCATGCCCCCCGGATCGCTGCCGCGGCTGCTCTGGCGGTCGCGCCCTTGTTGAACTTGCCAGACGCCGCACCGGACACCGAGGTTATGCAGCATGTCCGCCGGGTCATGGATGCGCCGGGTGCCGACTTTCGTTTGAGAGCCTTGACTGCCGCCCTTTCGCGCCCCGACCGCAGCCACGCAGCCCTTCGCCGTGCTTTGGTGCTTTGGGCGACTGAGCCTGACATCGTGGCTTCGGGGCAGGTTCCGGGGGCGATGAACATGGCTTTTGCCCTTTGCGACAGCAACCCAGACCTCTTGCGGCTCTACCTCCCGCGCGCGCTTGCGCTTATTGCGGCTTTCCCGCACCGGGCCGAGGACTTTCCCGCGCCGGATACCCTTCGGGCAACCATCATGAAGGGAAGTGGCTCGAATGCCGGATCGGATCTGCCGGCCGATCTGCTTGCCGATCTGACGGAAGGCATCAAGGCGCTTGCCCAAACGGTCGATCAGGTCTTGGCCTCGGCAACTGAACAGTCTGAAGACCGTCGGGACCTCTCGCCCAGGGCCAAGGCGCGCACCGCCTGAACGGGGGCTTTTCCGGCGACGGCAATCCGAGTAAGCCGAGGTCATGTCGAACCCCAGCGATACCCCCAAAAGCCATGGCCGCCTGTCGATCCGGCCCACACTGAAGCCGCGGGATCTGATGGAAGAGCCGCGTGTGGTGAAGGGGGCCTTTACGGCGAAGATCATCACCCTCTTCCCCGAGGCCTTCCCCGGGACGCTTGGCCTGTCGCTTACGGGAAAGGCGCTGGACTTCGGGCTCTGGCAGCTGGAATCCATTGACCTGCGGCAGTTCGGCGAGGGTAAGCACCGCAATGTTGACGACACCCCCGCAGGCGGCGGTGCGGGCATGGTCTTGCGCGCGGATGTCGTTGACGCAGCCTTCCGCCATGCCCGCATCGGCACCCCTGTCGACCGCAGCCGCTGGCCGGTGATCTACCTTTCCCCTCGCGGAGCGCCTTTCACGCAAGAGACCGCCCATCGCCTGGCACAAGCCGAGGGGCTGACGCTGCTCTGCGGTCGCTTCGAAGGCGTCGACCAGCGCGTCCTCGACCACCACCAGGTCGAGGAAATCTCGCTTGGCGACTTCGTCCTGACCGGGGGCGAGATCGCCGCGCAGGCCATCCTTGACACCACCGTCCGCCTGATACCGGGCGTTCTCGGCAACGCCGCCTCGACCGAGGAAGAGAGCTTTTCCGACGGCCTTCTCGAACACCCGCACTATACCCGCCCTGCCGTCTGGGAGGGGCAGGAGATCCCGGCCGTCCTGCAATCCGGCAACCACGCCGAAATCGCCAAATGGCGCCGCGCGCAGTCCGAAGAGTTGACCCGCGAACGCCGCCCCGATCTGTGGGAAAAACGCGGCCGCTGACCGCGCCCCGACCCTTGACCCGCAGGCCCCTTCCCCCTATACGCGCCCGGTCCGGGGTCATCAGGCCCACGGACCCGATTCCCTTTGCCTGCCTGCCTTCTTCCGCAGGGTCATCGCACGGGGCGCGGACCAAACACAGCAGGCGCCACCTGCGGCGGGCTTCTTGGGCAACCAGGGGGGACCCGGACGAAGACCGGAAGCTCTGGCGCGGCATCACCTCTGCGGAAAACACCGCAGGCAAAACTGGAGACCAGCGCATGAACCTCATCGCGCAGATCGAGGCGGAGCAGATCGCCGCCCTCGGCAAGACCATCCCGGACTTCAAGGCCGGTGACACCATCCGCGTCGGCTACAAGGTGACCGAAGGCTCGCGCAGCCGCGTGCAGGCCTACGAAGGCGTCTGCATCGGCCGCAAGGGCGGGCTGACGCTGGCGGCCTCGTTCACGGTCCGCAAGATCTCGTTCGGCGAAGGCGTGGAACGCGTCTTCCCGCTCTACTCGACCAACATCGACAGCATTGAAGTGGTCCGCCGCGGCAAGGTCCGTCGCGCCAAACTGTACTACCTGCGCGCCCGTCGCGGCAAATCGGCCCGTATCGCCGAAGTCACCAACTACAAAGAAAAGTCTGAGTAAGGAGCGGGATGATGAAAGCCGAAATCCACCCCGATTATCACACGATCACGATCAAGATGACCGATGGGACGACCTACCAGACCCGCTCGACCTGGGGCAAGGAAGGCGACCAGATGTCTCTCGACATCGATCCGTTGGCCCACCCCGCTTGGACCGGCCAGCAAGCAAAGCTGATGGATACCGGCGGTCGCGTGTCGAAGTTCAAGAACAAGTACGCCGGTCTGGGCTTCTGATCCCGACCGATGTGAGGAACCGGGGGCGTGCCGCAGGGCGCGCCCCTTTACTTTGGGGTTCTCCACAGCTTCCCGCTTTTCCCCCCGATCACCTGCGCATATGAAAACGCCGGAAAGCGGAAGGGGCGGCAATGGCGCATATCATCGTTGTGGGCAACGAAAAGGGTGGCTCGGGCAAGTCGACCACCTGCATGCATGTGGCAACCGCGCTGGCCCGGATGGGCAAGTCGGTCGGCGCGCTGGACCTTGATCTGCGTCAACGGTCATTCGGCCGCTATCTGGAAAATCGCCGTGCCTACCTGGCGCAGACGGGGCTGGCGCTGCCAACACCGGACTTTCGCGAGCTGCCCGAAGCTGTCGCCGAGGATGCAACGCAGGAACACCGGTTGTCGCGCGCGGTCGAAGCCATGATGGAAGAGAAGGAGTTCATCGTCATCGACTGTCCTGGTAGCCATACGCGACTGTCGCAGCTGGCGCATACCATGGCCGACACTCTGGTTACCCCGATGAACGACAGCTTTGTCGATTTCGACCTTCTGGCACGGGTAGATCCGTTGACCGGCAAGGTCAAAGGGCCTTCGATCTATTCGGAAATGGTCTGGGGTGCCCGGCAAATGCGGGCGCAGGCCGGGCTGAAACCGATCGACTGGATTGTGGTGCGTAACCGCCTGGGTGCGCAACAGATGCACAACAAGAAGAAGGTTGGGGCCGCCTTGGAGGACCTATCGCGACGGATCGGGTTCCGGGTCCTAGGCGGATTTTCGGAGCGCGTCATTTTTCGCGAACTCTTTCCCCGCGGCCTGACTCTTCTGGACTTGAAGGATACTGGCGTGGATCAGTTGAACCTATCGAACATCGCCGCCCGGCAGGAACTGCGAGACCTGATGTCCGGTCTTAGGCTTCCGGCTCTGTCGATCGGCTTTTGAACACCGGACCGCCCAGGCCAGCTTGATTCACGACCCGGGCGCGATTGACCTTCTTCAGCCGCTTGTCGAAGGGACTAAGCTCTTCTCCTTCAGCAACAGTCTTCGGACGAACGATGCCGATTTTCTGTAAGATCTTGATCGTCTTTTTCATTTTCTTGGTACTCTCCACACCCGTTCTTGAGGATGCCTGACGAGCAGGGCAGGACTGTGGCAAGTCGCGGGTATGGAGGCGACCATAACGCGATTCCAGGTTACAGACTGTTGATATTTGGGAAACAAAAAAATTGGAAGCGCCTAGACTAGTCATTAATCATCTTCGTCATTCATCTCCTGTTCAAGGAACCTTTCGAATGCGTCGAGGTCCAAGGGGTCAAACTGACCAAAGCTCTGCATCCAGACTGATGCAGTGCGCAGGGCGTCGGGCTCAAGCTTGCACCAGATGACTCGACCGCGTCGTTCACGGCTGATCAGCCCAGCCTCTGCCAGCACGCTCAGATGCTTTGAAATCGCGGCGAGGCTCATCGAGAACGGCTCGGCCACATCGGTCACGGCCATGTCGTCTTCCAGAAGCATGCCCAGGATCGCCCGGCGCGTTGGATCCGCCAGGGCGGCAAAAACGGCATCAAGAGGGTTGCTCATCGCCTGCTTATCCGGGGTTGCCGGCTGATCGTCAACTGTTCGGTTGAATATGACAAAGCTTCCATCAGGTCACTCTGGCAATCAACATGATCGCAATAATTACATTTTTTCAATTGCTTAGGGCAAAACACTCTGCCTTGACTCTGTCTTGTTGTCTCCGTAGGTTCCGCCCGACTGTGAAGGAGCCTGGCATTGGCGTCCGAACCCGATCCCGACCGACTGCGTGCGCTTGAGGCACGGTTGAAGCAGGTGAAGGCGGCCCCCGAAGTAAAGCCCTCTGCCACAGCCAAGGGTTTCTCGCAGGGCGAGGTGGCCTGGAGGATGGTGATCGAACTGGCCACCGGCATCATGCTGGGATCAGCCATCGGTTACGGGATCGACGTGCTCGCAGGCACGCTGCCCATCTTCCTGATCATCTTTTCGCTCTTCGGCTTTGCCGCAGGCATCAAGACGATGCTTGGTAGCGCTAGGGAACTGGGACGAAAGGCCGAAAAGGCCGCCAAGGACGAAGGGAAGTGACGATGGCGACGACCGGGGAAGAACATGCTGGCGGGTTGCAGATCCATCCAATGGATCAGTTCATCGTCAAGAAGCTGTTTTGCTCCGATGACGCGGCCACGCCAATCAACGAATGTACGACCAACATCCAGTGGTATGATGTGACGAACGTCACGCTTTGGATGGGCATCGCGATCCTGGCGATGCTTGCGCTGAAAGTTCTTCCCCTACATCATGACGCTCTTCATGTTCGTCTTCTTGTCGAACATCCTGGGCCTGATCCCGATGTCCTTCACCACCACCTCGCACATCGCCGTTACTGCGGTCCTCGCGCTGTTGGTGTTCCTGACCGTCACTCTGGTCGGCTTCTACCGTAAGGGCATCGGCTTCCTGTCGATGTTCTGGGTCTCCTCCGCCCCCCTCGCGCTGCGCCCGATCCTTGCCGTGATCGAGCTCATCTCCTACTTCGTGCGGCCGCTCTCGCACTCCATCCGTCTTGGCGGCAACCTGATGGCCGGCCATGCCGTCATCAAAGTCTTCGCCGGCATCGTCGCGATCTACGGGCTTGAGGTGCTGGTCGCCAGCGTTCAGGCCTACGTCTTCACAATTCTGACCTGCGTGTATCTGCGCGACGCCGTCGGCGAAGCGCATCACTAGGGTCCGGACACCCAACCATCAGCATTCCAAAGGAGAGACATCATGGAAGGCGATATCGCAGAAATGGGCAAATTCATCGGCGCGGGTCTCGCAACGATGGGTCTCGGCGGCGCCGGCATCGGCGTGGGCCACATTGCCGGCAACTTCCTGGCGGGCGCTCTGCGCAACCCGTCGGCCGCCCCCGGCCAGATGGCCAACCTCTTCGTCGGCATTCCGGGCCAGGCAGCGGTCTGGCCCTGGTTCCAAGGGTTTAGGAGAGACGACATGGCAACCGAAGCACATGGCGAGGCGGGAAAGGCTGTGGGCATGCCCCAGCTGGATTTCTCGACCTGGCCGAACCAGATCTTCTGGCTTCTGGTCACGCTGGTCGTGATCTATCTGGTGCTGTCGAAGATCGCTCTGCCGCGCATCGGCGCGGTTTTGGCAGATCGGAAAAGCACGATAACCAACGATCTCGCCGCAGCCGAAGAGCTGAAGCAGAAAGCCGTTGAAGCCGAAAAGGCCTACAACGACGCTCTCGCCAATGCCCGGACGGAAGCTGCGAAGATCGTTGCTGCGGCCAAGGCCGAAATCCAGAAGGATCTTGATGCCGCAACGGCTAAGGCGGATGCCGAGATCGCTGCGAAGGCTGCCGAGTCCGAGAAGTCGATAGCTGCAATCCGTGACGGTGCGGCGGCGGCAGTGGCCGAAGTCGCGCGCGACACGGCGGCCGAACTGGTGGCTGCACTTGGTGGCGCGGCAGATGCAAAGGCGGTGACCGCTGCGGTTGCTGCCCGGCTGAAAGGGTAAGGGAATGAAGCGGCTTTCCATTCCGATGATGCTGCTTGCCTCGCCCGCAACGGCGGCGAGCGGTCCTTTCTTCTCGCTCGGCAATACCGATTTTGTCGTGCTTCTCGGCTTCCTCTCATTCGTTGCCTTGCTGGTCTATCTTAAGGTCCCGGCCAAACTGACCGGGATGCTGGATGCTCGCGCAGCAACGATCAAGGCAGAGCTTGAAGAGGCCCGCGCCCTGCGCGAAGAGGCAAAATCCATTCTTGCGACATACGAACGTCGCCAGAAAGAGGTTCAGGAACAGGCTGAGCGCATCGTGGCTTCGGCTCGTGACGAGGCCCTGAGTGCAGCTGATCATGCCAAGGCGGAACTGCATCGGTCCATCGAACGTCGTATGGCGGCGGCAACCGAGCAGATCGCATCGGCAGAAGCTGGCGCCATTCGCCAAGTGCGCGAACAGGCTGTGGCTGTTGCCGTTGCCGCTGCGGGCGACATCCTGTCCAAGCAAATGACCGCCGATGCGACCTCGGCTTCGATCGATGCAGCAATCGCCCAGGTCGAAGCGCGCTTGCATTAGGTCAGTTGAAACCATTCAAAAGGGCGGTCCATTCGGGCCGCCCTTTTGGATTCTGCACCGATGTTGCGGCTAACGTAGTCGCAAGCCATCCTTGTCGAAAAGCATCGCGTCACGGGCGTCGAAGCTGACGCCAACCGTTGCGCCAGGCTCCAGGCTGACCTGGTCGTGGCGTTCGACGATCAGCTTCTCGCCAGACGGGGCGGTAAGGTGGACATAGGAGACCCCGCCCAGCGCCTCGGTCAGTTCGACGCGATGCGTGTCGCCCGACCCGATCTTTAGGTGCTGCGGACGCAGGCCCACGGTCACTTCGTTCCCGGCCGCAGGCAGTACGACCGAGGTGGCCACCGATCCGGCGAGGCCCTTGGCGGCGACGGACCCGGACTCGGCCACACCCGCCACGAAGTTCATCGCGGGCGAGCCAATGAAACCGGCGACGAACTTGTTGTCGGGGTTGTTGTAAAGGTCGAGCGGCTTGCCAACCTGCTCGATCCGGCCAGAGCGAAGGACGACGATCTTGTCGGCCAGCGTCATCGCCTCGACCTGGTCGTGGGTCACGTAGATCATCGTGGCACCGATCTCGCGGTGCAAGCGAGCGATTTCCACGCGCATTTCAACGCGCAACTCGGCGTCGAGGTTGGAGAGCGGTTCGTCGAACAGGAAGACCTCCGGCCCCCGGACAATGGCGCGGCCGATGGCGACGCGCTGGCGCTGGCCGCCGGAGAGCGCCTTGGGCTTGCGTTCCAGCAGGGGTTCAAGCTTCAGGATGCGGGCGGCTTCGGCCACCTTGCGGTCGATCTCGGCCTTGGGGTGGCCGGTCATCTTGAGGCCGAAGCCCATGTTTTCCGCAACAGTCATGTGCGGGTAGAGCGCGTAGGTCTGGAAGACCATCGCCACCCCGCGTTCGGAGGGGTCGATGTAGGTCACGTCCCGCGCGCCAATGCGGATGGCGCCGGAAGACGTTTCCTCCAGCCCCGCGATCATGCGGAGAAGCGTCGATTTCCCGCAGCCCGAGGGGCCGACGAAGACGCAGAACTCGCCGTCGTCGATCTTCAGGTCGACCCCGTGGATCACCTGCACGTCGCCAAAGCGCTTGACGACTTTTTCCAGTGTCACTCCCGTCATGGGTATCCTCCCCCCGGTTAAACCTGTTCCGGAAAGCGCCAGCTTTCCGCTTCTGCCGCGATCTTGGCGGCAATGTCCCTGATCATCGGGGCCTGGGCCCCGAGGTCCTCCAGCGTTGTCCGTGCCGTGGTCGAGGTGACCGAGAGGGCCCCCATCACCCGACCCTGCCGTGACAGAATCGGGACGGCACAGCAGATGATTCCCGCCTCGTGCTCTTCCCGGTCCCAGGCGTGGCCGCGTTGGCGAATCGCCTGCAGCTCGGTCAGCAGCGCCTCGCGGCTGGCGAGGGTATGGGGTGTGAAGCGGTGGAAGGACTGGCGGGCGAGCGCGGCCTCCAGCGCCTCGGGCGGCAGGTAAGCAAGCATCGCCTTGCCGACGCCGGTGCAGTAGGCGGGCCCGACCTTGCCGGCCTGGGCGAACATCTCCACCGGCTTTGCGGCGTTCCGTTTGTCGACGTAGAGGACCTGGCCGAGGTCCATCTGGGCAAGGTGGATCGTCTCGCCGGTTTCGCGTGCCAATTCATCAAGATAGGGCCGCGCGATGGGGGCGAGCGAGGATTGCGACCAGGCGGCGTGGGCCAGCCGGACGAGGCGCACGCCAAGGGCATAGGTGCCGGTATCGGGGTCGAGCGTCAGCATGCCCTGGTGCGTCAGGGTCTGCAGCAGGCGGTAGAGCGTGGCCTTGGGATAGTCCGCTTCCGCGAGGAGATCGGAAAAGCGCACGGGGCGGCCGTGGCTGGCCACCATGTCCAAGACGTCCAGCGCCTTGCCCACCGTACCGTCGGCATGTCCCTCCGCCCCCATCGTTCCCTCCCCGGAACGTCGTTGTTGACAGGATAGACGATAGCCGACATAGTTTTCAATATTCAAGACTAAGTTTCAAATAGTGAAACCAAACGGGAGGAAACCATGGTTCACAAACTGACGGGCGCGCTGGCGCTCGGGGCAGCCTTGATGCTGTCCACTTCGGCTTTCGCGCAGGACAAGCGCGTCGTCACCTGGAACGCGGACTACGACCCGATTCCGCTGGCGGCTGCCGAAGCCCTGATCGCCGATTTCGAGGCCGCGAACCCCGAGATCGACGTGGTCCTGACCAACTTCGACCACGAAGCCTACAAGAACGCGATCCGCAACTTCCTGACCGCGGACCCGCCGGACCTGGCCAACTGGTATGCCGCGAACCGGATGCGTCCGTTCGTCGAAGCTGGCCTGTTCGCTGACATCTCGGACGT
>JALOTD010000014.1 GCA_025458105.1 Tabrizicola sp. | reverse complement strand
GTCAGGTCGGGGCGGTAGCTTTCGCCCAGGGGGCCCATGGAACCGGCGATCAGGCCACGACCAGCAGCGGCGCGGGCCTCATGCGCCTCGGCGAGCGCGCGGAGATGGAGGGTGTGGTAAAGCGCGTCGAGGCCCTGGGGGACAAGCCGGTCGTGCAGGATGTTGTAGGTGTTGGTGGTGGCGAGGCTGGCCCCGGCGGCGAAATAGTCCTGATGGATCGCGCGGACGAGGCCGGGGTGGTCGAGCATCACGCGGGTGGCCCAGAGGGGGCCGGGGTCAGAGTCCGCCCGCGCGACGAGTTCCTGGCCCATGCCGCCGTCAAGAAGGGTGATTTCGGTCATCATTGCGCCTCTGGCTTGCCCCGGGGGGTTTCACACCCTCCGGACCCCCCGTGGTGTATTTGGAAAAAGAGCAAGAGCGGGAGTTCTTTCAGATCGCGTCGCGGAAAACCTCGGCGAGGAGGGGGACGAGCCAGGCTTCGTCTTCCTTGGTGAAGGCGGCCGGAGTGTCGCTGTCGAGGTCGAGAACACCCAGAAGCTTACCTTTCCCGTTCCAGACCGGAAGGACAAGCTCCGACATTGTCGAGGATGAACAGGCGATGGCGGCAGCACCGCAGACCCCGCGGGAGAACGGAATGACAAGGCAGCCGTGGCCGCCCTGGTAGGGGCCGATCTTGAGGAGTTCGGGCGCGACGACCCGGTAGAAGCCGGTCCAGTCGGCATAGGGGTGGGCGTAGTGGATTTCGCAGACCACCGTGGCCATGAGGGCGACGGTGTCGGTTTCACCGTGGGTCAGCGCGCGGATGGCGGCGGTGATGGCGGGGCGATCAATATCCAAGGGCGCAGCCGTCCTTTCTGGGGTCGGAGGCGCCGACGAGGATGTCGCCGGCAATCTCGATCGCCTGGGCGCCGCCCAGCGGCGTGTCGGGGATGGTGACCTTGTGCCCCATTGCGGCCAGTTCGGCGCGGACGGTGTCAGAATAGCCGCGCTCGACCTCCATCCCCTCGGCGCCCGAGAAGCAGCGGGGGGCGTCGATGGCGGTCTGAGGGTCCATGCCGAAATCGGTGAGGTTGGTCACGAAACGGGCATGGCCGCAGGGCTGATAGGCGCCGCCCATCACGCCGAAGGGCATGGTCACGCGGCCGTTCCGGCGAAGCATGCCGGGGATGATCGTGTGCATGGGGCGCTTGCCCCCGGCGGCCTCGTTCGGGTGGCCTGCCTGCAGGGTGAAGCCCGCACCGCGGTTCTGGAAGTTGATGCCGAATTTCGTGGACGCAAGCCCAGAGCCGAAGCCCCAGAAGATCGAGTAGATCAGCGAGACAGCCATCCGGTCGCGGTCGACGACGGTGATGTAGATCGTGTCGCGGTGCACCGCCTCGGTCAGGGGGGCGGCTTGCGGCATGGCGCGTTTGGGGTCGATCATGGCGGCGAGCTTGGCGGCCGTTTCCGGGGCCAGCATGTGGGCAAGCCGCGTGGTGTGGTCGGGGTCGGCGATGAAGCGGTTGCGGGCGTCGTAGGCGAGTTTGGTCGCCTCGGCCTCGATATGGGCGCGGCTTGTACCGAAGGGGTCCATCGACTTGAGATCGAAATGCTTGAGGATGTTGAGCAACAGGATCGCCGTTGCGCCCTGGCCGTTTGGCGGGTGTTCGACCAGCTCGACATCCTGATAGGCGCCAGAGACGGGGGTGGTGTAGGTGCAGGCGGTCTGCGCCAGATCATCAAACGTGTGGGTGCCGCCCAGCGCGCGGAGGGAGGAGATCATGTCCTCGGCCACCTCGCCTTCGTAGAACCCGGCGCGGCCGTCGCGGGCGATGCGGCGGAGGACTTCGGCTTGCCCCGGGGCGCGGAAGATCTGGCCGATGGTCGGGGCCTTGCCGCCAAGGCTGTAGAAGTCGCGGGCGGCGCCTTTCAGGCAGCCGATGTCATCGGCCCAGTCAAAGGCCACACGGGGGGCGACGGGGATGCCTTCCTCGGCATAGTGGATCGCGGGGGCAAGGACCTCGGCCAGGGACTTCAGGCCGTAATCGGCATTCAGGCGACAGAACGCGTCGATGGCGCCGGGCAGGGTCACGGCTTCGATCGCCTGGACGGGCATGGACGTCAGGCCTTGTGCCCGCAGATCAGCGGCATTCAGGCCTTTCGGTGCACGGCCAGAGCCGTTCAGCGCGACGATCTCTTCCGATCCGGCGGGCTTCACCAGAACGAAGCAATCCCCACCGATACCGGTCATCTGCGGTTCGGCAATACCCAGGACGAGAGCGCCGGCAATGGCGGCATCTGCGGCATTGCCGCCGGACTTCAGCGTCTCGATCGCCACTTGAGCGGCGATGGGATGCGACGTTGCGGCGATGCCGTTCTGCGCAAAGACAGCGGAACGGCCGGGCAAGTGAAGATCGCGCATGTAACCCCCAAGTCTGACAGCCTGAAGCTAGGCTGGCGGCCTGAAGAAGCCAAGGGGTGGTCCCGCGGAACATATGAGCCCTGGCATCGGGATTGGGTAGGGGACTTGGGCCCGGATGCCAGGGCGCGACCAAAACGACCGCGATGTCAGGTTGCCGCGACTGCAGGCCCTTGCCGTGTACGATTGGCGGCCTTTTCCGGGCGATTCCGAAAAAGTCTAGGCTTTTCGGTCACAGGTCGGACAGGGGAATCAGGAAATTCAGCCGGTTCGTGCCACGTTGACGTCTGTAGGAAAGGTCCTTCGTCAGGGTCCGGATCAGGTGCCAGCCAAAGCCGCCCTCTGCCAGGGCATCGTCCGGCAACTGGCCTTCCGGCAGCGTGCCGCCTGGCATCGCCCCCCCTTCATCCACCACCTCGCAGGCCATTCCGCCCGGCACCAGAACGATCGTCACAGCGACATGACCCGCAACCTCGGCATAGGCGTGTTCAGCGACATTGTTCAGCACCTCGGCCAGGACCAGCTCGACAGTTGCGCGCTGGTCGTGCGTCAGTTGCGACACCGGCGGAACAGAGGTGATGGACTGCAGCGCCGACCGGACCGATAACGGATCGGCCCGAAGGACAAGGTCATGCGTGTCAGCCTGGGCGAAGGGATCATGCGCTGGCAGCATGGGCCACAGCAGCCTCAAGCGTCGGATGGATGGTGAAGACAGAATCCATCCGGGTCAGGCGAAAGACCTTTTCCACCGTGGGGGTCAGCCCGGAAAGTTCCAGCACGCGGTCGGGGCCGAGCAGTTTCTTGACAGCCACAATGGCACCCAGCCCGCTGGAGTCGAGAAACTGGACACGGGCAAGGTCAAGCACCACGCGCTGCGTTCCGCCGGCAGTAATGTCGCGCATGCGTTCCTTGAACTGAATAGCCGTTGCGGCATCAATCCGGTCTTCGATCACTTGCACCGAAATGACCTTGGGCCGAGTCTGGGTCTGAAGTTGCATCTGGGACTCCCCTGGTTGGCGTACGTACCAAGGCTAGGGGCAAAGGGTTATCAACCCGTAAGCATCAGTTCAGTTGAAAGCACAGAGGGTAACGGCCGTCCTCGAAATCGCCAAACAGATCGGACAGGTCCGGATGATCTACGGGTTCGCCAGTTTCGTCCGGAACAAGGTTCTGTTCGGACACATAGGCGACGTAATAACTTTGGTCGTTTTCAGCGAGCAAATGGTAGAACGGCTGATCCTTTGAAGGACGGCTGTCTTCAGGAATGTTGTCATACCATTCCTGGGTGTTGGAGAACATGGCATCTACGTCGAAGACGACACCACGAAACGGGTGCTTCCGATGGCGGAGCACCTGTCCCAGATGATACTTGGCGTGGGTTGTCTGCATAGTCGCGTTCCCCATGCGCCTGTTTACGCCCAAGCTACTTTCCTTGTCCACCAGTCGCGAGCGAATCGGGAGAAACAGTCTGTGAACTTCTGACCTACAGTCACGCTTTCTTGCGCATCCGAAGACATGTGGTCGGGACTTCCCCATTTCCGAGCTTCGAGGATTACGGTAACATTGGGCCAAGAAAAAGCAGGCACGAGGGGCAGATGAGCAGGTTTCTCCGTGCGTCGATGTTGTGCATGTTCCTGGCCTCTTGCGGGGGCGGAGGCAACTATTCGGCGCCGCGTCAACTGGACGATGCATGCGCGATCATTCGCGAGCGGCCGCATTATCTGCGGGCAATGGAGATGACGGAACGGCGCTGGGGCATTCCGGTCCATGTCCAGATGGCCACGATCTATCAGGAATCGAAGTTCATCGGGAATGCGCGGACACCGCACCGGTTTGCGCTGGGCGTGATCCCCATGGGTCGGCAAAGCACGGCCTATGGCTATAGCCAGGCGCTGAACGGCACCTGGGAAGAGTATCAGGACGGACCCGGAGGACGCCGCGCCAAACGCGATGACATCTCTGACGCGACTGATTTCATGGGCTGGTACATGGATGAGTCAAGCCGGTCGCTGGGCATTTCCAAGGATGATGCCGAAGCGCAGTATCTGGCCTATCACGAGGGCCGAACCGGGTATGTCAACCAGTCCTATCTTGGCAAGCCCTGGCTGGTCGAGGTTGCCGCCGCCGTCGGTGCGAGGTCCGAGATGTACCGCGAGCAGTTGGCCTATTGCCGCTAGTGGTCGTGGGTTGAGCCGGGGGTTGGACAGCCCGACACCCGGTCAGTTGCCACGCGCGTTCGCTTCGGCCGAAATGTCGAAAAGGCGTGCACCAAGACTGCCGCCCTTCTTCATCTCGCCCAAGATCACCGTCGTCTGTGCGCCAAGGTCGTCAGTGATGATCCATTGCCGCAGTTCGACAGGGGCTGCCGTGAAGACCAGATCGATCGTGCCGTATTCCGGATGCTCGGGGTCCTGCGCGCGGACGGTGGTCGAGGTTCCGTCATCCGTGTGTCCCACAACCATTTTGGCGCGGGACAGGTCGATGTTCTCGGCCAAGATCAGATTAAGCGGAGTACGCTTGAGGGGGTACTGCTCTGGAGGCTGGTTCGACTTTGCGTCGAAAATCGCCACTTGCTGGCCGCCCGCGATCACGAGGCTGCGGTCGGGTGGAGAATACTCGAACCGCACGCGACCGGGACGCTTGATGAAGATCTTGCCGGTCGAGATCGATCCGTCGGAATTGATCTGGGTGAAGTCGGCCTCGACTGTGGTCAGGCCGTTCAGGTAGTCCGATATCGTGCCAAGCGGGATCCTTTCGGCCAAAGCAGGATGCGGCAGCAGAAAGGCGAGCGGGGCCAGAAGGGCGGTGCGACGGTTCATTCGGTGTATATAGCGGCGGGCCGTCCCGCTTGCACCCCTGTGTTCAGGGGGTTCGCAAGGTCGTGCCGATGCCGTGAATGGGCGTGAGGCGGGATGGGATTCCGAAGATTCGGCATGCGACTGCAAATTATCGTGCGTTCTTCTGCTTTCATCGAATATTCTGCGAATCTATGGGAAGACTTTCGATGTAATCTCCAAGATATCCCGATGGGGTCGTTGTATCTGCCGTTCAGGAACATCTTGGACAGGACGGCAAAGATGAAGGTACTTGTGCTGGGCGCGGGCGTGATCGGTGTGACCTCGGCCTGGTATCTTGCCAAGTCAGGGCATGAGGTGACGGTGATCGATCGCCAGCCTGCTCCAGCACTGGAGACCTCGTTTGCGAACGCGGGTGAGATCAGCCCCGGCTATGCATCGCCTTGGGCAGCACCCGGAGTGCCGCTGAAAGCGCTGAAGTGGATGTTTCAGGAGCACGCGCCGCTGATCATCCAGCCGAAGATGGATTGGGCCAAGCTGTCCTGGATGGCGCGGATGCTGATGAACTGCACCGCAGATGCCTATTCGGCGAACAAGAGCCGGATGGTCCGTCTGGCGGAATACAGCCGCGACTGCCTGATGGAACTGCGGGCCGAGACCGGGATTGCCTATGATGAGCGGACACAGGGCACGTTGCAGCTGTTCCGCACGGAAAAGCAGGTCGCGGCGGCTGAAAAGGACATCGCAGTTCTGAAGGCCGACGGTGTACCGTTTGAGGTGCTGGACGCAGATCAGTGCGTGGCGGCAGAACCTGGTCTCGCCAGGGCGCGCGGCAAGATTGCCGGGGGGCTGCGGCTGCCCGGGGATGAGACGGGCGACTGCTTCAAGTTCACCCAAAGCCTGTCACAGATGGCTGAAGGTCTGGGCGTGACTTTCCGCTATGGTGTGGACATCGAGGCGTTGGAGGCGGAGCGCGGGCGGATCGTCGCGGTCCGGACAGCAGAGGGCCGCGTGACAGCAGATGCGTTCGTGGTGGCGCTGGGATCTTACTCGCCGATGCTGGTCGCGCCGCTGGGGATCAAGCTGCCGGTCTATCCGGTCAAGGGATATTCGATCACGGTTCCCATTGTCGATGAGGCGCGGGCGCCAGTGTCGACGGTGATGGACGAGACCCACAAGATTGCGATCACCCGGCTGGGCGACCGCATCCGGGTGGGCGGGATGGCCGAATTCGCCGGGTTCGACATGTCCTTGAAGGCCAAACGGCAGGCTACGCTGACCCATTCGGTTGAAGACTTGTTCAGCGGCGCGGGTGACCAATCGAAGGCGGCCTTTTGGTGCGGCCTGCGACCTATGACGCCTGACGGAACTCCGGTCGTTGGCCGGTCGCCCGTGGCGAACCTGTTCCTGAACACCGGGCACGGGACGTTAGGTTGGACAATGGCGGCGGGCTCGGGGCGCGTTCTGGCTGACATTGTCAGCGGTCAACGGACCGAAATTGAGGCGCGGGATCTCGGCTATAGTCGCTATCTGCGGCAGTCTGGCCTGGGCAGACGCCACGGCAACGGAGTCACCGTTCCGGCGTGACTTTCTGCCTAGACAGACGGGCAGACGTCCTTGTCATGGGGTTTAGCGAAGCCCGGTCAGATTTCGCTAACCCCACTGATTAAATCGCCTGGCGACTGGCAGCCTGAGGTGTCGCGCGACGCATCAGGACGACTGTGCGATCAGCAGCGCCGCGGTCACGATTTGCGAGACAGCGCAGGGGCGTGGCAGGATGGGTTGGCTGTGGGACGCCAGCTTCGCCTGCTTCAACCCCATCCATCGCCTGCATCCAGGCTTCGACAGACTGGAAGCGCGCCGAAGGTTCAACCGACAAAGCACGGTCGATACTGGCTAGGAAGGCCCGTGGGTAACCCGCGACACTGCCTGCGAGCGGCTTCAGGGGATCGGGCTTGTCATTCAGGATCGTGCGCAGTCGGGTGCTGCTGTCAACGGGTACGCGACCGGTGATCACATAGTATAGCGTTGCCGCCAGCGCGTAGATGTCGCTGTACGCGCCGCAGGCACCGGCGGTTTCGTAGAGTTCGTGCGGCGAGTAGCCATCCTTGACACAGGTGAATTCGGAGTGACGCGGGGCCATACCGTCGACAAGAGGACGGGCCGAACCGAAGTCGAGCAGCACAGGTTCACCCATGCGGGTGACCGAGATGTTGTCGGGCGAGATGTCGCAATGCACATAACCGTTTGCATGGACGGTTGCCACGGCGGACAAGAGCTTGCGCGCCATATCGACAACCTGACCCATGGTCAGAAACATGCGCTTTTCGTCAATGATCTCGAACAGGTCATGGCCATGGACAAAGTCGAGCGCCATGTAGGCCGTATCGTTCTCTTCGAAGTACTGACGGATACGGACGATGTTCGGATGGGACATGCGCGCAAGTACGCGAGCCTCTTGCCGAAAATCACCCAAGGCCCGTTGCAGAAGGGCACGATGGTGCTCTGAACGGGTCACGACGCGCGCTTGACTGCGTTTGCAGAAGGCTTCGACAAAACATTCCTTCAGCGCTATGTCGCGGTCCAGCGCATCTTTGGCGACATAGGTGATTCCGAAGCCGCCGCTGGCAAGAAAGCGAGTGACCCGATATTGGTCATTGAGCAGAGCGGTCCCCGGCATCAGTTCGTCGATGCAGTCGACCGAGTTCAGAGCGTCCGAAACATCAAAAGCCATGGTACTACTGCGACCCCTTCCCCAAAGGTGTTGCGTGCAGGTCAGGCAAGATGGCGATTCTATGGCAAGACCCTGTCATCATTTTCAATCTGCAGTTGTGGCGCGTTTCGGGCAAGAATGTGGCATACCTGTGGCGAGCGCGCCCGATTGACGTCTAAATTTGCAGGGAATGCGGTTTGGCTTAGTCCTCGGCGCCGCGGAGAGAGCACAACTCTGAGTTGTGCACCTCTCGACCCGACCCTTCGCCTAACGACAGCGAATCATCTGCCCGTCGCAAAAGCAAAAGCGCCAGTCCCAAATGGGACTGGCGTTTAGCGATAGGTGCAAACCTTAGTATGAGGAACTGGTTAGAACTGGATGGACTGTTCGACCTTCTTCACTTGCAGGCGCGCCATCCCGAGGTTCGCCACCTTCCGGTCCAGGGCAGCATAAAGGAACAGGTTCGGCGCCCCTTCCAGCGGGCGGATCAGGTGAAACTGGCTGCTCAACGTGATCAGGATGTCTTCGATACTGTCGTTCAGACCAAGCAAGCGGACGGCGTTCTGTTTGCCGCGCACCACATCGACGTTTGCAGCCGCCGCAGTTTCGATGTCGAACTTGCCGACAAGTTCAGACGCCAGCATGAGGCCGCTGTCGCAATCCACGAGACAGCCAGCAATGAAGCCAGTGATTTCCTTGAGTCCAGAGAGGTCAATTGCCATTTTGAGTCCTTCTTGAATGAGTTGCTGAGGTTGCAGAGACTGGGCAGGCAAATCAGCGCTGACCGCAAGCGCGAGGTCAGCGCCGAGTTCGAGGGGGGGCTCGTCGCTGACGGCCGGGTCTCCAGCGGCGTCGGGCGACGGAGGCGCAGTGTCGGCAGCCGTTGTCAGAGGATCGTCGGGAGGCGTGGCCCGGTTGCTGCGACGAAGACCCAGCGCCTTTTCCAATAGCTTCATGTTCGAATCCTTCTGACTCAGCACCCTTTCCAGCTCGGCCAGCCAATCGTCGGCGGACTGGAAGCTGGCGGCGGATGGCCCTTCGAGGGCAGTGTCGATGCTTTCAAGGAAACCGCGCGGGTAGCCGGCGATAGTGCCGGCAAGTTTCGGTCTGGGCGCGGGCCCGGTCGGGGCAGAGTAGAGCGTGTCGGCTGAAGCCAGCGGCTTACCAGTTATCGCATGGTGCAGGGTTACAGCCAGTGCCTGAAGGTCGCGCCAGGGCTCGTCCAGGCCAGGCGCGGTTTCCTCGACCCCAGAGGAAACAGCGCAGCTGCGCCGGACCGCGCCGAAGTCGATCAGGTAGGGTTCGCCCGCGGCATCCAGCAAAATGTTGTCGACCGACACGTCCCCATGGATCAGACCCAGCGAATGAATACTGCTGACCGCGTCGAGCATGATCCAGGAGATGAGAACGATATCTTCTGGCAGAAGCTGACGGTCGGGGTCGTCGATCACCTGGCGCAGGGGGGTGCCAAGGCAGTGACCGTGACCAAGGTCGGACCCGCTGCCGAAGACGTCATGGAAGGCGATGATGTTCGGATGATCCGACGCGGACAGGCAATGCGCCTCTTGCAGGACAAACCCCACTTGGCGGGTTGGGCTCTCCAGGCTGCCCGATGGGTCGTCGGTCTCGACCAACGGCGCGACTTCCCAGAAGGGCCGGTCGGAGCAGACCTTAAGAAAGACATTGCGACCAAGGGTGTCCTTGGCGCCATAGACGCGGGCAAGGCCATTGCGTCTGACCGGACGGGTGATGGTGAACTGGCCGTCGTAGAGGGATGTACCCGGCAATGCACCATTGTTTGGCGGATCGCCATCCTTGGTCATCGCAGTTGCCAAACCACCCGCACCCATCCCGCACCCTCAGGGTTCCCGCCACCCGGAATAAAGTCATTTAAGAAGCACGCTGTCCCAGACTAGCCTCTTTGAAAAATATAATTTATCCGGACGAAAGTGTGACCGGGTGCGGACCAAAAAGTGGCTGGCGGTCCCGGTTCAAGCTGGGTGTCGATGGCTTTTGGGGCTGTGGATGCGGGTTTGCAACCTAGAGTAGCATTTTTCCGGATGCGAAACAGTCTACCGCCTGGCAATCAAGTCGTCGCGCTTTCCTATGCGAATCGCACGGGTGACGCCGTATTCCTCTTCCATTCGTACGACCAGGCGCGTGGACATGTCCTGGACCACGCCAAGCTTGCGCTGGATGCGGGCGGTGAAGAATTCATTCTGTCTCTGACTGTGCTGTAGATGAGTTATCTTCCGAACACACCTTGCGGTTGGATCGGTGGTGCTGTTGCCGCATCAAGCATGCGGAACTGATAGCCGCTGACGATGTCGCCATTCCGGCCCCAGTCGTTAAGACCGACCTCCAGTTCACCGACCATGTCGCCGATGGTGCAACGATACACCCCGGACAGCGTTTCGCTGTGAAGTTCGTAGCGTATCACACCGGCGTCGGGACCGTCGGCGAAGCAGTCTTTCAGCGTTCCGCCCCGCCTTTCCCATTCACTTTCGGGAACCTGATAGTCAGCCGAGCCGTTTTGGCCCGGTCCGCCCAATGCCATGAGCCTGACAGCCCAAGCCTGCAGACGCGGCATTTCAGCGTACAGCTTGCCCGGGCTTCGCCAGTAGTTCCATTCCAGCCGTCCATATGCGAAGGCGAGGCCTCCTCCGAGCAGGACGCCGAATACCATCACCTTGAGGTCCCGACGGCTGAGGACCATCGGCCCTTACCGTTCCTCGACCAGGATCTCGCGCTTGCCGACGTGGTTGGCGCGGGTGACGACGCCCTCTTCCTCCATCTGTTCGACCAGGCGGGCGGCCTTGTTGTAGCCGATGCCAAGCTTGCGCTGGATGTAGGAGGTGGAGCATTTGCGGTCGCGCGCGACGATGGCGACGGCCTGATCGTAAAGCGCGTCGTCCGAGCCTTCGCCTGACCCCAGACCGAGAACCATGTCAATGTCGGAGGCGACCTCATCCTCTGGCCCCTCGACGACGCCGGACATGTAGACCGGGGGTCCGAAGGATTTGAGGTGGTTGACGATCTCTTCGACTTCCTCGTCCGAAACGAACGGCCCGTGGATACGGGTGATCTTCGCCCCGTTGCCCATGTAAAGCATGTCACCGGCACCCAGAAGTTGCTCAGCCCCCTGTTCGCCCAGGATAGTGCGGCTATCGATCTTCGACGTCACCTGGAAGGAAATCCGCGTCGGGAAGTTCGCCTTGATCGTACCGGTGATGACGTCGACCGATGGGCGCTGCGTTGCCATGATAAGGTGGATACCGCTGGCCCGCGCCATCTGCGCCAAGCGCTGGATGCAGGCTTCGATCTCTTTTCCGGCGACCATCATCAGGTCGGCCATCTCGTCCACGATGACGACGATATAGGGGAAGGGTTGGGGAGCGAATTCTTCCGTCTCGAAGATGGGATCGCCGGTTTCCTCGTCAAAGCCGGTCTGGATCGTGCGCTTGAAGAGCTCGCCCTTGGACAGCGCCTCACGGACGCGGCCGTTGTAGCCCTCGATGTTGCGGACGCCCATCTTGGACATCTTGCGATAGCGTTCCTCCATCTCGCCCACGACCCATTTCAGGGCGACGACGGCCTTCTTCGGGTCGGTCACGACGGGAGAGAGGAGATGCGGGATGCCGTCATATACGCTGAGTTCCAGCATCTTGGGGTCGATCATGATCAGACGGCATTCCTCGGGCGTCAGCTTGTACAGAAGCGACAGGATCATCGTGTTGATGGCGACCGACTTGCCCGAGCCGGTGGTCCCAGCAATCAGGAGGTGAGGCATCTTGGCCAGGTTCGCCACGACGGGCTCACCGCCGATGTCCTTGCCCAGTGCCAAGGGCAGCCGCATCTGGCTGTCGCCGAAGTCGCGGGCCGAAAGGATCTCGCGCAAGACGACCTTCTCGCGGTGCGCGTTCGGCAGTTCGATGCCGATCACCGACCGGCCCGGCACCGTGGAGACACGCGCCGACAGCGCCGACATCGACCGCGCGATGTCGTCGGCGAGGCCGATGACGCGGGAGGCTTTCAGGCCCGGGGCGGGTTCAAGTTCGTACATGGTGACCACAGGGCCAGGGCGGACGGCAGTGATCTCGCCCTTGACGCCATAGTCGTCGAGCACGGATTCCAGCATGCGGGCGTTTTCCTCCAGCGCCTCGTCCGAGAGCTGGTTGCGCTGAATCGTCACCGGAGCCGACAAGAGCGACAGCGGCGGAAGCTCGTACTGGCTTGCCGGATCGTCGAAGCGGAGGGCGGGCTGGCTTTCCGCCATGGCCTGACGCGAGGGTGCGGGCTTGCGGACGGCATATTGCACAACGGCACGGCGGTCAGTCGGCGTGCCGACAGGGCGGGGTGCGAGGTCAAGATCGTCAAGCGGCATGTCGTCCAGTTCGTCCAGTGGATCGTCCCAGACAGCATCGGCGGCAAAGACGTTGGCGTCCTCGGTTTCGTCCGCCTCGTCCCAGGGTTGCTGCACAGGCTGGCGCGCGGCGGTCAGCGGTGGCTCAGTGACGCGGGTCGCAGCGTTTGGCTGGCGCGTGTCGGCAACAAGGGGTGCCGGAGTCCTGGGGCGCATGACCGGCGGTTCGATGCGGGCAGCCTGCGGCAAGGTCGGCGGAGCGACCGGAAAATCGGGCGAGCGCTGCACACGGTTGCGGATGACATCCGAAATCCGCGCCTTGATCCGGTCTTCCTGAGGCATAGCGGGGTGCCAGCTGCGTTCGGTTTCGATCAGCTCTGCCTCTGGCTCGGGCTGGGCCTTGCGGCGCAGGCGTTCAAGAAGGCCGATCTTTTCCTTTGCGGGGGCGGGGGCAAGTTCCGGCTCAGTCTGCAACGGGCGATCCGTGCGTAAGGAGGGTGGCATGGCGCGGGACGGGCTGGCCCGCAGCGGTTCGGGTGCCATGGTGCCTGTCACCGGCGGGACAGCGCGGCGCAGCGGGGTCTCACCACCCTGAGCCGCAGATGCACGCGACCGGGCACGATCCTGCAGGGCCAGCGCGCCATGTACCGCACCGCGTGCGCCGACGCCCAGCGCCGAGGCCAGCGCGCCATATCCCATAACCGAGCCCACAAGCAGAAAGCGCCAGATCGCGCGCAGTTCCGCCATGTCGAAGCCAGTGACATACAGAAGCATGCCGAGAAGTCCGGCAAAGGTGAGAAGGGAAAGAAGCTTCAGCCCGAACCCCGCAGTGCCGGGGATGACGCCGATCAGCGAGCCCAAGACCGTATCACCGAACAGGCCGCCCAGACCGAAAGTGTGGGTCCAGCTGTCGCCGGGAACCAGGGTAGCGCAGTGGACGGCGGCAAAGGCCACCGCAATCACGGCAAAGACCACGCGGCCCAGCGCGCGTTCGCCGCCACGATGGGTCATGAACCGGAAGCCCCAGATCCCGAAGATCAGCGGGATGGACCAAGCCCCCAAGCCGATCAGGATGGTCAGCGTCGAGGCAACTGCCGCGCCAAAACGGCCCAGCATGTTGCGGGCGGGTTCATCGGTCGCAACCATCCAGCCAGGGTCTTCAGGAGAGTAGCTGCCCAGGACTGCGACGAAGGCCAGGGCGACAAGGATCAGGACCAGTCCCAGAAGCTCGCGCCCGCGGCGTTCCAGCATCGCCTGGGTACCCTGATCCAGAAGCGGATCGCGTTGCCGAGCCTGAAAAGATGCCATTCTTACCTCACCCGTAAATGCAGTCGCGCAGGGCTGTCAGCCCGCGGTGCGTTTCTTCTGGCGTGGCGACCAAGGCCACGCGGATATATCCTTTGCCGGGGTTCTGCCCCCCCGCGTCGCGCGACAGGTACGCGCCAGGCAGGACCCGGACCCCGGTCTCACGCCACAGCTTCAGGGCAGCCTGTTCGCCGTCATCGACCGGAAGCCACAGGAAGAAGCCGCCGCCGGGGGGCTGGTAGCCCTGCACGCCGGCAAAGGTGCGGTCGGCATCGGCGAATTTCTGATGATAAAGCGCACGGGAGGCGGTGACATGCGCCTCGTCCGCCCAGGCGGCTTCGGCCACACGCTGAAGCGGCAAGGGCAGGGGTGCCCCCGCGAAGGAGCGCAGCTGGCGGATGCGCTTCATGCTGTCGGGCCCGCTGGCCACGAATCCCGAACGCAAGCCGGGGAGGTTCGAGCGTTTGGACAGCGAATGAAACACGACCGCGCGTTCGGGGTCAGCCCCCTGCCCTGCAGCGACCTGCAAAAGACCGGGGGGCGGCGCGACGCGCCAGATCTCGGAATAACATTCGTCGGCAAGGACGGTGAAGTCATGCCTTTCGGCCAGCGCCAAGAGGTCAGCGAGGTAGTCAGCCGAGGCCACCGCCCCTTGCGGGTTGGCGGGCGAGCAGATGTAGGCGATGGCGGTCCTGTCCAGCACGTCTTTTGGCAGGCTGCCGTAGTCGGGCAGAAAGCCCGTGGCAGCAGTGGCGGGGACATAGACAGGCTCGGCCCCCACGGTCAGCGCAGCCACGGCGTAGACCTGGTAGAAGGGGTTCGGCATCAGGACGACGGAGCGCTGGCCCCGTTTGCTTTCCGGGCAAAGCGCAATGCAGGCGTTGAAGAGACCCTCACGCGTGCCGTTCAGGACCATCAGACGGTCTTCGGTCAGGGTGACGCCGTAGCGGCGGGTGATCCAGGAGGCGATGGCATCCAGAAGCTCGGGTGTGCCGTCGTTCGGCGGGTAGACGCCGAAACCCGAGAGATTTGCTGCCAGTATGGGACCGACGAAATCGGGCATGGCATGGCGCGGCTCGCCAATGGTCATGGCGATGGGCGCACCACCCGGAGGATGTGCGTCAAGAAGCTTCCGCAGACGCGGAAACGCATATTCTGGCAGGTTCGAAAACCGCTCAGGGAATGCCATTACTGCCTCAAGCTCGGGGTCTATGCGCCCCATTTCCGATGACGATAGCCGGGCGTTGCGCGCAGGTCCAGAAAAACCAACGCGGCGAGGGGGTTGGTCACGGCGGACTGTGGCTTTTCGACAAAGCCCCGAAGCCCGACCTTAGCGCAGCGCCTGTTCCGCTGCCTGGCCCAGGCGCAAGAGCCGCGCCTCTTGCCCCGGCCCGGCCATGAGGCTGATGCCGCAGGAGGGTTGCGAGGTTGGCAAGGTCAAGGCGCACAGGCCCATCAGGTTGCCGATCCGGGTATTGCGCAAAGCCAGCAGGTTTTCGGTCACGTAATAGGCGTCATCCGTCATCAGCCGGTTGGCATCGGGCGGGAGGATCGGCGAGGTCGGGACCAGAACCGCATCGAACAGCGCCGTCCGCTCGGCCCAGGTGGCGCGCAGACCAGTCAGGCGGCGCCAGGCGGCCACATAGTCGGCGGCCGTGAAGCCCCCGCCCGAACGGAAGCGTTCCAGGATCCGCGGGAACATCTTTTCCGGCGCCTTCTCGATGGTGTCGCGCCAGATCCCATAGGCCTCGGCGGTGAACAGGATCGCCGCCAGACCCATCGCTTCGGCTACCTCTGGGGCGGTAATCCGGGTCACTTGCGCCCCAGCCCTTTCCAGCCGCGCGATGGCATCGTCGAACCCCTTGGCAGGCCGGTCGCGAAGGTCGTCCAGCGCCACGGTCTCGAGCAGTGCCAGACGGGCGCCGGAAAGGTCGGTTCCGGTCAGGTCGGCGGCACGGGTGCCATGCAAGGCAGCCAGAAGATGCGCGCAGTCCTCGACTGAATGGGCTAAAGGGCCAATGGTATCAAAGGTTTCACACAGGGGCACCGTGCCGGACAGGGGCAGGCTGCCTGCCGTGGTCTTGAGGCCGACGAGGTCGTTCCATGCCGCCGGAATCCGTACCGAGCCGCCGGTGTCAGACCCGATGGCGGCAGGGGCCAGACCAAAGGCGACAGAGGCCGCCGCGCCTGAGGACGAGCCACCCGGCACGGCGCGGTCGTCGTTCAGGCAAGGGGGTGTCGCGGTGACGGGGTTCAGGCCAAGACCAGAGAAGGCCAGCTCCGACATGTGCGTCTTGCCCAGGCAGACCAGACCCTGAAGCGTTGCGGTTTGCAGAACTGCGGCGTCGCGGGATGGCGTGCGATGTTTCAAAAGGGCGGACCCGGCCTCGGTGGCGACGCCCGCGGTATCGAACAGGTCCTTCCAGCTGATCGGGACGCCATCGAGGAGGCCCTTGCGCAAGCCCGCCTTTGCTCGGGCGGCGGCTGCCATAGCCTCACCCCGCGCGCGGGTTTCGGTCGTGCGGGCATAGATCCGCGAGGTCAGAGGGTGCGTTTCGATGGCGTCCAGAAAGGCCTCGGTCAGCTCGACTGGGTGGATGCGGCCTTTGTCGATCTCGCGCCCGAGTTCGACTGCGGTCATGTTTGCCCAGGTGCCGGCCATTGGATCCCCCGTTTTCCGGCAAGGGTAGCGGCTTGGGGACGCATGGACAATCCGGCGCCGCGGGGTATCTAGGGGCGCATGACTTGGGACACCGATATCGTGATCGCGGGCGGCGGGCTGAACGGCCCGGCCTTGGCGCTGGCGCTGGCGCAGGGTGGGTTTCGGGTGACGGTAGTGGATGCCCGCCCCGCGCCCGACCGGGCTGAGGCCGGATTCGATGGGCGCGCCTATGCGCTGGCCATCGCCTCGGTCCGGCTGCTGACGGCCATCGGGGTCTGGGGCGCGGTACGGGACAAGGCACAGCCCATTCTGGAGATCAAGGCCAGCGACGGGCGCGCGGGCGAGGGTGCGGCCCCGTTCTTCCTGCACTTTGATGCCGCCGAGATCGAAGAAGGCCCGATGGGCCACATGCTGGAGGACCGGCTCCTTTATGCGGCTTTCCTTCAGGCGATGCAGTCCAACCCCGCGGTCACGCTGCTTTCAGGCGAGACGGTTGTTGCGCAGGATGCAGGCCCTTCAGGCGTTTCAGTTACGCTTAGGTCTGGCCGCGTGCTGACGGCGGGTCTTCTGGTCGGCTGCGACGGGCGCGGGTCAGGCGTTGCCACCCGCGCGGGCATCAAGCGCGTCGGGTGGGGGTATGGACAGACGGCGCTGGTCACGGCTGTCCAGCACGAAAAGGAGCATGGCGGGATTGCGCAGCAGTTCTTCATGCCGTCGGGGCCGCTCGCCATCCTGCCCCTGAAGGGCGGGCATCATTCCAGCATCGTCTGGAGCGAGGCGGCCGACGTCGCCGAAACGATTCAGGCGCTGCCCGACGAGGATTATCTACGCGCGTTGCAACCCCGGTTCGGGGATTTTCTGGGCGAGATCAGCCTTGCGGGTGAGCGCTTTACCTATCCGCTGTCGCTGTCCCTGGCCGAAAGCTTCATTGCGCCGCGCGTGGCGCTGGTCGGGGATGCGGCGCATGGGGTCCACCCGATTGCCGGGCAGGGCCTGAACCTGGGCCTGCGTGACGTGGCAGCGCTGGCCGAGGTGCTAATCCTGGCGCGGCGGCGGGGCGAGGAACCGGGCAGTCCGGTCCCTCTGGAAGAGTATCAGCGTTGGCGTCGGTTTGATGCGACGGTCCTGGCGCTGGGCATGGACACGGTGAACCGGGTCTTTTCGACGGACAACCCGATACTGCGGCTGGGTCGCGACCTTGGAATGGGGATCGTCAGCGCCGTTCCAGGTCTGCGGCGCGGGTTCATGCGGCAAGCGGCGGGGCTGACCGGAGATCTGCCGAAGCTTCTGACCGGTCGGGCCATCTGAGAGACTGAGCGTTTAGGCAGTCGCTTGTAATCGCGGCTCCAAGTGGCATGCTGCACACTTGAGACGTGATTGGAGCATCGCATTTGAGCTGGGTAGAGCGCTTTGCCGCACGGCATGACCGTTGGGCGTCGGCACTGATGTGCGTTTTGATGGTAGGCGTTTTCGGGCACCAGTTTGTCACAAGCCAGGGGAATGTCCTTTCGCCCTGGAAGGGTGGCGGCTTCGGGATGTACACCCAGCCGCACGGGATTGAGGAGCGCGCGGCTTTCCTGGTGATCGACGGCAACCCGCTACGGCTTGCGCCTGCGGATCCGGAGTTTCTGGCCTGGGTGGAACGCGGTGATCCGGCAAGTGCCGCCTATGTCAAGCGCATGATGGCCGAGGCCGACCGGATGCGGTCTTTCCCGCGTGCGGCACAGGCCGAACGGCTGATGGCCGCGGGGTCCCGGTTGGTCTGGGACAAGGCGCTTTTCGGCACCTGGACGGACGTGGGGCCGGTTCCGGTTGATCAGATGAGTGTGACTGTCATCGAGGTCGTCCGTCGCCCCTCAACCGGGACGATCGAGACCAGAGTGGTGTTTTCCCATGCGGGCGGCTGAGATGTTCGGCAGGCTTGTCCCGTTTGCCGGGCCGATGACCTTGTTCTTCAAGACCCGGCAGATCGAGGTCGCGACGGCGCTGTATGGGGCGATTGTCTTCGCCTATGTCGGGTCGGGGACCTACACCTCGATCTGGCTGGGCCTGGCAGTGCCGTTTCTGGGTCTGGCAGCCGTTGCGACGCAAAGCCGGAGTGTCCGGTTCTGGGCCGTGCTTGGCCTGGCCGCGATCATGGCGGGTTTGGTGGCTGCAAACTACTATATCAGCGTGAACCACGGGTTCATGCTGATCTGGGTCGGGCTGGGGCTGGCCCTGGCCTGCGCCTGTGACCCGGGCAGGGATGAGGTCGTGCTGCGGCGCAATGCAATGCTGCTGATTAGCCTGCTGATGTTCCTGGCCCTGATCCAGAAGCTGCGATCGGCCTATTACATTGAGGGGGACCTGCTGGGCGGCTACATCATGCAGGGCGGGATCTTCTACAACCTTCTTGGCTGGGCGCTGCCAGACTGGCCAGGGTTGGTGGCCGAGTATCGGGGCGTGGTTGCGGGGCTGTTGGAACAGCCGGAAGCGGCCTCGGTCGCGGTGATGGTACCCGCTGCGGTGGTGGCTCTGGCCTGGCGCATGACGATGACGTCCCTGGTCGCGCAGGCCGTTCTGGAAGTGATGATCCTGTTCCGGGCGCGTCTGGGAATGGTCCTGCATCTGGCCATTCTGGGCTTTGTCGCGCTGGTCTACGCCACGCGGAACGAGAACCTGTTCCTGTCGGTGAACTGCTGGCTGGGCTATGCGATGACGGACGAGAAATCAGCCGCGATCCGGCCCTGGTATGTCGTGGCGATCATCTATCTGTTGACCACGACGCATGTCGGGTTGCGCCCCTGGGCGATCAGCTGAGACCGTGATCGGGAAAGCGCTCGCGCAGGCCAGCGGGCGGCAACGGGCAACTGTCGAGCCGTCCAAACAGCCGATAGCGGTTGCGGGCGATCCGGTCGTAGAGCCAGTCGCGGATCGGACGCGGGACAAGTCGGAGCAGGACGACAGCGCGCCAAGGCCCGCCGAAGGCCGACACCGCAGCAAGTATGGCAGTGGATTTCTGCAGGCTTTGCCCGTTGCGCCGCACAAGAACTGTATCAAGCGCGTCGGGAGAGAGACCGGCTGCGGCATAGGCCGACCGGCCCATCGCAGATTGCGCCGTGGCGAAACGGAAGGTGCCAGCGCGGTCATGACGATGCACAAAGCGGGCGAAACCATTGCATAGAACGCAGACGCCATCGAAGACGATCAGGTCTGGTGGCAGGGCGGTCATTCGATCTCGCGCGCTTCGCTGACCAGCATCACGGGGATGCCGTCCCGGATCGGAAAGGCAAGATGCGCGGCCTTCGAGACCAGTTCCTGCCGGTCGGCGTCATAGGTCAG
This sequence comes from Tabrizicola sp., assembly GCA_025458105.1. Lineage (GTDB taxonomy): Bacteria > Pseudomonadota > Alphaproteobacteria > Rhodobacterales > Rhodobacteraceae > Tabrizicola. Next base: position 12,042 of record JALOTD010000014.1, on the reverse strand, counting down.
GATCGCGTGAGTCACCGGGCAGACGAGCGATTCCAGCATGCGCCGGTCGGCAGGATCGGTCATTGCAGGATTTCCTCGTCCGCGCCGCCCCGCAAGGCGAACTCGATCAGGGTCACCAGGGTTTCGCGCCGGGTGTCCAAAGTGGGCGCCTCTAGCAGGGCCTGTTTGTCTTCGGGCGAGAAGGGGCACAGCATGGAAAGCGAGTTGATCAGAAGCTCGGGCTCGGCTTCCTTGAGGCTGTCCCAGTCGGTGGAGAGGTTCAGTTTGACGAAATAGCGGCCCAGAAGCGCCATGAACTCACCCCGGCGGAAGGCCGGATCATCCTCGGTTGCGCCGAGGTCACGGGCGAAGGGCGTCCAATCGACCAGACACCGGCGGTAGGGGGTAAAACCCTGCACCTCCTCTTTCACGCGAAAGCGCGAGATACCGGACAGCGTGATCATGTAGCGACCGTCCTCGGTTTCCGAGAAGCCGGTTAGGCGGCCCGCACAGCCGATGGCCTGCAGGCGTTTTTCGGCCGGTCTGCCAGAAGAGGCGGGGGTATCGCGCGGTTGGATCATGCCGATCAGACGTTGCTTGGTCTTCATGCAGTCTTCGATCATCGCAAGATAGCGGGGCTCGAAGATATGCAGCGGAAGCCGGGCCCGGGGCAGCATGAGCGCTCCGGGCAACGGGAAAACCGGAATCAGGTCCGGCAGGTCTGCGGCGTTGATCATGGGCATGAGGTAGCCCGATGCTGGCGTCAGGCAAATATCATCGATGACAGGCGACGGCGACCGGCCAGAACGATCGGGTCCTGCGGTTTCAGCGCGTCGAAGATGGTGAAAAGCTGCGCCTTGGCCGCGCCGTCGTTCCACTCGCGGTCGCGGCGGAAGAGTTCCAGAAGCTGGTCGACTGCGTCCTTGGGGTTACCGGCGGCCAGGAGGGCAGCGGCAAGGTCGTAGCGGGCCTGGTGGTTGTTCGGGTTTGCCTCGACAGCGGCGCGAAGCTCAGCCTCAGGCCCAGCGTTTGCGGCCTGTTTGGCGAGTTCCAGCTGCGCGCGGGCGGCGTCCAGTTCCTTGGACTTGGCCACCTTGTCGGGTGCGGAGGACAGGAAAGCCTCGGCCTGGTCAAGGTTACCCAGCGCGATATGGGCGCGGACAAGGCCACCATAGGCGGCAGCGTTCTCGGGCTCCTCGCCCAGGATGGCGGCGAAGGTTTCGGCGGCATCGACGGCGGCACCTTCGGCAAGCATGTCCTCGGCTGCCTGCAGGGCATCGGCCAGACCACCATCGCCAGCCAACGCCGAGACGCGGTCGATGAAGGCCTTCAGTTCCGAAGCCGGGACCGCGCCCTGGAAGCCGTCAACCGGCTGGCCCTGCCAGAAGGCATAGACCGTCGGGATCGACTGAATGCGCAGCTGAGCAGCGATACGCTGGTTCTTATCGACATCGACTTTGGCCATGCGGACCTTGCCCTTGGCGGCGGTCACGGCGGCCTCTAGCATCGGGCCAAGGGTCTTGCAGGGGCCGCACCAGGTGGCCCAAAAATCGACGATGACCGGAACTTCGCGGCTGACTTCGATCACGTCGGCCATGAAGCTGGCCTCGGAGACATCCTTGATCAGATCGGCCTGCGCCTGCGGCGCGTCACCCAGACTAAGCATGTTCGCCCCCAAAAGTTGGTTTGCCCCTATATGGCGATGCGGCGGCGAAAGGCCAAGGGGATATCAGGCCAGGTCGGCACAGACTCGGTGTTGCGGGCAGGTCACCAGATGATCGTTGACCATGCCCGCGGCCTGCATGAAGGCGTAGGTGATCGTGGGGCCGACAAAGTTGAAGCCCTCGCGTTTCAGCGCCTTGGACATGGCTTGCGATTCGGGTGTCTGGGCCACGGCGTCGGACATGCCACGCAGGCGGTTCTGGATGGGTTGCCCCCCGACAAAGGACCACAGGAAGGGCGAAAAGCCCTGATCGCCCTCGATCCGCAGGAAGGCCCGTGCGCCCCGGATCGTTCCCTCGATCTTGCCGCGATGCCGGACGATGCCGGGGTCTAACAAAAGACGGGAAACCTCGGCCTCGCCCCAGGTTGCAATTTCGGCGGGATCGAAACCGTGGAAGGCTGCGCGGAACGTGTCCCGCTTTCGCAGGATCGTGATCCAAGACAGCCCGGCTTGAAAGCTTTCGAGGATCAAGAGCTCGAACAGACGGCGCGCATCACGCTGCGGCCGTCCCCATTCATCATCGTGATAGGCGACATAAAGCGGGTCGGTCCCGCACCAGGGACAACGCCCCGACTCCTTGGCATCGTTCATCGAGTTACCTTCGGGTTTAACTGCCTAGACTTTGAACAAAATGTGAACTTTAGCCGCCGGTTTACCGTTGCAAGCCATGGTTGTCGACAGGGATTCGGTCCGACGCGGGGAAGACGAATGAGTTTCATGAAAGAACCCAAGGTCTCGAAATATGATCGGGATCCAACGACAGCCAGCCCGCTGGACGTGGCGATCACCGCGCAAGAGAAGGAAACGATCCAGCAGGTCTCTTCGGCCTTGAAGGAACGCAGGATGCGCTTGGCTTTCCAGCCCGCCGTCTATGCGGCAGATCCGTCGATCATCGGATTTTTCGAGGGGTTCATCCGGCTGTTGAACCGGCGTGATATGGTGATCCCCGCGCGCGATTTCATGGGGACAGTCGAACAGCTTCAGCTGGGGCGCGAGATCGACTGCGCCGCGTTGCAGATGGGCCTGATGACCTTGCAGCGCAATCCGCAGATCCGGGTTTCGATCAACATGTCGGCCCGGTCGGTCGGCTATCAGCCATGGAACTCGGTCCTGCGCAAAGCCCTGCGGGAATCGCCGCGCCTTGGGCAAAGCCTGATCCTGGAAATCAATGAAGTGAGCGCCTTGCAAGTGCCGGACGTGCTGAAGCCCTTCATGGAGGAAATGCGCGCCCATGGCATTGTCTTTGCGCTGGACGATTTTGGTGCAGGACCGACCTCTCTGCGGATGCTGCGGGATCTGCGGTTCGAGATTGCCAAGATTGACGGCGAACTGGTCAAGGGCGTCGAAAGCTCTCCGGACGGGCAGGCAATGGTGCGGACGGCGATTGCCATGGCGCATGAGCTTGGCATGTATGTGACAGCCGAGGCTGTCGAAACCGAGGGCGAGGCCAACTGGCTGCGCGGGGCCGGGGTTGGCTGTCTACAGGGCTACTTGTTCGGCCCGCCGACAGTCACACCCGATTTTCGGGCCTTCCGTCACGGCAGGCCGAGCCTCATTGCCAGCTGACCCGGCAATCTGACTGCGCCGATCCGATGAAGCTGGGCAGATGGACTGGTGCCCGGACTACCAAACGGACGCGTAACATCGTTGATTGCGCCAACATTCTTGCGCTTGTTTCGATATGCGCTTACGGCAGGAGGGACGGGTACGGGCTTGGTCCGTGCCGCCGGATCCAGGCATTTGCGCAACGGGAAAGGACCAGAGAATGACCAATGTCGTAATCGTCGCAGCGGGTCGTACCGCAGTCGGCAGCTTCAACGGATCCTTTGCCAACACGCCCGCGCATGATCTGGGTGCAGCCGTGATCGAGGCAGTTGTTGCCCGCGCCGGGATCGACAAGGCCGAAGTTGAGGAAACGATCCTGGGCCAGGTGCTGACCGCTGGGCAGGGCCAGAACCCAGCGCGGCAGGCCCATATCAAGGCGGGACTTTCCAAGGAATCCAGCGCCTGGTCGCTGAACCAGGTCTGCGGTTCGGGACTGAGGGCGGTGGCCTTGGGCGCACAGCACGTGCAACTTGGCGATGCGAAGATCGTCGTCGCGGGCGGGCAGGAATCCATGTCACTCAGCCCCCATGTCGCGCACCTGCGCGCCGGGCAGAAGATGGGCGACCTGAACTTCATCGACAGCATGATCAAGGACGGTCTATGGGACGCCTTCAACGGCTATCACATGGGCCAGACTGCGGAAAACGTCGCCAACCAGTGGCAGATCAGCCGCGACATGCAGGACGAATTCGCGCTGGCCAGCCAAAACAAGGCCGAAGCCGCGCAAAAGGCCGGCAAGTTCAAGGACGAGATCGTGCCCTTCACGGTTAAGACCCGGAAAGGTGACATCGTGGTCGAGGTGGACGAATACATCCGCCACGGCGCAACCATCGACGCAATGCAGAAGCTTAAGCCAGCCTTCACCAAGGAAGGCTCGGTCACGGCGGCGAATGCAAGCGGTCTGAACGACGGCGCCGCGGCGGTGGTGCTGATGACGGCCGAGGAGGCTGCCAAGCGCGGGCTGACCCCGCTGGCGCGGATCGCGTCCTATGCGACTGCCGGACTGGACCCGTCGATCATGGGCGTGGGCCCGATCCATGCGTCGCGCAAAGCACTACAAAAGGCAGGCTGGAAGGTCGGCGATCTGGATTTGGTCGAGGCAAACGAGGCCTTTGCTGCGCAAGCCTGCGCGGTGAACAAGGACATGGGCTGGGACCCGTCGATCGTGAACGTGAACGGCGGCGCGATTGCCATCGGCCATCCGATCGGCGCAAGCGGTGCGCGCATCCTGAACACGCTTCTGTTCGAAATGGGTCGCCGCAGTGCAAAGAAGGGTCTGGCCACTCTGTGCATCGGCGGCGGCATGGGTGTTGCCATGTGCCTGGAACGTGTCTGACATCGCCACTCAAGTCGCGGCGCGCCCAAAGCCCATCCTTCTCACGGATTGGACGGGCTACCGAACCGACCCGGCTCAGGCCTTTGCCCGGGCGGTTGCCTTGCCGGGACAATCGCGCCTGCGCCTGATTTGGCGTCTGGTGCGGTCTTCGGGCGCGCCTATGTGGCTGACTCAGGCAGAGTTCTTCCGGATGGGGCTGTACCGCCCGGAATTGTCGTGGGACGACATCCGGACCTATATTGGCCAGAACGCGACAGGCAGGTTCAACCGACTGCTGAACGGCCCCACGTCCGAAAATGAAACCGAAGCGCTGAACGACAAGCTGGAAACCGCCTCGCGACTGGCCGCAGCCGGGATCAAGGTGGCCGAAGTGAATGCGATCTATCCTGGCAGCTTGCGCTGGGGGAAGGCCGAGCCACTGAATTCGGTCGAGGACATGACGGCCTATCTGTTGCGGCCAGGCAGTACGCCCTGCTTTGGCAAGCCGATCTTTGGCGGCCTGTGCCGCGGCGTGGTGGCAATCGAATTGGCAACGACGCAGGGGCGGCTGCTTCTTGGGGATGGACGAGAGGTTGACGCGAGGCAGTTGGCGACAGAACTGGTGGCGGCCTATGGACAGGGCTATATGTTTCAGGAGCTTCTTCGTGCTTCGGATCAGATCCGCCCCTTGTCCGGGCCAGTCCTTCCGGTCTTGCGGGTCTATTCCGTTTGGGTCGGCGGCGACGTGCAGGCTGTCTATGCTGCTCTGCGACTGCCATCGCCCGGCGCGATGTCCGACGACGATGCCAAGCCCGGCTGCATCCGGGCGCTGGTCGACATGCAGGACGGTCATATCCTGCGCGCGCACGACATGGCGAAGGAATATGGAGAGCCTACAACGCATTCGGCGACCGGATTGGCCTTCGCGGGCTGGCAACTGGCCGATATGGCCGAAGCGATTGCGACCGCCAAAGAAGTGCATCGCCAGTTTCCAAAGCATCGGAGCCTAGGGTCGGACATCGGACTGTCCCAACGCGGCTTTGTCGTGAACGAGGCCAATGCGAGCCCGGTGCACCTGACCTATCAGCTGACAGCCTCGGGCGGTCTGTTGAACCCGGACCTGCGACCATTGTTCCGCGAAGCTTTGGCCGAACGTGGTATCCGCGGACCACAGAAGGATACCCCGTGGCAGTGGCACTAGCGCGCGGCAACGAAGGATTGCAGCGCAAGATTGTTGCGTCGTGACGCATGACACAGTAGCCACTGGTAGAATGGACAAGGGAGGAGTCTCATGGCGCGTGTAGCATTGGTGACCGGTGGGTCGCGGGGGATTGGGGCGGCAATTTCGGTCGCCTTGAAGGCGGCGGGCTACAAGGTGGCGGCAAACTATGCCGGCAACGACGAAGCCGCAGCCGCCTTTACGAAAGAGACCGGAATCCCGACCTACAAATGGTCGGTTGCCGACTACGATGCGTGTACAGCGGGGATTGCCAGGGTAGAGGCCGATGTAGGGCCGGTTGATGTTCTGGTGAACAATGCCGGGATCACGCGCGATGCGATGTTCCACAAGATGACCCCGCAGCAATGGAAAGAGGTCATCGACACGAACCTGACCGGCCTTTTCAACATGACCCATCCGCTTTGGTCGGGCATGCGTGACCGCAAGTTCGGGCGCGTGATCAATATCAGCAGCATCAACGGACAAAAGGGGCAGGCGGGCCAGGCGAACTATTCTGCCGCCAAGTCTGGCGACCTGGGGTTCACGAAGGCCCTGGCGCAAGAGGGTGCGCGGGCCGGAATTACCGTGAACGCGATCTGCCCGGGCTATATCGCCACCGAAATGGTAAAGGCGATCGACGAAAAGGTTCTGGCCGAACGCATCATCCCTCAGATTCCGGTCGGTCGCCTTGGCGAACCGGAAGAGATTGCGCGGATCGTGGTCTTCTTGGCCAGCGATGAGGCGGGGTTCATTACCGGATCGACAGTCAGCGCGAACGGCGGTCAGTTTTTCGTCTAACGCTGTTGGACTGCCCAGATTGGCTTTGTCAGCGGGCCGAGGCTAAGGCTATTCCTTGGCCTGCTAATGTGACGAAGCCATTTTCAGGCAAAACCAATGCCGCTCAGGTCATCGCCTTTGGATCGGAAGACCCTGACAACCCTGGAGACGCGCAAGAAGTCGCACGACTTTGGCATGCTCTTGCAGACCGCAGCCCAACAATCGGGCCGCTCGGTCTGGCAGATAGCCTTCGATGTGCTGCGCTACCGGATGCGACGGCACCGGATCTATTCGAACGATTACTTCAAGTTCGGCCTGTTCCGCACCGACATCTCGCCAGCGGAAAAAGAGGCCTTCGTCAGCGAAGGCGAGATGACGCGGATCAATCGCGCCCTGGCTGCCCCCGCGGAAATGTCGCTTGCGGGCCTTCTGGAAAGCAAGATCCTAACCGGGCTGGTCCTGCGCGCGGCAGGGCTTCCGACGAGCGAGACCGTGGCAGTTGCGATCGGTCGACCAGTGCCGCTGCCCTTTGCCAGTCTGACGGGAGCAGATGCCGTGGAGCGGTTTCTGCGCGAGGAGGCCCCGTACCCGATTTTCGGCAAACCCGATCTGTCACGGCAGGGGATCGGCGGGGCGAGCCTGATGAAGCTGGACCAGGACGAGATCGTTCTTGGCAATGGCACCAGGGTAGGAATTCGTGCTTTGGCGACAGAAATCGCACGGGACTATCCGGATGGGTATCTTTTTCAAGGTCTTCTGCGGCCGCACCCAGCCTTGGCGGCACTGATCGGGCCGGTCATCGGGACCCTGCGCGTCGTCACTCTTATGCAGGCCGAAGGGCCTGAGGCGCTGTTCCTTATGCTGAAGCTACCCGGCCCAGGCGCGATGGTCGACGGCGGAGTGTCCAAGGTGAACGGAGCCGCAATCGTGGACGCTGGGACCGGCCGAATCCTGCGCGCGCAGCTTTTGAGCCGTCCCATAACGGAACCGATGACCCATGGCCATGTCACGGGTGCGCCTCTGGTCGGGGCAGAAGTGTCCGATGTCAACGCCGCCGTCGCGCTGGCGCTGCAGGCTCATCGGCTGTTCCCCAGGCAGGGCGTGCTGGGTTTTGACATCATGTTGACGGACGCAGGGCCCCTGATCAACGAGATCAACCTGAATCCTGGGTCCTCTCTGGCGCAATCGGCGCGGGGCGCGGGTCTGATGGACGCACCGACGAAGGAACGGTATCGGGCGGCGTTTGCGGTGCACGGCGTCCGGCTGCCTCTGCCTGGGGTTCGACTTTGACATCTGCCCGGGCGCGTACATCCGGTCGATTGCATCTGGACGCCAGAGCATGGCTGATGCAGCAAGCCAGCCGCAGCTTTCGCATGACGTCAGGACGATGATGACATCTTCTCGGGCCACTCTGATCGGGTTTTCGGCCGTTCTTATGTGGTCACTGCTGGCGCTCCTTACCATCGGCAGCGCGCCAGTCCCACCGTTGCAGCTGAATGCGATGTGCTTTGCCATCGGCGGTTTGATCGGTTTGCTTTGGACCGCACGCAACGGGTTTGGCGTGCTGAAAGGCATTGGCTGGAGGGTCTATGCTTTCGGCACGATCGGTCTTTTCGGCTACCACCTGCTGTACTTCACGGCGTTCCGGCTTTCGCCTTCTGCCGAGACGGGCCTGATCGCCTATCTCTGGCCGCTGTTCATCGTATTGCTGTCTGGGCTGCTTCCTGGCGAACGGCTGCGTGCCCCGCATGTCATTGGTGCCATGATAGCCTTTGCAGGGGCCGGAATGATCGTGGTGTCGCGCGGGTCATCCGAGGTTGTGTCGCTGCTTGGGTTAGGGCTTGCGTTCCTGTGCGCTCTGACCTGGGCGGCGTATTCCGTCCTGTCGCGCCGGTTGGGAACCGTTCCCACGGAAAGCGTCACAGTCTTTTGCCTGCTGACGGCAGCGCTTTCCGGCCTGTGCCACCTGTTCTTGGAACCGACGGTCTGGCCGGCCACGGCTCAGGGCTGGGCTTCCGTGCTGGCGCTGGGACTTGGCCCCGTCGGCGCAGCCTTCTTTACATGGGACATCGGGATGAAGCGGGGGGACATCCAGCTCTTGGGCGTGGCGAGTTATGCGGCGCCCTTGCTGTCCACACTCGCACTCGTCGCGGCGGGCATAGCCACACCCACCTGGACCATCGTCCTTGCGGCGGTGCTGATTGCAGCGGGTGCGGCGCTGGCCGCACGGGCCAGCGCAAAGGGCTGATGCCCTGGCGTTAGTGGCTAAGCCGCGCGATCTCTTCCTTCAGGCGCAGCTTCTGCTTCTTGAGTTCGGCGATCTTCAGGGCATCCGAGCCTGGGCTGCGCTGCGCCTGTTCAACCATTTCTGACAGGGCCTCATGCTTCTTGCGCAGTTCTACCAGATGCGATGCGATCGTCATGGTTGTCCTCCTGTAAAAGCTACCCACAAGGTTCAGTGCATCACGAAAGCCGAGTCGTGTCACCCACTGTTACGGGGATGTGACAGATTGTTCCGGACAATTCAGCGGAACCGCGCCAACAGGTCCGCCCCCCCTCGCAGAACGGCGTTTGCCTCGGCTGTGTAGCTTTCCCGATCACCGTCATGGGCCAGACCCTGGTGAATGATCAGGGGAGACAGCAGACGGAACGGAGCCCGCCCACCCTTGCGGGCCTGCACAAGGACGCGCAAGGCCGGACGACCTTCGCGGGCGACAAGGGGCAATACGGATGCCGACCCAAGCTTTGGACCAAGGGCGGACACAACCTGGGGCAGGCCATCAGCGCCAAGGATCAGTGTCAGCCAGCCACCTGGTCGCAGCCGCCGAGTGGCCGCGGCCACCCAGTCGGACAAGGGGGTTTCGACCTGCATGGCGCGGGCACGCACGGCAACGGGAGAGGGGCTTCCCGTGGCCGGATAGTAGGGCGGGTTGGCAATGACATGGTCGAAGTCACGGCGCAGAGCCTTCGGCATCCGGGTCAGATCGCCGTCGTGAACCTCCAGCGCGATACCATTCCGGTCGGCATTGCGGCGGGCAAGATCGGCATAGGCGGGCTGCAGTTCCAATCCAAACAGCGTTAGGCCGGGAACGCGCCGACCAAGACACAATGCCGCCGCTCCTGCCCCGCAGCCAAGATCAAGAACGGAGTGCCCCGATTCAGCCGGGCAAGCGGCTGCCAGAAGCACGGGATCCGTTGCGGCACGGTAGCCCTTTACCGGTTGAAGAAGGTGCAGGCGCCCACAAAGAAACTTGTCATCCGAAAGCTCTTCCGGCGCGAACATCAGCGGCTTGGCTCCATCCCGTTTTCCCGCAGGACGGCGCTGGCGAGGAAATGATCCCGATCCGCGACCATCAGCCGCTGCGGCAGGATTCCCAGGCTTCCATCCAGGACGCTCATGTGGACGTCGAGCGGAAAGCTGGCTATACCCTCGCCGTTCAGAAGATGCGTGGCGAAGGCGATCTGTGTCGGGTCTGTCGTGCGCAAGACTTCTTTCATCAGGCAAGGTTATCCCGGCTGACGACGCCGGGACAAGGGCAGGGCATGGACGGCGCAGGCGAAGCACAGGCAAGGGCACCGCAGGACCGGTTGGCAGAGATGCTGGCCGAAGACATGGCGCAAGTGAATGCGCTGATCCGCGAGCGAATGGCCTCGCGGCATGCACCGCGTATTCCGGAAGTGACGGCTCATCTGGTCGAAGCAGGCGGCAAGCGGTTGCGACCGATGTTGACCTTGGCAGCCGCGCGGATGCTGGGCTACGCTGGGCAGGATCATGTAAAGCTGGCAGCGACAGTCGAATTCATTCATACGGCAACTCTGCTGCATGACGATGTGGTGGATGAAAGCCAGCGGCGGCGCGGTCGACCGACTGCCAACCTGTTGTGGGACAACAAATCTTCTGTTCTGGTTGGCGATTATCTGTTCAGCCGCAGCTTCCAGCTGATGGTCGAGACGGGAAATCTGCGTGTCCTCGACATCTTGGCCAATGCCAGCGCGACAATTGCCGAGGGCGAAGTGCTGCAGCTGACGGCTTCGCAGGATTTGCGGACCGACGAAGCGGTTTATCTGCAGGTGATCCGGGGCAAGACGGCTGCGCTTTTCTCGGCAGCGACAGAAGTCGGTGGCGTGATTGCCGGAGCACCCGAGGATCAGGTTCGTGCCTTGTTCGATTATGGTGATGCCCTGGGCATTGCCTTCCAGATTGTCGACGACATTCTGGACTATGGCGGACAGGACGCCGTGATCGGAAAGAACACCGGGGACGACTTCCGTGAACGTAAGCTGACCCTGCCTGTCATCAAGGCCGTCGCGAAGGCGGACGCAGAAGAGCGGGAGTTCTGGGTCAGGGTGATCGAGAAGGGCGACCAGCAGGATGGTGACCTTGCCCGAGCTCTGTCGATTCTCTCTCGGCATGATGCAATTGCTGCGTCACGCGCCGAGGCGCTGGCCTGGTCTGGGCGAGCGAAGCAGGCCATTTTCAACCTGCGAGAGCATCCCCTAAGGGCCGTGCTATCGGAGCTTGCAGATTTTGTGGTTGAACGCGTTTTGTGACCCCAAGTCAACTGCAAGGCCCTTGAAAAGGTGGCATAACGATCACGATTTGGTCAAAGTGTTCGTCTACAAAACAATGGTAGTCGATGGGGCGAAACTGTTTGTTGGTAGGCCGCCGCCGCTTCGGGACTGGTCCAGGGTCCCGCTTCGGAAACAGGCGTGGCAAACCGGGCGTAATGCTTCTTGGGCATAACGGTGTGTTTGCTGGACGAGTGAACTGGGGCCTGCCACACGGCGGGTAGGGAGACGTGAAGAATGCGCATCATCGATTGGCTGCTGCGCCGCAAGCCGAAACCTCGCCGGATGGGGTCGCTTCCGCGCGGGGCCGAACCAGAGCATATCAGGGAAACGAAGAAGGCCATCGAGTCCGTCGCCGTTGGGTCCGGGCCGGCAGCAGGGCGTTTCCCGAAGCTGGCAGATAGCTCCCCCGAGGTTCTAACGAAGACACCGACAAGCTCGACCGTTGCGAAGGACGGTCCAGCGCCCGCCGTGAATATCTGGGAACTCGACCACGTCACGATCCCTCCTACGCCCTTGCCAGAACCCACACCTTCGTCCGAAGCGATCGCCTCTCCGCGCCGGAAGTCCAGCCGGACGAAAACGCGGGTTCTTGGTTTCGAGCCCCAGCCGGCCGCAGTGGTTCCACTGTTCGACGAAGGCCGGATGGACGAAGAGGGCGAGCCGGGCGACAAGGCCAGCTTTGTCATGTTCCCGACGGGATGGCTGGTCATCAAGGAAGGCCCGGGCCGGGGCGCAGCTTTTCCGTTGGCCCGCGGCGTATCGCAGATTGGACGTGGCTTGGACCAGACGGTTGCGCTGGATTTTGGGGACATGGCGATATCGCGTCAGAACCATGCGGCGGTTGCCTATGAC
>JALOTD010000096.1 GCA_025458105.1 Tabrizicola sp. | reverse complement strand
CACGCAGGCGGCAATCGCCTCGGCGTAGACGCGGATTTCGTATTGGGCGTGGGGGTCGGCCCTCAGCCTCAGGAAGTGGAAGAGGTTGTGCAGGTCGACCTTCCAGTACCACTGGGTGTAGATGTTGGCGGGCAGGTTCATCCGGGCGAGTTCCCGCGCAAGACCTTGTTGACCCTCTTGTGAGAGCATCGCCTCGTAATGGTCATAGGCGCGGTTGGCGTCGGATTTCAGAAGGTCGAGGACGCGGGCGGCCTCTTCGCCCTGCAGAACCTCGCCCCGGCCCTGGTTGTTGACGGTGGACTGCGCGGCGAGGTGTTCGGGGGTCGAGGATCGAGTAGCGGGCGGAGTATTCGTTGACGTTGGCGGTGCGGTGGCGGATCCACTGGCGGGCGACGAAGACGGGGAGTTTGACGTGGAGCTTCAACTCGCACATCTCGAAGGGTGTGGAGTGCCAGTGGCGCATGAGGTAGCGGATCAGGCCTTCGTCGTTCTGGACGTGCTTGGTGCCCGCCCCATATGAGACGCGGGCGGCCTGGACGATGGCGCTGTCGTCGCCCATGTAGTCGATGACGCGGATGAAGCCGTGGTCGAGGACCTCGTGCGCGCGGTAGAGGTGCTGCTCCATCCCTTCCGACACGGCGCGGAGGGTTTGGCGGGGGGTGGCCCGGGCGGCCTCGATTTCTGACAGTTGGTCGGGGGTGAGGGGCATGTTCGGCCTCGTCTGTTGAGTCGGACGTGACTATAGCTTGCGGCCCGCGGGCGTGATACCGCTAGATGAACGGATGGAGGACGGAATGGCGATCAGATATCTGCACACGATGGTGAGGGTGAAGGATCTGGAGAAATCCATCGCCTTTTACAAGCTTCTGGGCCTGAAGGAGACCCGGCGGCATGAAAGCGAGCAGGGGCGGTTCACGCTGGTGTTCATGGCGCCTCCGGGGCAGGAGGAGTGCCCGGTGGAGCTGACTTACAACTGGGATGGCGATCCGGGGCTGCCGTCGGACAGCCGGCATTTCGGGCATCTGGCCTATGAGGTGGACGACATCTATGCGATGTGCGCGCATCTGCAGGCGCATGGGGTGCTGATCAACCGCCCGCCGCGCGACGGGCGGATGGCATTTGTGCGCAGCCCGGACAATGTGTCGATCGAGTTGTTGCAGCGGGGGGCCGCGAAAGCGCCAGCTGAGCCCTGGGTGAGCATGGCGAGCACCGGGCATTGGTGAGGGGCTGACGGGGTGCCGGGAGGGGTCTTCCCGGCGTCTTCTTTCTGTCTTCCTTCCGTCTCTACGTCCGGGGGTTTTGGGAAGCGTTAATCTTGACGTCGGGCTGGTTTTGGCGAAAGGCTACTCAACGTCGGACGGCCTTACAGCCCCCCACCCCATCCCTCCCCACGAGGGGGAGGGAGCGCGGTTGCTGGTGGACGGACGGGATGGTGCGCTTTAACGCACTTTACGCCGGAAGAACTGCCACCAATTCGGGACCAGAAATGAGTGCATATTGGAAAACCCTGAAAGGCAGGATCACTTTAGCTGTGATAGTGTTCGGAATGGCGTTCTTGGCTTCTGAGTATCAACCATTCAGAGATCTGAAAGATTTTCTCAACTCAGTCTTTATCCTGAGTGTGATATTCTTTGGTGATGTCCTGTGGAACTGGATAAAGGCCAGAATGCCGCGTTGAGCCGGTCTGGAACTGGATCTGATCCGGTCTCAATTATCAAGAGACCATTGGGAAAGGGTATCTTTTCCGATATTCTCAATTCCGAGAAGATTAGGCCGAATGGCCTCCGACAATTCAAGAAGTGAAGATTGGCCAAATGCTGGATGCCCCTCCGCACCAATCAGCACTCCGCCCGTAAACATCGCAAACTCATCCGCCAGCCCAGCCTTGACCAGCGCTGCCGCGACGGTGCTGCCGCCTTCGCTGAGGACGCGGGTCAGGCCTTTGGTGGCGAGGATTTGGAGGGCGGCTTGCAGGTCGAGGTGGGCGTTGGTTTCGGGGGCCTCGATCAGGGTGGCGCCGGTCGCCTCCCATGCGCTTTTTGCTGCGTCCGGGGCGGAGGGAGCGTGGACGAGCCAGACGGGGTGGTCCTTGGCGGTGCGGCCGAGGCGGCTTTGGGGGGAGTGTTTGAGGAGGCGGTCGAGGACGATGCGGATGGGTTGCTTCACTGCGCCCATGTCGCGGACCGTCAGGTCGGGGTCGTCTGCCAGGGCGGTGCCAGAGCCGACCATGACGGCGTCGTGGGCAAGGCGCAGGGCGTGGACCTTGCGGCGGGCTTCGGGTCCGGTGATCCAGCGTGACTCGCCTGATGCGGTAGCGGTGCGGCCGTCGAGGGAGGCTGCGAGTTTCAGGGTGACGAAGGGCAGGCCTTGGGTCACGCGTTTCAGAAAACCGGCGTTGAGGTGGGTCGCTTCGGGGCCGAGCACGCCTTCGGTCACACTGATGCCTGCGGCGCGGAGCAGGGCGTGGCCTTTGCCGGAGACGCGCGGGTCGGGGTCGGTGAGGGCGGTGATGACGCGGGCGACTTTCGCGGCGATCAGGGCATCGGTGCAGGGGGGTGTTTTCCCGTGGTGGGCGCAGGGTTCGAGGGTAACGTAAGCGGTGGCACCCTCAGCGAGCGGCCCGGCCTGTTCCAGGGCGCGCACTTCAGCATGTGGGCGGCCTCCGGGCTGGGTCCAGCCGCGACCGACGACGATACCGTCACGGACGAGCACGCAACCCACGGCGGGGTTGGGCCAGACATTGCCCAGGCCCCGCGCCGCAAGGCGCAGGGCGTGGGCCATGTGATCGGCATCTTCAGGCCGGGTGGTCACTCTTCCGCAGCGCTGCCGGGCCTGAGTTCGCTGACGAAGCGGTCAAAGTCATCAGCGGCCTGGAAGTTCTTGTAAACGCTGGCAAAGCGCACATAGGCGACGGTGTCGATCCGGGCCAGTGACTCCATCACGATCTCGCCGATCTGCTTGGACTGGATGTCCGTGTCGCCTAAGGATTCCAGCCGCCGCACGATGCCAGAGATCATCTGGTCGATCCGTTCCGGATCAATCGGGCGCTTCTGCATCGCGATGCGGATCGAGCGTTCCAGTTTGGAGCGGTCGAAATCCTCGCGCTTGCCCGAGGATTTGATGACGACGAGGTCGCGCAGCTGCACGCGTTCGTAGGTGGTGAAGCGGCCTCCGCAGGCCGGACAGAACCGACGCCTGCGGATCGAGACGTGATCCTCGGCCGGGCGTGAGTCCTTCACTTGCGTATCGATGTTGCCGCAGAATGGGCAGCGCATCGGCCCCCTCCCTTGCTGGTGTTGTCCTGCCTCAAGGCCGGGTGTAGCCCCCGGTTCCCTGCACAGACTATAGGGGCGGGTTCCGCATTTCGGGAAGCGCGAAGTTCAGGGCCCAGCATCTGGGGCCGCGGGTGTGGCGGCTGGGACTCAGCCTGTCGGTCGCGGTGCGAGAAAGGCGGCTGGAAATCGTCATCACCGTGTTACGATTCCGTGTATGTGGCGAGTCGTTCCCCTTTTCCTTGCCTTGCCTGTGCTGGCGGACAGCCCGATTGCCGAGGTGATCTGCATGCCGCGCGCGGAACTGGTGCAGCGAATGGCGGGGGCAAAGGTGGTGGGCGCGGGCCTGCGCGATGCCGAGGCGGTGCTGGAGGTCTGGAGCCGACCCTCGGGCGACTGGACGCTGGTGCAGAGCCATGCGAACGGGATGGCCTGCATCCTGGCGATGGGAGAGGCCTGGGAGGCCGTGACGCCGCCGCCGGCCTAGGGGCAAGGGCCCCAGACCTGGGTTTCGACGTCCCAGCACTGGCCGATGCCGTGCTTTAGGTCGTAGAGCGTGTCCATGGGTGAAACGGTATCGGGGTCACAGGTCAGTTCGGCCACGGTCTGTTCGCCTTGCAGCACGCGGACGCCGCCCTGGCGCGGCTCGGTCGCCTCGGGGTCGCGTTCGACGCTGGTCCAGACTTCATAGGTGTAGTCGCCGTTCCGGAAGGCCACGGTTTCCCAGAAGCTTGAGCCCATGCCGGGCCAAGGGGTGAAGGCGACGGTTTCCAGGGGTTCGTTCAGAATGAGTTCGGGCTTGCCCTCAGGTCCGAAGCGGTAGGTGAGCATGCCCTTCCAGTAGCAGACATCGAGGGTCTTTGCCCCGATCTTGCAGGAAAAGGCTTCGTCCCCCTGGCAGGCGGCATGGGCGGGGGCGGCGAGGAAGAGAAGCGGCAGCAGGAAGCGCACGGCGGACCTTTCAGCGAGTTTCCTCAAAGGAAGCATCGGAAGGGCCCGCCATGCAAGGTGCGGAAAGCCCTAAAGGCGGTCAGCGTACCCAGATCTCGACGCGGCGATTGGAGTCGCGGCCGAATTCGTCTTCATTGCAGAGATAGGGCAGCAGCTCGCCGAAAGAGACAGGCTTCAGGCCATACTTGTCAGCGTTGATGCGGCCGATCCTGGTGCTTAGCAGATCCGCTACAACCTCGGCGCGGGCCATCGCCAGGCGCTGGTTCTGCTCAAAACGACCGACAGAGTCGGCGAAGCCCACAACCAGGATCTCTTTTCCGTCGAAGGCACCCGATTGGAGTTTTGCTGCGAAGTCACTCACGGCACGTTCGGACAACTGGTCTAGCGTGGCGCGGGCGAATTCGAAGCGGAAGGCGATGCTCAACCGCTCGGCATCGCCCAAGTCGTTCAAGAGGGCGTCGAAAGCGGCCGGGCGGAAGTCGGGTTCGGTTCGGGCAAAATCAAGCTCGGACGACATGTCGGCAAGGCGCATGCCTTCGATTTCGTTGTCGACGAAGTTGCTGTCCACGAGCACTTGCTGGCCTTCGGGCGACAGGGCGAAGGCGAGCAGCTCTTCGGCAAAGGGATGGATCACGCCCGGTTTGCGGTACAGATAAAGGCGGCGCGACATCGCGTAGCCTTCGGTCTTCATGCGGAAGTTCGAAGGCTGGGAGACAAGGCCGCACTGTTCACGGATCGGCAGGACCTTGATCTCGTCGGTGGTGAAAGGGCGACCGAGAAAGCCGATGGCGGCGGGGTCAGCGGCGACGGCGCCACGCATTTCGGCGTATTCCTGATGCTCGATGGCGGTTTCCGTCTCGATCTTGCCGAAGGGGTCAACGGCTCGCGACAGGAAGACCGCGCGGTCCCCCGATCCATCTGGGAAGGAGTGTACCGCGATCGGCGCGTCGGGGCCGCCGAATTCGCTCCAGTTCGTCGCCTCGCCAGAGTAGATGCGCGACAGGTCTTCGAAGCTGATGTCCGACAGAGGGTTCGAGGGATGGACAATGCTGACGATGCCGTCGCGACCAAGGACGATCTCATTCGGGGTGTCCCGCAACTCGCCCAGGGTGCCAAGTTTCGCCAGGTCATCGTCTTTCATGCGGCGGTCGGCCATGCCGATGTCGGCGATGCCTTCGCCAAGCCCGGGAAAGGCCGAGCCAGAGCCTTTGGTCTGCAGGTCGATCTCGGCGATAACTGTGCCATCGGCGGCCGTCACACGAACGATGCGTTCTTTGGGGTTGTCATCGAACATCTCGTAGGTTGCGCCGATCTTGGCTGCATAGGCCTTGATCAGGTTAGGCAACAGAAAGGTGCCCAGCGTGCGCGAACCATGGATGCCGAATTTCGCGCTTGCGGGAACGTCGGCCTGGGGTGCGGAAGCTTGCTCGACAGGTGCGGCGGCTTCAGTCAGCACCGCTTTTGGCGCTTCGACGACGGGCTCTGGTTGGGCGACAGCGACTGCAGCAGGCTCAACAGCAGCAGAAGCAGGTTCGGGGGCCGGTTCCTGCGCTGGTTCGACGGCGGCGGTGGTGGTCGAACCCAAGTCGCAAGGGCCAATGCAATCGACCGATGCGACCGGAATACGGACCAGCCCGATGTGCGATTCAATCACGTAAAGCCCGCTCTCGATCCCGATCAGTTCGCCAGAAACGGATATCGAACCATCCTTGGACTTGAGGATCACCTCCGTTGAGGTCTGGGCACCCAGGGCGCCGGCCCAAAGCGCAAGAGCGGAGACGCAGGCAATTCTTCGAGATGCGGTTCTCACAATGATTCACCCTTTAACTCTGGCGCGCTTGTAGCGGCGCTAAGGGCGAAGCTCTGGTCCACTCTTGCTCGTACGGTGACAGTATTATGGTATTTCCATGATTTTTGCCACTTTGCTATCAATCTAAGGTTGAGCGACGAGGTGCCTTTTGGGAGCACTCGCGCCTGAGCCGGGCGATTGAGCGGGCAGGTCGTCATTGCTGCCCAACCGGTTCTTGGGCACTGCTCTGAAGAATTGCCTGGCCGCGGCCATCGCATGACCGATACGGGCAGGCGGTGTAAGGCCCAGCCAAGCGGGGGCTAGGGCCTTTGGGTCTTGGTCAGAGCCAAGTTGCCATTGTGCGGTGGCTACTGATCCAGGAAGCTCCGCAGCTTCCGTGACCGGCTTGGGTGCTTGAGCTTCCGCAAAGCCTTTGCCTCGATCTGGCGGATGCGTTCGCGGGTCACGCTGAATTGCTGGCCGACCTCTTCCAGCGTGTGGTCGGTGTTCATCCCGATGCCAAAGCGCATGCGCAGAACCCGTTCCTCGCGCGGCGTCAGCGAGGCCAGCACGCGGGTCGTCGTTTCCTTCAGGTTTTCCTGAATGGCGGAATCCAGCGGCAGGATCGCGTTCTTGTCTTCGATGAAGTCGCCCAGCTGGCTGTCTTCCTCGTCGCCAATGGGCGTCTCCAAAGAGATCGGCTCCTTGGCGATCTTCATCACCTTGCGGACCTTCTCCAAGGGCATCTGCAGCTTTTCGGCCAGTTCCTCGGGCGTCGGTTCGCGGCCGATCTCGTGCAGCATCTGGCGGCCGGTGCGGACGAGCTTGTTGATCGTCTCGATCATGTGGACCGGGATGCGGATCGTGCGGGCCTGGTCGGCGATGGAGCGGGTGATCGCCTGACGGATCCACCAGGTCGCGTAGGTAGAGAACTTGTAGCCGCGGCGGTATTCGAACTTGTCGACGGCCTTCATCAGGCCAATGTTGCCTTCCTGAATGAGATCAAGGAATTGCAGACCGCGGTTGGTGTATTTCTTGGCGATGGAGATGACGAGACGCAGGTTCGCCTCGACCATTTCCTTCTTGGCTTGCCGCGCCTCTTTCTCGCCCTTCTGGACCTGGTTCACGATGCGACGGAATTCCGAGATGTCGACGCCAACGTACTGGCCGACGCGGGCCATGTCGTTGCGCAGGGCCTCGACCTTGTCGAAGGACCGTTCGATCAGCGCCTGCCAGCCGCGCCCGGATTTCTGGGCCATCCGGTCCAGCCAGGTCGGGTCAAGTTCATAGCCCTGGTATTCCTGGATGAATTCCTGCCGGTTGATCCGCGCGGCATCGGCCAGTTTCACCATGCCGGAGTTGATCGTCATGATGCTTTTGTTGATGCCATAAAGCTGGTCGATCAGAGCCTCGATCCGGCTGTTGTTCAGGTGCAATTCGTTGACCAGAAGCACGATTTCCGAGCGCAGCTTCTGATAGGCGGCTTCATCGGCTGTCGAGAAACGCTGGGAAGACGACAGCGTGGCATCCATCCGGCTTTGCTGCATCGCGGCCAGCTTGTCATAGTCGCGCGCGATCAGGTCCAGCGTTTCAAGGACGCGCGGCTTGAGCGCAGCTTCCATGGCCGCAAGCGACATGTTCGAGGCCTCGTCATCCTCGTCCTCGTCCATCTCGCGCAGGATCGGGTTGCCGTCGGCGTCGAGTTCAGGCTCGGCGCTGGTGGACCGGCGGGGGGCCGCTTCGCCCACCCCCACCTCATCCAGGGGCGGGCCGTCCAGGTCTTCCTCGCCATCGAGGCTGCGGCCGAAGGTGGCCTCAAGGTCGATCACGTCGCGGAGAAGGATTTCTTCGGAGAGAAGTTCGTCGCGCCAGATGATGATGGCCTTGAAGGTCAGCGGGCTTTCGCAAAGCCCCGCGATCATCGTGTTGCGACCAGCCTCGATCCGCTTGGCGATGGCGATTTCGCCTTCGCGGCTGAGGAGTTCGACCGACCCCATCTCGCGCAGGTACATGCGGACCGGGTCATCGGTGCGGTCCAGCGTTTCGCTGGCCGTTCCGGCAATCGCGATTTCGCGGCTGGTAGAGGTCTCGACTAGGTCGCCCACCGGGGCTTCGCCTTCCTCGACCTCTTCGTCTTCGATGATGTTGATGCCCATCTCGGACAACATCGACATCACGTCCTCGATCTGTTCCGAAGACACCTGTTCCGGCGGAAGGACCGTGTTCAGCTGGTCATAGGTGATGTAGCCGCGCTCTTTCGCATCAGCGATCATCTTCTTGACCGCCGCCTGGCTCATGTCGAGCGAGACATCGGGTTCTTCGGTATCTGGCTTGGCGTCGTCGGTGTCCTTGAGGGCCATGAGTGCTCCTTGGGCGCGAATCGGGGCGAGGCTTTCGAATCAATAACGCGAATCAGGCTGGGGGAAAGGCCGAATCAGCGGTTTTTCTTGACCCAGACCTGATCGTCGATCAGGCGTTGCAATTGTCTTGACAGGGCGGCCCGGTCTTCGCCGAGGTCAGTACTATCTGTTTGGCCGGTGCGTTCCGACCTGTGGCGAGCTTCGGCGGCCTGGGTCAGCCGCCAGGTCAGGCCTTCGTCGGGCAGGCTGTCGATATCCTCCATCGCGTCTTCGATTTCCCGGCGTGCGCCCCTGCGGGCCTCAAGCTTGGCGAGTTCCTCGGCCAGACAAAGGGCGGCAAGGTCATCGTCTTGCCGATTGCGGACCGGGGGAGCAATGGCGACATGGGGGCGCGTCATCAGGGCGTCAAGGGCGGCGGGGGCAGAGGCGGCGATCTTTGCCTGCAAATCCGGCATGTCGGCGCCTGCCAGGATCATCTGGCGCAGCGTGTCGTGGTCCTCGCCGGTCAGGTCCAGCCGTTCCAGGGCAGATTCGAAACGGTGGATGAGCCGCGGATGCAGGATCAGCGTGGCCAAGATAACCGCTTCGCGCAGGATTTCGTCGACCGGGCCTTGGGCCTGAGCGAGGAGGGAAGAGCGGGTGGTGGCCAGCGCCCCTCCGGGCGGGGCGAACTTGCGCCCGCGAAAGGGGCCGGGCTGGAAGGGGCGGGCCTGCGCGGTGCCGAAGAGGTCTAGCCGCAGGCGCTTCATCTCCTCGGCATAGTGGGCCTTGATCGAGGGATCGGCGATCCGGGCAAGGTGGGTGCGCAGCACCTTGTCCAGCGCCGCGCGGCGTTCGGGGCTGTCGAAGACGCGGCCCTCGGTCTCGCGCTGCCAAAGGAGCTGGACCATAGGCTTGGCCTGGTCGAGCACCGCCTGCATCGCGGGGGCACCTTGGGCCTTGATCAGGTCGTCGGGGTCGAGGCCGCCGGGCAGGATCGCGATGCGCAGGGCCTTTCCGGCTTCCAGCAGCGGCAGGGCAAGGTCGATGACCCGGTGCGCGGCGGCGATCCCGGCCTTGTCGCCGTCCAGCGCCATGATCGGCTCGTCGGCGATCTTCCAGATCATCCGCAGCTGGTCTTCGGTGACTGCGGTCCCAAGCGGTGCGACGGCGGCGGTGAAGCCGGCCTCCGATAGGGCGATCACGTCCATGTAGCCTTCGGCGACGATCAGCGGCTTGCCCTTGCCGGCAGCCTCGCGCGCGGGAGAGTGGTTGAAGAGGTTCCGGCCCTTATCGAAAAGCTCGGTTTCGGGGCCGTTCAGGTATTTGGCTTGCGCGTTGGGGTCGAGCGAGCGGCCGCCAAGGCTGATCGGGCGGCCGCGCGTGTCCTTGATCGGG
>JALOTD010000165.1 GCA_025458105.1 Tabrizicola sp. | reverse complement strand
GAACGGCTGACCATGCGCCATAACTGGCTGCACCTGGAACAGCCATCCGGCTGCGATGTTCGGCAGCAGCTCCAGCACTGGTTCGGCGTCGATCAGCCGAAGCGGCGCTCTCAGCCCCTGGAAGACGATGTCGTGGGTCATGGATCGCACTCGTTGCAACCCTCTGGCAGGCGACCTACCAGAGGAAACCGATCATGCCTTAGTTCTGCTGGGCGCAGCCCGCATCGTCGTCAGTCGGCCCCGAACAGGTGCTCGGTCCGGTCGAGTTCGACGGAGTGGTCGGCGTGGTCGGTGTGGTTGGCGTTGTCGACCCGCTAGGTGACGTGGACGCCGATGCCGGTGACGCGGGCGAAGCCGGCGATGCCGGAGAAGCCGGAGAGGCCGGCGACGGGCTGCTGCTTCCGCTTGCACGTGCGACGCTCAGGGTCGTCAGGGCCGGGGCGGCATAGGCGGCAACCGCCAGGGCCCCAAGACGCACCAACGCCCTGCGGCGCGAGGTCATGCTGTCGTTCGTATCGCTCATGATGGTCTGTCCTTTCGTTTGCGGGTCACGCTGCACTTGGCGCACCCCTGTGTCAGTGGGGTCAGGTTGAGCGGGCTTTCTGACGCCAGACCAGTCACCTAAGGTTTAAATTCACGTCATAAACCTGAGTTATATCCGTTACACGGCAACCAGGTGCCACTACTCGGCGTTCCTTTGCCCAAATCGGCCCGCTATTGTCGTCACGACCCGGATTTCGTTCAGACGCGCTTACGTCAGGGGTCCGTCAAGACGCCGAATCGTCCGGAAAGCGTCAGCCGAAAAGACCGGCATGCACCCTGCGCAGTTCCGCCTTCTGCACCTTACCCATGGCGTTGCGCGGAAACTCGGGCATCACCAGCACGCGCTTTGGCACCTTGAACGCCGCCAACCGGTCGCGCAGGGCAGCGCGGACCCCCGCCTCTTCCAGCACGGCCCCGGGGCTTGCGATGACACAGGCCACCACCGCCTCGCCGAAATCCGGGTGCGGCACGCCGATCACCGCGCTGGCTGCAATCCCAGGCACATCGTCCAGCGCGGCCTCCACCTCGGCCGGATAGACGTTCAGACCCCCGGTGATCACCAGGTCCTTCGACCGGCCAAGGATCGAAAGATAGCCCTCCGCATCGAAGGCCCCAAGGTCACCCGTGACAAACCAGCCATCGCGGAACTCTTCCGCTGTCTTTTCGGGCATCATCCAGTAGCCGCCAAAGACGTTCGGCCCCCTGACCTCGATTGCTCCCGCCTCGCCGGGTGGCAGCACGGCGCCATCCGGCCCGATGACCCGAACCTCCACCCCCGGCAAGGGCATGCCCACCGTCCCCGCGCGGCGGTCGCCGTCATAGGGGTTCGAGGTGATCATGTTCGTCTCGGTCATCCCGTAGCGTTCCAGGATCGCATGCCCCGTCCGGTCGCGCCATGCGGCATGGGTCGCAGGTGACAAGGGGGCGGAACCCGAGATGAACAATCGCATGCCCCGACACAGGTCGGGCATCAGCCGCGCATCAGCCAGGAGCCGGGTGTAGAACGTGGGCACCCCCATCATGACCGTCGCCTGCGGCAGTGCGGCCAGCACCGCATCGGGCGCGAAACTCCGCTGGAAGATCATTGACGCTCCCGCGTACAGCGCACAGTTTGTCGCCACGAACAGGCCATGCGTGTGGAACACCGGCAGCGCATGCAAAAGAACGTCGTCCTCGCTGAACCGCCACAACCCCAGCAGCGCCTCGGCATTCGAGGCCAGGTTCTCCCGGCTCAGCATCACGCCCTTCGACCGCCCGGTCGTACCCGAGGTGTAAAGGATCGCCGCCAGATCGTCCGGTGCTGGGTCAGGGTCGGCAAAGTTTGCAGAACTATCCGCCGCTTGCGCAAGGAACGCGCCAAGGGCCATCGACCGCGCGCCCATCGCCGCAAGAGCGGCCACCCGTTCTGCCTCCACCAAGGCCAGCGCTGGCTCCGCGTCCGTCAGAAAATGCGCCGTCTCTGCGACGGTATAGCCCGGATTAACCGGCAGGAAGACCACGCCCGCGCGCAGACAGGCCAGGTACAGCGTCAGCACCGCCTCGCATTTCTCGACCTGCACCAAAAGCCGGTCACCCTTGCGCAAGCCCAGCGCGATGAGTGCAGACGCCATCCGCCCCGTCTCGGCCCAAAGCGCGCCGTAGGTGGCAGGCTGGCCGCCCCGCAGCCAGACACGATCCGGCTTCCCCGCCATGTCCTTCAGACGCTGGATGACATCGGTGCTCATGTCCGCCCTCCCCGTTCGCAGACGGGTTTAGCCGGGCGGCCCGCGAAACGCGGAAGGCCTCCAAGACCGGCTCGGCCCCATGCACTTCGGCAAGCCGCAACAGGGCAAAGCGGATGCGCGCGATCTCGCGGTAATAGGCCAGGAAGGCTGCATTCAGCGCCGCGCCCGACACCGCCCCCAGAACCGGCACCGCCTGCGCCGCAACCTTCTGGCCCAGGACCGTCGCTAGCTTCGGCGCGATGGTGGTGATCAGGTTCTGCACCGCCTGCCCCGTGACGGTCATGCGCGCAGTGATGAACGAGGTATTCACCCCGTCGTCGCTGGCCAAGGGGGTGCCCGCCCCGAACACTCGCAGACACTCCGCCCGGATCGCCGGCTCGTCCGGGTCGAACCCTGCCGCCCGCGCTTCGCCTTGGATTGCGTTCAGCATCAAGGTCACCGTCACTGGCAGTTCCGCGATGGACGTCGCAAAGCCTCCCGCGCCCCCCGCTGCACCCGAGGCGATGACGGCCACCACCGGACCGCGCTCTCCCATCTCTGGCGCACGGGCGGCCAGGTCATAGGCCCCTTCCAGCCCTTGAGCGACCGCGCGCTCGATCTGGCCGCGATACTTCTCGGGCACGATCGACAGCTGCGATTCGAGCTTTGACCCAAGTCCGTTCACCAGCCGGATCACCGGCCCATTCGCGCGGGAATACCGGCGGGCCAGCGTGTCGATCTCAACGCCAAGGTCAGGGGTCAGGGGCACGGGCAAGGTCTGGGTCATTCCCGCAATATGGCCCCGATCTGCGCCTGTGCAATGGCCCTTACGTCGCTTTCGTCACCAGTCCGGTCACACCTGCGTCGGCGGCGGCATCTCCACCCCCTCCAGCCTACGAAACCCGAAGCGGCTGTAATAGGGCGCATCGCCCACCAGCATCACCCGCTCCCACCCCAGACGTCGCGCCTCGGCCAGACTTTCGTTGATGAGAAGCGCCCCCAAGCCTTCGCCCTGCCTGGTCGGGTGAACTGCGATGGGGCCCAGAAGCAGCGCGTCATGCTCGCCGATCAATGCGGGCCAATAGCGGATGACGGCGGCCAGCGTCCCGTCATCATCGCGCAGCGTCAGGCACAAGGGGGCCACCGTCGGCACCCCGTCGCGCAGCCGGTACGAGGACAACGCCGTCCGCCCGGGCGCAAAACAAAGGTCATACAGCGCCTCGACCTCCCACCAGTCGGCCTCGGTCTCTTCCTCCAGCCGGTACACGCCTGCGCCACCCCGAATCTGCTTGTGAGCCGCGCCGTAACATGGCGACATGTCAGGATCAAATCGCGAAAGGCCTGATTGATGTTCTACCGCCCCGCCGACGGCCATGGCCTGCGGCACAGCCCGTTTTCCGCCATCGTCGCCCCCCGGCCCATCGGCTGGATTTCCACCCGCGCCGCCACAGGCGACAACCTCGCGCCCTACTCCTTTTTCAACGCCGTGGGCTACACCCCGCCGCAGGTCATGTTCTCGGGCGATTTCCGCGACAGCATGATGAACGCTATGGAAAGCGGGGTCTTTGCGGTCAACATCGTGGCCGAGACCGCGCTGCACGCGATGAACGCGACCTCTGCCCGATTTCCGCGGGGGACGGATGAATTCGTCGAGGCTGGCATTGCAAAGGCCGAATGCGTGGCCATCGACTGCCCCCGCGTGGCAGATGCCCCCGCAACCCTGGAATGCCGGGTGGTGAAGCTGGTCGAGCTGATCGGCCCCGAACGCATGGTTCTGGGCGAGGTGGTGGGGGTCCACCTGCGCGACGAGTGCATCGTGGATGGCAGGCTGGACTACACCCGCTACTCCCCTGCCGCTCGGCTCGGCTATCAGGACTATACCTTCGTGCGCGAAGTCTTGGCACTGCCGCGACCGTAAGCCGGGCACACCGCTGCGCCCGGGAGCCGATTTCTTCAAAGAAATCGGACCGGAGCCTTTGAAGGCTCCGATGCGGAGTTTTCGAAAACTCCGCCCCTTACACCAAGCGTGGCGCAAGGGGCAGGCCCGTCTCAGCGGTAGGGATAGCCCGCCTTTTCCATCGTGTCGGCGTATTTCTTGAACGCCTCGACCACTCGGCCCGCACGCGGCGAAGATGCAGCGATCTCGTCCCAGAAGGCATTGGAGTCGGCCAGAACGGTCGCCCATTCCTCCGCTGGAAGCGAGGTCAGCTCCATCTTCTCGCCTTCGACCCGCAGCTTCGCCTCGCCGCCCCAGTACCAGACATTCCGGTAATAGTGCGACTGGTCGATGGTGATCTTGAACAGCTCCTGCAGGTGCGGCGGTACCTTCTGCCAGCTGGCGGTATTGGCGAAGTAACTGCCGAACCATGCGCCTGTAACCGAGTTCGTCAGCGCATATTTGCAAACATCCGCCCAGCCGACCTCATAGGCCTCGGTGAAGCCGCACCAGGCCACGCCGTCCAGCTCTCCGGTCTGCATCGCGACTTCCACGTTGTCCCATGGGATCGTCACCGGCACCAGACCGTATTTCGCCAGGAACCGCCCCGCCGTCGGCACACCAAAGACGCGCAGGCCCTGCATGTCAGCGAGCGAGCGGATCGGCTTGTTCACGGTGAAGATATGCAGCGGGTCCCAAGCCCCGGCAGACAACCAGGTGACGCCCTCGACTTCCGAATAGGCCTCTTCCCAGATCTCCTTCAGCCCGTAATACCGGAACAGCGCCGGCACATCGAGGCTGTAGCGGGTGGCAAACGGGAAATAACCCCCGAAGACCGAGATATCGACCGGCGAGGCCATGGTCGCCTCGTCCGACTGTACGGCATCCAGCGTGCCGTTCTGCAGCGCGCGGAACAGGTCGGCCGTGGG
>JALOTD010000095.1 GCA_025458105.1 Tabrizicola sp. | reverse complement strand
TGCAGAGGAAACGACCATGGCAAAGCCCGCCACCATCAAGATCCGCCTGAACTCGACCGCGGGCACCGGCCACTTCTATGTGACCAAGAAGAACGCCCGTACGATGACCGAGAAAATGGTCATCAAGAAGTACGACCCCGTGAAGCGGGAGCATGTCGAATACAAGGAAGGCAAGATCAAGTAAGATCGCGCCTGATTGCTGGAACAGGGGCCGTTTCCGTTGGGACGCGGCCCTTTTTCTTTGGCGGGTAAGCCCGCGCTGACGCCTCAACTGACCTATGTCATTGACCTCTGCCCGGCAAAGGCCCCTTCTGACGGCGGACAGAGGAGCCACGTCATGGAGCGCAATCACCGGGAAGAGCACTATGTGGCGCGCGTCGGTTGGCTGCGGGCGGCGGTCTTGGGGGCGAATGATGGCATTGTTTCGACCGCTTCGCTGATCGTCGGCGTGGCGGCGGCCTCGGGCCGGGCCGAGGTGCTGATTGCCGGCTCGGCGGGGTTGGCGGCGGGGGCGCTGTCGATGGCGGCGGGGGAATATGTCAGCGTCTCGTCCCAGTCCGATACCGAGGCCGCAGATGTGGCGCGCGAACGGGCCGAGATCGCGGCCGACCCCGAGGAAGAGCTGCGCGCACTGGCCGGGATCTATGAGGCGCGAGGTGTGCCTTCGGACCTGGCCCGGCAGGTGGCGGAGGCATTGCACGCCAAGGACGCCCTGGCTGCGCACGTGCGGGACGAATTGGGCATCTTCGAGCATTCCGAGGCGCAGCCGCTGGTGGCCGCCGGGGCCTCGGCCCTGACCTTTGCGGTGGGGGCGGCGCTGCCGCTGGCGGCGGCGGCGCTGGCGCCGGAACCACAGCTTGCGCTCTGGGTGACGGCTCTGTCGCTGATCTTTCTTGCTGTGTTGGGGGCGATAGGCGCCAAGGCAGGGGGTGCCAGAATTCCGCGCGCGGTGGCGCGGGTCACTTTCTGGGGCGCAGTTGCCATGGCAGTGACTTGGGCGGTCGGGCATTTCTTCGGCGCGGTGGTCTGAGGCCTTTCCTTTTCACCGGATAGCCCCAAGTCTGGAGAATGACCCGGACACTATCCCTGCGCCGTGCTTCGATCAGCGACCTTGGGTCAGTGGATCGGTTGCTTTCGCGCAGCTATCCGCGATTGCTGGCGGCTGACTATCCGCCCTCGACCGTGGTACTGGCAGTACCGAAAATCACGCGTGCGCGGCCCGAGCTTCTTGTCTCGGGCACGTATTTCCTGGCGGAAGACCTGGACGGGCGCGTTCTGGGAGCGGGCGGCTGGACCCGGGCTGCGCCGGGCGGCGCGGATGGCCCTGGCGATGTGGGGCATGTCCGGCATGTCGCGACGGACCCGGACGCCGTGCGTCTTGGCATCGGGCGGGCCTTGATGAGCCGGGTGATGGAGGATGCGCGCGGGCTGGGAATTCTCTGGCTCGATTGCCTGTCTACCCGCACAGCCGTGCCGTTCTATGCGGCACTGGGGTTCAAGGTTGTCTTCCCAGTCGACGTGCCGCTGGGGCCGGGGATCGTGTTTCCGGCAATCCGCATGATGGCCGATCTGCGCCGGACTTAGCTTGTCGTCGCCAAAAGCAAAAGGGCCGGTCCCTGCGGACCGGCCCTTTGTTGTTCTGTCGTCTGCTTATTCGCGGTTGCCCAGGAACTGCAGCAGGAACATGAACATGTTGATGAAGTCGAGGTAGAGGTTCAGCGCCCCCATGATCGCCGACTTCGCCAGCCATTCGCTGTCCATCGCTTGCGCGTGGGCAATGTAGTCATTCTTGATCCGCTGCGTGTCATATGCAGTGAGACCCGCGAAGATCAGCAGGCCGATCACCGAGATCGCGAAAGCCAGCGCCGAGGAGGCGAGGAAGATGTTCACGATCATCGCAACCAGAAGGCCGATCAGGCCCATCATCAGGAAGGTGCCCATGCCGCTGAGGTCACGCTTGGTGACGTAGCCGTACAGCGACAGACCCGCAAAGGCGATCGAGGTGATCAGGAAGGTCTGGGCGATCGAGACGCCGGTAAAGACCTTGAATATCCAGGCCAGCGACAGGCCCATCACGGCTGCAAAGGTGTAGAAGAACACCTGAGCCGCCGCTGCCGACAGGCGGTTGATCAGAGCACCGAAAGCGAAGACCATCGCCAGGGGGGCGAACATCACCACCCAGCCGAGGATATTCGGCCGCAGGGTCAGCGGGTCGCGGAAGATCGACAGGAGGGCGTCGGACGTTCCGACCGACCATGCCACGCCAGCGGTCACCAGCATTGCCACGGACATCAGTCCGTAGACCTTGTTCATGTGGGCGCGAAGCCCTTCGTCGATCTGCGCGCGGGCGCCGACGCCTACGCTGCGGATCGTATCATATTGAGCCATTGAAGCCTCCGATGTTGTCCCTAAGGGCAACGCCGGGGGAACCGGCGCGACCTCGTGCGCAAAATATTGGGAATGTGCAGGCTCATTTCAAGAACTTCCAGCGCACAAGGTCGCGAAAACTGTAAACCTTTTAGCCACGCCAATGCACAGGGGCGTCCCAGACGCGCCGTGTGGCCTCATGTTCGGCTTCGTCCCGGCTGATTCCGATGTCGGCAAGTAGGTGGTCGTCCAGCAGAGCAAGGGATCTGCGTGTCCGGTGCAAGGCCAGCGCCGCGCGCAACCGGCGCAGAGTACCGGAGGCGCGGGACAGAGAAATCCGGTCTGCGGACAAGGAGAAGATGGACATGGTCCTAACCTTTCGATTTGAGTTTGTGATCCGGCAGCCCGCCGGCATCACGATGCTTGAACAATGGCGGATCTTCGAGCATTATGAAAACGAATGATTGTGTTCCCATGCATCAGGAATTGTGATATGCCGCGCAACCTTGACCTTGCTGCCCTCCGCTCGTTCGTAACCGTTGCCGATGTCGGCGGCGTGACGCGGGCGGCGGGCTATCTGAACCTGACGCAATCCGCTGTCTCGATGCAGATCAAGCGGCTGGAAGAGTCGCTTGGCCTGCAGCTTTTCCTGCGCGCGGCGCGGAAGCTGGCCCTGTCGCCCGAAGGCGAGCAGCTTCTGTCCTATGGTCGCCGCATGCTGGCGCTGAACGACGAAGCACTGTCGCGCTTTTCGACCTCGGCCTGTGTCGGGACGATCCGGCTGGGCGTTCCGCATGACATCGTCTATCCGGCGATTCCCGGCATCCTGAAGCGAATGGCACAGACCTATCCGCGCGTGCAGGTGAATCTGGTGTCGTCGTTCACGCTGGCTATGAAACAGGACTTTGCACGCGGGGGGCTGGATGTCGTCGTGACGACCGAAGACCTGCCGGATGCCGGGGCCGAGGTTCTGGGGGCGCGGCCGCTGGTCTGGATCGGCGCTCCGGAGGGCACGGCCTGGCAACGCCGCCCGCTGCGCCTTGGCTTCAAGGATGGCTGCATCTTCCGGCCGACCGCCCAGGCGGCGCTGGATGCGGCCGGGATCGGCTGGGAACTGGCGACAGGGGGCGAAAGCGAGCAGGCCGTCGAGGCGACGGTCGCGGCCGACCTGGCAATTTCGGCTCGGATGGCAGGGAACATTCCGGAGGGGACCGAGGTCATCCTGGCCGAGAACCAATTGCCCTCGCTCGGCGAGATGAAGCTGGCGCTGTACCGGGCGCCCACCGCGAAGGGCGAGGCGATGGACATGCTGATGGCGGAACTGCGCTGCGCCTATTGCTGCTGAACGCGGATCACCACCTTGCCGGTGCTGCGCCGGCTGCGCAGCAGCTCCAGCCCCTCGGGCAGGGCTTCGAAGGGCAGGATGTGGCTGACAAGCGGGCGCAGCGCGCCGTCAGCCCACCAGCGCAGAAGCTGAGCCAGGCTGTCGGTAACCCGCTGCGGAGCGAGGTCCTGGTAGGCGCCATACCAGAAGCCGATGACTGACAGGTTCTTGACCAGAAGCAGGTTTGCCGGGACCTGAGGCACCTCGCCCGAGGCAAAGCCGATCGTCAGAAGCCGCCCGTCGGGCTTGCAGGCGCGCAGGGCCGCGTCGAAGGCGGGGCCGCCGACCGCGTCGTAGACCACGTCCACGCCCCCTTCGGCGCGCAACCGGTCCTTGAGGCCGGGCGCCTCGCTGTCGATCAGTACATCAGCCCCCGCAGCCTTCGCGACGGTCAGACGGTCCGCCCCCCGGGCCATGGCGATGACGCGCGCGCCAAGGCTCTTGCCGATCTCGACCGCCGTCAGCCCGACGCCGCCGGCCGCGCCTGTGACGAAGAGCGTCTCGCCAGGTTTCAGGGCGGCCTTGTGGGTAAGAGCAAGGTGCGACGTGCCATAGGCGATTGGGAAGCCGGCTGCTTCGATGTCCGGCACGTTGTCCGGCAGACTCATCAGGCGGTCGACGGACAGGCACAGCCAGTCTGCACAGGCCCCTGTCGCGCAAACGCCAAGAACCCGCGTTCCGGGCGCGGGTCCTGAGGTGCCCGGGCCAAGACCTTCAACAACACCGGAGAACTCCATCCCCGGAATGAATGGAAGCGCTGGCCGAACCTGATACTTGCCTTCTGTCATCAACAAGTCGGCAAAGTTCAGACCGACTGCCGCAACCTTGACCAGAGCCTCGCCTTTAGCGGGAACGGGCTTTTCCTGGTGACCCAGCACCGGCTGGCTGTTCAGGCTTTCAAGGCGCCAGGCGCGCATGCTCGGTCTCCGGTCGATTCTTTGCCGAAAAGCTAGTCGCACGATATTGTTTTTCATCTCAAGCATAGTCCTGCGAACGCCGCAGGACTGTATCTTTGCAAACTGCGAAGATTTTGGTGAAAATGTGCGTTGCGCAATGCAAAATGCAATTCGCGCTAAAGGCGAGTGCTTGCTGCGGAAGGCGCGCAATGGGTGTTGGTCAAGACAACCGTGCCGTGTTTTCGTCAAGCGTATAATTGCCCCTATCCAAAAGGACAGGTTTTGGCGTCCCCAGAGTTTTTTTCGCACCGACGTGCATCGGCGGCTCACTTTGGCATGAAAATTGCTTAGATAACTGCAGGGGACATGACATCGTAGTTGGAGTGAAGAATGAAGCATCCCGTTGACGCCCATGTCGGCAAGCGTATCCGCCACCGCCGCTGGATGGTGGGAATGACGCAGCAGCAATTGGCCGACAAGGTCGGAATCAAGTTCCAGCAGATCCAGAAGTATGAGACCGGAATGAACCGGGTCAGCGCCTCGCGGCTTTGGGACGTCGCAGATGCCCTGGGCGTGTCGATCTCGTTCTTCTTCGAAGGATTGGCAGATGGTCAGGCCGCGGCAGCCGCTGCGCAGGGCGACATGATGGCCGACAAAGAAGCTCTGGAACTTGTCCGGTCCTACTACGCGATCCCCGAAGCGCAGCGTCGCCGCTTGTTCGATCTGGCGCGCGTCCTGTCTGAAGCGGCCTGAGCGCCGCTTGACCTTGTCCCGGCGGTCGATTAGCGCCCGCCGGGCAGGTGACGTGCCTGCATCTTGCAGGAGATGGCGGCATGGATATCCCGCAGGCGTTGGCGGACGATCTGGTCTTGACTGCCCATGAGCTGGCCGATGTGGCCCGAGTGGCGACGCTGGCACATTTCCGCAGCCGCGATCTTGCGGCCGATACCAAGGAAACCGAACGCTTTGATCCGGTGACTGCAGCCGATCGGCTGTCGGAAGAGCGGATGCGCGCCGTTCTGGCCCGCCGCCGCCCGCAAGATGGCATTCTGGGCGAAGAGTTCGGGCCGGTCGCGGGCAGCTCTGGTCTGACCTGGGTGCTGGACCCGATCGACGGCACGCGCGGGTACCTGTCGGGCACGCCGACCTGGGGGGTGCTGATTTCCGTCCGCGATGCCTCTGGCCCGATCTATGGCATCATCGACCAGCCCTACATTGGCGAGCGGTTCGAGGGCGGCCTGGGCCGCGCCCGGGTGGTCGGCCCGATGGGTGAGGCGGCTCTGGCGACCCGTGCGCCCCGGCCCCTGTCGCAGGCGATCCTCTTTTCCACCTTCCCCGAAGTCGGCACGCTTGAGGAGGCCGCCGCGTTTCGCCGGGTTGCCCCAAAGGCGCGGCTCGTGCGCTATGGCACCGATTGCTACGCCTATGCGCTGGTTGCAGCCGGGCAGATCGACCTGGTGATCGAGGCGGGCTTGCAGGCCTATGACGTGCAGGCGCCGATCGCGGTCATTCAGGCGGCGGGCGGCGTGGTGACTGACTGGCAGGGCCGCCCCGCGCATGATGGCGGGCGGATTCTGGCGGCGGCAAACGCTGCCATCCATGCCGAGGCGCTGGCGCTTTTGAACGGCTGACGTGCCCCGTGGACCCTTCGTCCCGCTTGCGCTATCAGGCGCGCGGAACGTGAGGGAGTCCGATATGTCCGGCCATGGCGATGCGCAACCGATGAAATCCCGGAAGTCCGGGCCGTTGAAGGGCGTGGCCGCCGTGCCGGGCGACAAGTCGATCAGCCACCGCAGCCTGATCTTCGGCGCAATGGCGGTGGGCGAGACAAGGATTTCGGGCCTTCTGGAAGGGCAGGATGTGCTGGACACGGCCAAGGCGATGCGGGCCTTTGGTGCGACGGTGACCCGCCATGGCGAGGGGGCCTGGACGGTGAACGGCGTGGGCGTCGGGGGCTTCAGGGAACCTGCGGACGTGATCGACTGCGGCAACTCGGGAACGGGCGTGCGGCTCATCATGGGGACGATGGCGACGACGCCGATCACGGCGACCTTCACTGGCGACGCTTCCTTGCGCAAGCGGCCGATGGGGCGGGTGACCGATCCGCTCAGCCTGTTCGGAACGCGCGCCTATGGCCGCCAGGGCGGCCGCCTGCCGATGACCATCGTCGGCGCGGCGAACCCGGTTCCCGTCCGCTATGCGCTGCCCGTCGCTTCGGCCCAGGTGAAGTCGGCGGTGCTCTTGGCGGGGCTGAATGCGCCGGGCGAGACCGTCGTGATCGAGAAGGAGCCGACGCGGGACCATTCCGAGCGGATGCTGGTCGGCTTTGGCGCGAAGCTGTCAGTCGAAAGGACGGGTGAGGGCCATGTCATCACCCTGACCGGCCAGCCGGAACTGCGCCCGCAGACCGTGGCGGTGCCCCGCGACCCGTCCTCGGCAGCTTTCCCGGTCTGTGCGGCGCTGATCGTCGAGGGCTCGGACATCCTGGTGCCCGGCGTCAGCCAGAACCTGACGCGGAACGGGTTGTACCTGACCCTGGTCGAGATGGGGGCGGACATCGAGTTCCAGAACCCCCGCGAGGAAGGCGGCGAGCCGGTCGCCGACCTGCGCGTGCGGTTCAGCGGAAATATGAATGGGATCGAGGTCCCTCCCGAGCGCGCGCCCAGCATGATCGACGAATACCCGATCCTGTCGGTGGTGGCGGCCTTTTCCACCGGCAAGACCGTGATGCGCGGCGTCAAGGAGCTGCGGGTCAAGGAAAGCGACCGGATCGACGCGATGGCGCGGGGTCTGGAGGCCTGCGGGGTGCGGATCGAGGAGGACGAGGATACGCTGATCGTTCATGGGATGGGGCCGGGCGCGGTGCCGGGTGGCGGCACTTGTGCGACCCATCTGGATCACCGGATCGCCATGTCCTTCCTGGTCGCCGGGATGGCTGCGCAAAAGCCGGTCGCGGTGGACGATGCCTCGCCCATAGGCACGTCTTTCCCGATTTTTGAAAGCCTAATGAACGGGCTTGGAGCCGATATTCGGCGCGAGTGATGCGTCGGGTACTCGCGATAGGGGGACGGATGCGCAAGGTGATTTCTGCGGGGTTGGCAGTGGCCATAGGGTTTGTCGCGGGACTGAGCGGGCTGGTGCCGCTCGCGCAGGCCCAGTCCGGTCCGGTCGACAGCCCGTTCCTGGCCGAATTCCTTGACCGCTTTGTCGACCCGGTCCGGCGGGGCGAAGCAATTGACCTGTCCGGGTTGTCCAAGATGGATACGGTTTTCGAAGCGACGCGCTACGCCGCCAGCGATGGCAGCATTGGTGCGACAATCGTGGAAGCGGGCGGGGAAGTGGAGATCATGTCCATCGCCAGCGTGGACGAGAATCTTGCCCCTGTCCCGCAGGGTGACCGGGCCGACGTCCGGATGACGAGGGCGGAACTGGATGGCTTTGTCGCGGCGGTAAAGCAGTGGCAGAGCGCGACCGAGGGTGTCACGCCGGTTAAACGTTGCCCGGACTGGCCGGTGCCGGGCGCTTCGGAAAACGTCCTTCTGCAAGAGGTTGTCACGTTTCAGGGCGCCGATGGCAAGCCAGCGTTCCTGCAAGTTACGGCGTCGAACGTGATCTCGGCAGAGGCGGCAGAGACACTGAAACCGGTCTGGTTTGTCGTCATGGTGTTGCAGACTGGCAAGGAATGGCGCTGTCCGGCGTAACGAAAGGGGAAGTGCGGTGATCTTCACGGTGGCCATCGACGGGCCTGCAGCCGCGGGGAAGGGCACGATCAGCCGGGCGGTGGCCGAACGGTTCGGCTTTGCGCATCTGGATACCGGGTCGCTTTATCGCGCGGTGGGGGTGATGGGCGGTGATCCGGTCGCGGCGGCGCGGGGCCTGACGCCGGATGACCTGGCGCGGGACGACCTGCGGTCGCTTGTGGCGGGGCAGGCGGCAAGCCGGGTTGCGGTGATCCCCGAGGTGCGCGCGGCGCTTCTGGAGTTCCAGCGCCGTTTCGCGCGGCGCGAGGGTGGGGCGGTTCTGGACGGCCGCGACATCGGCACGGTGATCTGCCCTGAGGCCGAGGTAAAGCTGTATGTCACTGCAAGCCCCGAAGTGCGGGCGCACCGGCGCTGGCTGGAGGTGGGGGGTGACGAGGCCATGGTCCTGGCCGAGGTGCGGGAGCGTGACGCCCGTGATATGGGCCGGGCCGATGCGCCGCTGCGGGCGGCTGCGGATGCGGTGCTGATCGATACCAGCGAGCTAGGGATCGAAGAGGCGGTTCGGGCAGCCTGCGCCGTAGTGGCGGAGCGGCTTGGATGACATCGGGGCGGATCACAGTCCAGCGTCGGGGCGGGCCCAAGTTCGATCTGCTGCGCCGCTATCATATTCTGATCGACGGCGTGCGGGTTGGCAGCCTCTGGCGTGGCGGTCGCCTTACGATGGACCACGCCCCGGGCCGCGCCGTGATCGAGGCGCGGATCGACTGGTGTTCAGCCACCCCCCTCGCCGTGACCGTACAGCCAGGCGCAGAATGCGTGATCGAAGTGGTCAATCCCAAGGGCATGGCAGGGGCGATAACAGGGAATGACATCTTCGATCCCGCAAACTATCTGGTTCTGCACCTGATTTCCGGCCCGGTGCTCGCGTCCGGCCCCTGGGGCTGACTGCTTTCCCTTGCCCTCTGCGACCCTAACCGCTATAGGCCCGGCATCCTGAAAGGACTAACGGCCCCGGTTCACCGGTCGGTCGCATTTTTCATTCAGGGCCAAGACCGGCGGAGCCAACCGCTTGGCCAGTGACAACCACGCAAAGGAAACTGATCTACATGTGCGCTAAAGCAACAATGGAAGACTTCGAAGCCCTTCTCAAGGAAAGCTTCGAGATCGACACCCCCGAAGA
>JALOTD010000013.1 GCA_025458105.1 Tabrizicola sp. | reverse complement strand
CTTCTTCCTCGACCGCCTCTGCACCCACATCCTCGCCTTCGAAGGCGACGCCCATGTGGAATGGTTCGAGGGCAACTTCCAGGCCTACGAGGAAGACAAAGTCCGCCGCCTCGGCCCCGACGCGCTGGAGCCGAAACGCGTCAAATACAAACGCTTCGCGAGGTAGGTCGGGGTTCACCCCGACACCCCACCCGTAGGTCGGGGCCAGCCCCGACTCCCGCCGCACCCCCCGTAGGTCGGGCTTCAGCCCGACTCCCCCTCCCCACCTGTCCTCCCCGCAAAGGCGGGGACCCATCCCCAGCCACCCCCCTGAACCCCCACCTCCGCAGGTATGACACCACCCACCTCCCGGACCCACCCATCGTAGGGTGCGCTACAGCGCACCACCCGCAGGCTGCGCATTCATGGCGCACCACCCCACACACCCCCAACCACTGGGCCTCCCCCTCGTGGGGAGGGGCAGGGATGGGGGGCACCACCCCAACCACCCCAAACCGCCAATCCCCACTCGCGCCGGGCGTAGGGTGGGCAATCTGCCCACCACCCGTCGCCACACAGGGCCACGCCCTCCCTCGGGCGGGCGCCGCAACGCCCGTTCGAAGCACTTTACCCCTCAACCCCTCCCACCGCAGTTCTGCAGACTGCCATCACAAAGCGCCCTCCCGGGGGGAGGAAGGGCGCGGCCCGCCGGGCTTACGCCCTTGATTCCAGGCCAGGAGGTGAGTAGCGTCTGATCGTTATGTCCAATCGAAAGCGCCAATCCACTTTGTCCTCAGACACAAGCTTGCAATGGCTCTGACCAGTGGTCCCAGATGGCAGAGTGTCAGAAGAACATCAGCTTGCGAGGTATGGTCGATGAAAACCTGCATTAGGCTCTTCACTGCCTTCTGCTTGGTTCCCACACTCTCGATGCCCGCATCCTCCGAAACTGGCATCGAATTCTCTGAAATGCCAGTTGGATGCAAATGGCATCTTGAGTATTCAGACGGATGGCGGGCAGTGAGCGAATTTGTCGGAAAAGAAGCCGACTTCTACGTTGTAGAAACGCGCAGCTGGGACAGCGATGGCAGCATTGCTTTTCGAAGTGAGTTTGACGAGAACGGCCTTCTAGTAAAACGTTTTGGATCGGATGGTTACTGGGAGAAGTTCGAGCCAAGCGCTTGCCCTGCGACCGAATCTCGTTGTACGCACCGATACAGGGCGTCGGATGGTACTGATATCAATATCAAGAACGTGACCAAGAAGAATGGGGCAAAATACGTGGTTCAGTCTTCTGTTATCGGCGGTGAATCCTACGACGACGAACAATTCCAACTAGGACCATTCGGCATCAAGGTTGATATTCGATCGCTTAGCTCCAGAATTAAAGTCGTGAGGTTTGAAAATTGTGGAGATTAGTTTTCTTTTCTTCGCAGCGTACGCCAAGTCCAATGCTCTACTACCAAGCCAACGCTGCGAGATGTGATAACAGTCCACTCTTTCTGATTTGAATGGACGAGCCGCTCTATGCCAAGGCCGCCGCGATCAATAGGAGCAGAAACTGGAATGCGGGGACAAATCTCCTCCCGTCCCCGTCCCCTCACTCCTTAACACCCCCCTAACGCCCACACCCAACCCCTTGATTTCCTTGACCCCGATACCCTGTCCACCGTGGACAGCCCCCCTTGCGGCCCCGACACTCCCCGACGAACCGGAGGCCGCCATGCCCGACGAGCAGACCCTCACCCGCGCCCCCCCCCAGGGAACCACCCCCACACCCTCCGCGTTGTCCCGGCAACCAAACCAACCGGAGACCACCCATGAAAGGCGTTCTCGCCTGGCTGATCGGCATCCCGATCCCCATCATCATCATCCTCTACCTGGTCGATGTGTTCTGACCAAAGACCCCGGGGCCGGAGGCTTTTGCGGCCCCGGGGATGATGGTTAGCACCACCCTAATGTCCACAGCCAAGTGCTTGAAATCGCTTGGTGCACCTACCCTGTCCACGCGTGGACAACTAGTCCAGTAGCCCCAGCACCTCATCCGCCAGCCGGGCCACCTCTGCCGCTGCAGTCCCCCGAACCTCCGCCGCCCCCTGACCCTGCCCCAGAGTCTCGGCATAGACAACCCGCTGCCCCAGGCTCGCCTCCGCGACCCCTCCGAGCTCTGCCGCCGCGACGGCTACCTGGTCGCCCAGCCGCGTCCCCGCCTTGACTCGGTTCAACACGATCACAGCCCGCCGCCCCTCGCGGCCGATCAGGTCGAACACCCCGTCCGTCGCCCAGAGGTCCACCATTGAGGCGGCGACTGGTACGATCACGAGGTCCGCCTCCCGCAGCGCAGGCCTCAGGTCGGCATCGACTTTCGGTGGGGTATCCACGATCACAACATCCGCCAGCTTCTTCAGCTTCTCGCACTCATACCCCACCCCCCAGGCCGAAGCGGTCGAGAACTCCATCCCCGCCTCCCCCCGCGCGCGCCGCGCCATAAACCAGCGCCCGAGGCTCCCTTGCGGATCGGTGTCCAGTAGCGCCACCGACATCCCTCGCCGCCGGAACTCCACCGCCAGATTGACCGCGATCGTGGTCTTCCCCGACCCGCCCTTCTGCTGCGCCACGGTGATGACCTTGCCCATTGAGATCCCCCAGAAGTGCCGCGTCGCAGCATAAACCCATTTGCCCCCGCAGCACAGCCGAAACCCGCAAGGCAGGAGTGCAAACCGGGAAGGGCTTGGATTCTCCCAAGAATTGTGTCAGCATATTCACGCGACGTTATCTTTTCGACCACTGTCTCCGACTTTCGGCCACAGCAATCGACTTCAAGCTGACGGGGCCGGACCGCCGCAATCTCGCGGGCGGGATGACAGACAGGAGACATCACGATGGCCAAGGGCACCGTGAAATGGTTCAACGAAACCAAAGGATATGGCTTCATTGCACCGGAAGGTGGGAAGAAGGATGTGTTCGTACACATTACCGCGCTTGAGCGCGCTGGTCTGCGCGGGCTGAAGGACGGCCAGGCCGTGACCTTCGACATCGAAGCGGGTCGCGATGGTCGCGAATCTGCCACCAATCTGGCGCTTGCCTGATCCTGAACTGGTCGGGGGCGTGGAACCCACCCGCCCTCGGCCGACAGCGGCTACATCAGCGTGACTGTCGCCCGATCACGCAACACATGGTCAAAGCCGTGCCGAAAGGCAGCGTCGGACACTGCAGCGGGAAGTGAAACGGCAGTTCGGCGCCCAAGCGGATAGGCGGGCTCGTCAAAATCTGATCCGACCAGCATCACCCGCATCCGGGCATCTGCGGCGATCAACTTGGCAATCGCAGTTTCGGCACCAGCCAGCCCGCCGAATGCGTCACATTCCATTACGAACAGATCATATCCCAACGGATCCTCGACGATCCGAGCCAATGCCCCGTCGAGATCCCGGCTGATGTCCAGAAGGCTACCCAGGTCGACGAGCCTAAGCGCCGAGGCGCTGTCAGGCTGATCCGTCAGAAGCATGACCCGAATCGTGCCACGTCTGGGAACTGCTGCAGTGTTGCCTGTCGAAAACAGACCTTGCACCTGTGCTCCCCTCCTATCTGCCTTGAAACGTCTAAACCAGCATTGCGGTCAGCTTCGGTCGTAAACGTGGAAACTTACAGGCCAAACTGTTGGCTGACGTCACATTCAAGCTCCAGTTGCCTAACTTGGCACCCAACCTTGCTTCAAGGTTGCAGGTTCGGTCCATGGCGAGGCTGCCGAAAATCTATGCAAACCGTGGTAACCTATTTGACACAGAAATGCAGCCCTTGATGCACACTGGGCGCGGATAAGTGATTCGGAGGCCAGCCATGAACCAGCATGCCAATCTGACGCACTGGGCCCTTCGCCAGGACCTTGCGGTCGCCTTCCGCTGGACTGCGAGACTTGGCATGCACGAAGCCGTGGCCAACCACTTTTCGCTGGCGGTGAACTCCGAGGGCACGCAGTTCCTGATCAACCCGAACGGGCGGCACTTCAGCAGAATTACTGCCTCGTCCCTGGTCGAGATCGATGCTAACGACCCAGACACGATGTCACGGACCGATGCCCCGGATCCGACGGCCTGGGGCCTGCATGGCGCGATCCATCGCAGCTGCCCGCACGCCCGCTGCGTGATGCATGTGCATTCGATCCATGCCACTGTTCTGGCCAGCCTGGCCGACAGCCGGTTGCCGGCAATCGACCAGAACTCGGCCATGTTCCACAACCGCCATGTGGTCGATGACCATTTCGGCGGAATGGCCTTTGCGGAAGAGGGCCCACGCTGCGCCGAACTGTTGTCCGATCCGCAGACCATTGCGATGGTGATGGGCAACCATGGAGTTCTTGTCATCGGCACGACCGTGGCCGAAACCTTCAACCGGCTGTACTACTTCGAGCGCGCCGCCGAGACCTATATCCGCGCCTTGCAGACTGGACGCCCACTGCGGGTCCTACCGGCGGACATCGCCGAGAAGACGGCACGGGAATGGGAGACATATCCCGGCTTTGCCGAGGCTCATCTGCATGAGTTGCGCGCCATCCTTGATGTGGAAGATCCCGGCTATGCCCTGTGACCACTAAGCCAGGGCCTGTGATCCCCGCGGCACAAGCGGCGGCGCTGTTCGCGCGGATAGAAGGCCGCCCAACCGGGGCACCAGCAACGCGGCGATAGCCGCATGATCCACGCGGTCGACGGCCTCCCGGGCTGATGGTGTTGCGGGGCTCGTCCTGTCGGGCGGAGCTTCGCACTGGAGGATGGCAGTCAGAGTATCGGACACGCCATCCTGCAGTGTGGCAAGCATGCCGTCATCGACGAAAAGGGGGGTCGTCGCCGCGTTAAGATTGGTCATCTCGCCACTTGGCGCCTGCTCTCCGATCCAGAGGAGCAAGCGCCGGGACGGCAGATGGTCCAGCACAAGTTCCATTCTGGACAGCCAGGTTGCGGCCAAAGCCTTGCGGACCTGTGCAAAACGGCCCGGATCGGTCGCTGAAAGCACGGTCAGCAGATGCCGGGTGAAGTGGATGTCGGTAAAGTCCACCTCAGGAAACAGCCGCCTCAGGGCCGGTGTCGCGGCCAGAAAGCGGTCGTTGCGCCGGTTGTGGACCGTGTAGAACGGGTTCGACAGCCCCTCTGCCCCGGGCACCTGGATCACTGCGGCTTGCGCAGCGGCGGCAATCTGCAGCGTACCGGGGTCGGCCAGATAGAAGTCAGGGCCTGCATTCGGCGCGGCAAGGTTCACGCAAGTCAGGCCGATTGCCTGCTCAACCAGGTCGGGATAGGGTCGGCGCACCGCCTTGCCATAGGTGGCAGAGCCGCCGAGGAATACCACATAGGGGCGCGACAGATCGCGAGCCGGACCGCGAAAGGTCGCGCGGGACGCCCCATATCGGCACGAAATCTCACCAGGTGCCCCCGCACCTGCCTTAGGCGGCATCATCACATCACCCAACTTTGGTATTCCCGTGGCCAACTCTGGCCGACAGTCGTTGCCGAATGGCTAAAGTCTGACGATTGCAAAGAACTTGACGCATTTCCCGTCGCCTTGCGCGGCGCGGGGGCAGCGGGCATAAGCGGGGCAGCACGAAGGAGAAGGCCGATGGAGATCAGACAGGTTGGTGTGGTCGGTGCCGGGCAGATGGGCAACGGGATCGCCCACGTCTTCGCGCT
The DNA here is from genome assembly GCA_025458105.1 of Tabrizicola sp. Classification (GTDB taxonomy): domain Bacteria; phylum Pseudomonadota; class Alphaproteobacteria; order Rhodobacterales; family Rhodobacteraceae; genus Tabrizicola. The sequence goes on along the minus strand of JALOTD010000013.1, from coordinate 49,244 downwards.
GGCGGGCTATGACGTCCTGATGACCGACATTTCAGAGGACAGTCTGGCAAAGGCGTTGGCCACCATCGAAAAGAACCTCGATCGTCAGGTTCAGCGTGGCAAGGTCCTGCCCGCCGACAAGCGCGCGGCAATGGAGCGTATCAAGACCACGCTGAAGCTGACGGACCTTGGCCACTGCGACCTTATCATCGAGGCCGCCACGGAACGCGAGACGGTAAAGCAGGCGATCTTCGAGGACCTGGTGCCGCATCTGAAACCCACGACCATCCTGACCTCGAACACCTCGTCGATTTCCATCACCCGGTTGGCAAGCCGCACCGACCGCCCGGAAAAGTTCATGGGCTTCCACTTCATGAACCCCGTGCCAGTGATGCAGCTGGTGGAACTGATCCGCGGCATCGCCACTGACCAAGAGACCTGGGACACCCTCCACGAGGTCGTCCGCAAGCTGGGCAAGACCGCCGCATCGGCCGAGGATTTCCCGGCCTTCATCGTCAACCGCATCCTGATGCCGATGATAAATGAAGCCGTCTATACGCTGTACGAAGGCGTGGGGTCGGTGAAGTCGATCGACGAATCGCTGAAGCTGGGCGCCAACCATCCGATGGGCCCGCTGGAACTTGCGGATTTCATCGGGCTGGACACCTGCCTCGCGATCATGAACGTGCTGCACGAGGGACTAGCGGACACGAAATACCGGCCCTGCCCGCTTCTGACCAAATACGTCGAGGCCGGTTGGCTGGGACGGAAGACCCAGCGGGGTTTCTATGACTATCGCGGCGAAGTGCCGGTGCCGACGCGGTGAAATCAGGAGCAGAGACAGCGCAGCTTTCATTGGCCCTCGCTGGTGCCCGGGACCGCGCCATCGTCGAAAGACTCATCCAGCTTTACCTTTACGACATGGCCGCCGATCACCGCTTCGCAATCCGGGACGACGGCACCTATCAATACGATCTGTTGGATCAGTTCTGGCAGCACCCCTACCTGATCCGGGTGACCGACGAGTTGGCAGGCTTCGCTCTTGTGATTGACGGATGTCCGATCACCGGGCGAAACCCCTGCTGGTTCATGGCCGAGTTCTTCGTCCTCAGACCCTTCCGCCGACGCTCCGTCGGAACGGGGGCGTTTCAGGCGCTTCTGGATCGTCACAAGGGGGGGTGGCACATTGCTTCACAGACCACGAATACGGCGGCTGGCCAATTCTGGTCCCGGACGACGGATGCTAACAGGACAGAGTTCGCCGCGCAGTTTGATGGAGCGGATTGGACTGTCAGGTCATTCGTCTCGAAGTAGCCCCTGAAGAAGGGCGGCTGGTTCTTCAACCACAGCGTATGCTGCAGCTTCCACGCCAGGAACCTCCGTGGGTTCCCGTCCCAATTCATCAGCTCCTCCGCCGGGATCGGCTGTCCAGTCACCGGCCACTTCGGTTTGCACAGGCACCGCTTGATCTCTTAACGAAGCAAGCCCTGCCAGATCGTGTCTGACACCTGCCTGTCGATCATGAACGTCCTGCGCAATGGCGTGTTGCTTCCCCCTTGTCCAAAGCGTTTGCGGGTCACAACCCGCAAAAGGACACGTAGTACTTCTGAGATTATGCGGCTTCCCCGGATTGCGGTGCCCACCCGCCTCGCCAGATAAGGCCGAAGTCGGTTCTCAAGAGCGCGGGGTGCGGAAATGGGCACGAATGTCGTTTATGGCTACAAGCATGGCGCAGAAGCGCGTGGACTGCAAGAGGATCTAGAGTTTGAGATCCGCTCCCGTATCCGTGATGCACTAGAGACAGGTCGGAGCAGCGGAAAGCTGGATGGCGACGGCAAACTGACTGCAGCCGAGTTAGAGAGCTTCCTTGACGACCTGCTCGGCAAGGATGTGACGCGCCGACAAGTCGAGCAGTTGACCCAGATCTATGGCGTTGGTGGAACGGTATCCGAAGACACCGTCATCAATACCATGACTTCCGACGGCTTCCTGCAGGAGGCCTACGGAGGCGGCTGGCTATTGATCTGGGACAACATCAACGGAGACCGTATCGCGGACGCGCTTTTCCGCAAAGCAGGGCTTAACTCGCGGCTCGACACGATGACCGAACACGAGTTCGTTGCGGCGTCGAAAGGCTTCTTTGGCGACCGCGAGGGCCTGAGCGAGGAAAACGCCAACTTTTTGACCCGCACCTTCGGCACTGCAAATCGTCTGAGCCGCGATGAATTGGCCAATATCTATGACACCCGGGCAGTGCACCTCGCTGGCTTCCCGAAGGAAGACTACACGCGCGTTTTCGTGAACATGAAGTCCGACAGCAGTCCGTTCCAAGACACCGCTCAAGCCGCAAACTACATCATGTCTTACGATGGCAATAATGACGGGATGATCAACGGCAATGAGTTCAAGGCAGCCCTTCATTGGCGCCACGGGAACGACATCCACGTCAGAGACGAACTGATCGACCAGTACATGGCCTACTATGGCTTTAATGATGGTGGCGGACAGCGCGTCCTGAACCGGGAAGGCGTGACGGAGATGCTGTCTGAGGGTGCGCTTTATCTGACCGGCCGGGGCCATAACGGGGCGCAGGGCTTCGGCATCAACCTGAACATCACGTCTTCTGACCGCATCATCCGCGGAATGGCCGATATGGACCCCCAGTCCCGGGGCGACGGCGTGATCAGCAAGACCGAGCTTGTGAACCTGATGAAGCAGTTCGGGCTCGACCTTACCGGCAAGCAGACCGACGCATTGATGCAGATCTACGGCAACGGCACGTACATGAATCTTGCCGACGTGCAGCGCATGCGCAACGACGGCTTCTTCACACCGGGAACCGTGCTGGCACAAGGGGCGGCCTTGGTCTGGGACAACATCGACGGAAAACTGCTCGCCGCGGCAGTGTTCCGCGAGGTGGGCGTCAATCCTTCCGATCGAAATGCCAGGGTCACATCCGACCAGTTCCATGACGGCGTCAAGAAGCTGTTCGGCGACTTGAAAGGTCATTCTCTGCAAGCGGCCGTCGCCCAGAACCGGGCAGTGGGGCTGAACGGGACGCTCTCGGTCGAGGAAATGGGACAGATCTTCGACAGCCCCAGCATGCATATCGATGGTGTCAGGGGCGAGAATTACATTCGCGTGTTATCCAACGTTAAGGAACACCTGCCGGTTACCGATGCCAGCAGAATGCTGCGCTACGTCCTTTCTTTCAATGCCAGCGGCGACGGGATCCTAAAGCCACATGAGTTGGAGACCGCGCTGGAATCTTGGGGCGGAAAAGGCGCAAACCTGGACAAGGGCATGGTCGAACGGCTGAGCCGTCTTTACAGCTTTGACAGCGCCGATGGCAAAGGCGGGCTTTCGATCGCCGATCTGGAGCAACTGATCTCGGACAAGGTTCTGGTTGCGGGTGGCGACAAGGGGGCAGGCTTCCGGGTGAACCTTGAGGCCGTACCACTCGACCGCCTCGTCGACCGAATGTTCCTGCTTGCAGGGAAAAACCCCGAAACAGACAAACTGACGGCCCGCGACTTCCATGAAGGCACGGCCCACATCCTCGGCGACTGGAAGCCGCTCCGCGCCGACGGTGCAAAAAGGCTGGCTGCCGCCTACGGCGACAGTGAGGGGAACCTTGCAAGGGGACAGGTCTACGACATCTTCGCCAGCGGCGCGGTTCAATTCGGGCATGTGGGTGACCGCAGCTTCATGCCCATTACGGTAAATTTGGAAATCGCCGAAAATTTCGCGAAGCAGAGGGCAGACAGCGTCCTGCGCAATCCGGGCCGAGAACTGCTTGGCGCGCACCAGGATCCTTCCGTTACATTTAAAGACAAGCCCGATCTCTTTGGAAACTACTACGTCAAAAACAAGTACAACGATGGTACGACCATCACGATGGAATACTCAGGGACCTCAGCCTACTCGAAGTACAATAGGTACAACGTAGAAGGTGTTACCATTGAACTGAAAAGTGAAGGCTTTACAGGGGTTGTCACCGCAAAAGGGCCAGACAAAGACGGAAAGTGGTCAGTTGTTTCGCAGCATCCCAATATCGACTACGCATACGGCAAAGTAAGAACGGTTGATGGTAAGGAAATTCCCCTCTTGACTCTGCGAACCACGGATGGAAAAGAGAGACACTTTTTGCTTCATGAGAACAAAGCAACAGAGTATCACAAAAACACTCCTGTCGGGCGTTGGGCTGTATCTGATCGCTATGAAACCCCGGACGATCCGAAGGACGATCTTGATGTGTCGAGTGTGACAGAGCTAGGGTCTACCCGCAAGCCGACTTTCTTAGGTACGCTTGATTTCCTCGCCTTCGAAGTTCAGCTTTCCGACGGCTCCAAAAAGACCGTCTACGTTGAAAAAGCTGAAGGTCGCACCGCTGAATGGGTGCGAGAGTCGGCTGAGCTGTTTGGTACCCAGTACGGAAAGCTGAACCCGCAACTGCGCGACCTTCTCAAAGAAACCCCAACGTTTGTTGTCGCCGATCGCACCGGCGAATACGAAACTGCAAAGCAGGGTGTGGACGGCAATAATAACCTCTTCGTGTTTGAACGCGGTCTTCTGGGAAAAGAATTCCAGAACACTCTGGTACATGAGCTTGGGCATCTTGTTGACTACGATATTCCCGCCCCGTACTGGCGGACGGCAATGAATGCAGATGGTCGGGCGCCCAGTAACTACGCCAAGACGGACACTCAGGAAGATTTTTCTGAAACCTTCCAGCTATGGTTTCTGGTCAGAACCGGTGGAATTTCAGGCAAAGCTGCCGATAAATTTGAATCCCAGTTCAGTCATCGTTTTTATCTGCTTGATCGGTCACAGTCTGCCGTCTCGACGCTTCCTGAGGGGCTGCGGACCAATCCGGCTGATGGACTTACTTTCAAGACGGACAGTACCCGAAAGATGTACGATCCCAGCTTGTTCGATCGTATATTTGGGTAACACTTGCGACAGTCGCTCCGAGTTCAGCGGCCGTCAAATTCCCAAACATCGTAGGGCGGCCTTTCGGCCGCCCTACGAGCGTTATGTCAGGTTGGTTTTGAACGCCCCAACGCCAGCGTATGTTCGCGCAGCCAGGCCAGGAATCCCCGCGGGTTGCCTTCCCACTTCTTCAACTCCTCGACCGTAATCGGTTCGCCGATCACCGGCCGCGTCGGCTTGAAGAGACACCGCTTGATTTCATGGAGCAACAACCCCTGCCGCACGGTGTCCGACACCTGGTTGGCGATCTGGAACAGGCGGGAGTTCTGGCCGGGGAAATAGACCGGCAGGATCGTCGCCCCCGAGGATTTGACGATCTTGTGGGTGAAGACGTTCCACTCGCCCTCCACCGCCGGGCCCCACCAACCTTCGGACATGGCGACCTTGCCCGCAGGGAACAGGATGATCACCCCCCCGGCCTTCAGGTGCGCCATCGTCTCGTCCCGCATCTTCAGGCCCAGCTCGCGGGCGTTGTCCTCGTGCGGGAAGGGGACGGGGATCATGAACTCTTCGACTTCCGGAATCCCCGTCAGCAGCGACCGGGTCAGGATCTTGAAGTCGGACCGCACGCGATTGACCATCTCGGCCAGGACCATGCCGTCCACCAGGCCGGAAGGGTGGTTCGACACGACGACCAGCGGCCCCGTAGCCGGAATGCGGGCGATTTCTTCTGCTGGCGTGTCGATACGGATACCCATGTGGCGGATCGCCTTGGGCCAGAACGGCGCGCCGAACGGTGCTCCGGACTTTTCAAAGCTTCGGATCAGGCGCAGAAGCTGGACCTTGGCGGTCAGCCACTCGATCGCGCGGATCGTTCCAGCCTTCCAGGGGTTCTTGAAAGTTCCGGCATAGGACAGGCGACGCATGTCGTATTCGCGCTCGACCTTGCGGCCCTGCGATACGTCCAGCGGTTCCCCGGTTCCACCGATCTGCGACTGTTCCGTCACGAAGCGACTGCCTTCATCCCCAGCGCGCTTCAATACTCCTCACCGAAGCGGGCCGCAACCAGCGCTTCCAGAGCATCGGCAAGCTTCCCCGCTTCGGCCCCGGTTGTCCGGACCTCAATAGTGGTTCCGCGTGAGGCTGCCAACATCAAAAGCCCCATGATGCTGTCGCCGGACACAGAGAGTCCGTCCTTCAGCACTTCGGCCCTTGCGTCATGCGCTTCGACCACTTCGACAAACTTGGCCGAGGCGCGGGCATGCAGGCCCTTTTCGTTGATGATGCGCAGCGTGCGGCTGTCCATGGCGTCAGGCCCCACCGCCCAGATCAAGGCTGTTTATGTACTTGCGGCCCGCGTCCAAGGCGGCGGCCACGGCTTCGGGAACGGCCATGTCGCGGGATTTGGCCAGTTTGATCAGCATCGGCAGATTGGCACCGTAAAGAATGCGGCGCCCGCTGGTGGCACAGGCCGGCAGCGACAGGTTCGATGGCGAGCCCCCGAACATGTCGGTCACCAGAACCACGCCTTTCCCCGTGTCGACCGCATCCGCTGCCGCACAGATTTCGGCCTGCTTGGCGGACCGGTCATGGTCATCCTCGATCGCGATGGCGCGAACCCCGTCCTGCTTGCCCACGACATGTTCGACCGCCGAGAGATACTCCCGCGCTAGACCGCCATGTGCCACGATCACGATCCCGATCAAGCGTTTGTCACCCTTGCTGCGTCAGGCTGCGGGTCGGCGGCCCTGCGTTCAAGCTCCCGGTGACGTTTTGACACCGCCCAGCCCGCTTTCGCAAGCGCAGAACCGACCATTTCGGCCATGGCCACCGACCTGTGTTGCCCTCCGGTACAGCCAAAGCCGATGGCCAGATGCGCCTTGCCTTCCTCCAGATGGGCTGGAAGCAGAAACAGGAGAAGATCGTTCACCCTGTGGTAGAATTCGGCAAATCTCGGGTCGGCGCGGACGAAGGCTTCCACCCTGGGGTCGCGCCCGTCCAGCGGCCGGAGGTCGGCGTTCCAGTGCGGATTCGCCAGGAACCTGCAGTCGAAGATCATGTCCACCCCGCGCGGAAGGCCGCGCTTGTAGCTGAAGCTTTGCAGTGAAACCGACATGCGTCCCGAAGGGCCGACATCGAACCGGCTGGCGATTTCGGCCTTCAGGTCATGCTGGGTCAGGTCGGTCGTATCGATCAAGTGATCGGCCCGAACCCGGATTGGCGCAAGCAAGTCAATCTCCCGCTCCACCCCCTGCGCGGCCGTCTCGTTCGGGGCCAGCGGGTGGCGGCGTCGGGTTTCGGAAAAGCGTCGGATCAGGACCCCGGGCGCGCAGTCAAGATAGAGGACCTCAAGGCTGATGCGCGGGTCGCGGGTCAACTGGTCGATCAGCTCGATAAGGGCCGTCGCATTGAAATCGCGGTTGCGCACGTCGAGCCCCAGGGCAATCGGGCGGCCCAGCGGTGCGCCATCGGTCAGCCTGGGCACCAGGGTCAGCGGGATGTTGTCGATCCCCTCATAACCAAGATCCTCCAGCACGCGAATCGCCGTCGTGCGCCCAGCACCGGAGGGGCCGGTGACGAAAACAAGGCGGTGGTCGGGGTCGGGGTCAGCCGTCATAAGCATACCATGCAGGGGTCATGCCTGCCGTCCGTGGCGAAGATAGAGCATCAGCGAGTCGGGAAAATGGTCATTCTGCGGATGCAGCACAAGATCGACCTCGCATCCCAGTATCGTGATCTTTCGCGCCGGGGGCAGGCGCTGCGATTCGTGCTGGCCAAGGTCGACGGCAAGCACGACCGGAGCTGTATCGATGACCGGCGCACGCAGGATGCCAACGCCCCGAGCCTCGATCAGGCCGACAATTGGGCCAGGGCAATGCGCGGTCAGTATCCCACCTTCGACTGTGAGAGTGGTCCGGTCATCCGCCACCAAGAGAGCCCCCAGCGACAGAAGCCGCAGCGCAAGCGCTGACTTGCCTGACCCGGAGGGACCCAGGATCAGCAGCCCCCGATCCCCGACAGCAACGCAACTGGCATGACGGATTTCCGTTGTCTGACTCACACGGGAAGACCGACGACAAACCGCGCACCAAGCGGTTCCGATGCCGGATCGGCTGCAGTTGGGCGGATGTTTTCGGCCCAGATCACGCCACCATGTGCCTCGATGATCTGCTTGGAAATCGCCAGGCCCAGGCCCGAATGATTGCCGAAGTCATCCTTCGGGCGTTCGGAATAAAAGCGTTTGAAGACCTTGGTCAGCGCCTGCTCTGGGATGCCCGGACCCGTGTCCTCGACCACAACAAGCACGCGGTTTTCGCGGCGGCGGGCCCAGACGCGGACGGCATCGCCCTCTTCACAGAAGGAAATCGCATTGGTCACTAGGTTGACAAAGACCTGCGCCAGCCGCGCCTCCAGCCCGTGGATGGTGATCTGCTCGGAAGGCAGGTCGATGATGAAGTCTACCCCCTTCTCGCCCGCCTGCTGCGACAAGTACTGGCACAGGTTCGACAGGGTCTTGAGAAGATTGAACTCTTCCTCCTCTTCCTTCACCAACTCACTGTCCAGCCGCGACGCGTTCGAGATGTCGCTGACCAGCCGGTCCAGTCGGCGAACGTCATGTTCGACCACGTCCAGAAGCTTCTCGCGCTGATCGTCCTTCTTCACAAAACGCAAACTGCCCACGGCAGACCGCAGGCTGGCCAACGGGTTCTTGATTTCGTGCGCAACATCGGCGGCAAACTGTTCGTTGGCGTCGATCCGGTCATAAAGGGCCGAGACCATGCCCCGCATCGCGACTGACAGGCGACCAATCTCGTCTGGCCGCGCAGCCAGGTCAGGGATGCGCACCCGGCTTGGCGCCACCCGGCGGGCATCCCGGTCACGCCCGATTTCTGCCGCCGCCGCCAGGTCGGACAGCGGGTTCGAGATCGTCGACGCCAGCATCAGGCTAAGGCCGATGGAAACGGCCAGCGCCAACAGGAACATCTGCAGGATCTGTTCACGTTCATACCGGACCAGGCGATCGATCTCTGCCGAAGTCGAAGTCACGGCGACCGCGCCCACCACCTCGCCCGACACCATGATCGGAGCGGCAACCGAAAACAAAAGGCTGCCTTCAGCATCCTTTGTCGTCACGCTTATGGTTTCACCCGCCCGCGCCCGTTCAAACGCATCCTGGGCCCGTTGGGCAGGGTCGATCGTTTCGGTGCGAATGGCGCGGGTTCTGGGCAACAGGACTGTCACCGCGTTCCACACCCCTTCAAGAAAGTCGGCCAGGATTGTCGGCTTCCGCGGATTGGTGACCAGGGTTTCAGTTCCCTGCCCCACCTTCGACGCGACGATCCGCCCAGTCGGGTCGAAGACGAAGACCTCGACGAAGGGATCAATGTTCACGCTCTCCAGCGGCTGGCGAAAGTCGAAGCTGCTGACCCCGGGCAAGAGGCGTGCCTGATAGATGCCGGCAATCAGCTCTGCCTGACGTTCCATGCCCAGTTGACGCTGCAGCGCCAGGCTGTCGCGGAAGGGGTTCATGAACAGGACGCCGACGACCAACATGACCAGCGCCATCACGTTGAACACGATGATCTTGCGGGCCAGTGGCGATCTGTTCAGACCGACGATGCTGCGGCCACCGCGGCCTTCCTTCAGTCGCTCGACGGTGGCATCGGGGGAGACCCAGTCCTCACCCAAAAGCACGTCGCCCGACCGCTTGGGCCGGGTGTCGTCATAGCCGATCCGTGGTGCCGAGGTCATGCCGAGGGGTCGTCACTCTTCGTTGTAGCGATAGCCGATGCCATAGAGAGTTTCGATGGCGGTAAAGCTGTCGTCAACCGACCGCATCTTCTTGCGCAGTCGCTTGATGTGGCTGTCGATGGTGCGGTCGTCGACATAGACCTGATCGTCATAAGCCACATCCATCAGCTGGTCGCGGCTCTTCACAAAACCGGGCCGCTGCGCCAGCGCCTGCAGGAGCAGGAATTCGGTCACGGTCAGGCTGACCTCCATCCCCTTCCAGGTCACCGAATGGCGCAAGGGGTCCATCCGCAGGTTCCCGCGTTCCATCATCCGGGTTTCTTCGGTGGCCGCAGCCTCGCCCGTGTTGATCGCCTCTTGCCGACGCAGAAGGGCGCGGATGCGTTCGACCAGAAGCCGCTGGCTGAAGGGCTTCTTGACATAGTCATCGGCCCCCATGCGCAGTCCCAGGACCTCGTCGATCTCGTCGTCTTTCGAGGTCAGGAAGATTACCGGGATCGATGTCTTCTGCCGCATGCGCTGCAAAAGGTCCATCCCGTCCATCCGGGGCATCTTGATGTCGAGAACGGCCATGTCCGGCATGCGTCGGTTGAACGCCTCCAGCGCGGACTGGCCGTCGTTGTAAGTCTCGACCTCGAACCCCTCGGCCTCAAGTGTCATCGCGACGGATGTCAGGATGTTCCGGTCGTCGTCCACAAGGGCGATGCGCGACATCTTCAATCCTCCCTGTAACTGCAACTGCCGTTTGTATATTTTCTCGCATTCTTTGCTTTTGCCCATGGAAGATCAACAGGAAAGCGAATCACCTTGGCAGAACAGGGACGAAAGGTGGCAATTTGGCCGACGCAGCCGCCAGAACAGGCAAGGGTCAGCCCGTTTCAGGGCATGGTGGCGCTAACGCCGAAATGATTGCGCTAACGCATTGAAAACAGGCTGTTCTCGATCAGAAATGCCGTGGTATAGCGACCGCATGACACGCCGCTGACACGGCTAGTCGTGGCACCCCTTGGCCCGGGTGCCGTGGGAGGAACCGCCGCACCGGCCCAAGCGGGCACTGCGGCCTTTCGGAGCTTGGCAGGAATGACCGATCAGCCATCGCGCGGACGCGTGAACCCTTCGCATCAGCTGGACCACCAGGGCATTACGGGTGTGGCGGTCGCCCACTACAACTATGTCGAGGCGGCGCTGGTCGAGGCGGCTGTCGCCCGGGGCGAAGGTCGGCTGGGTCAGGGTGGCGCATTCCTGTGCGCGACGGGACAGTTCACCGGTCGCTCGCCAAAGGACAAGTTCGTCGTCCGCAGCGCCACGACCGAGGACACGATCTGGTGGGAAAACAATGCCGCCCTGCCCCCAGACGCCTATGCGCGGCTCAAGGCCGACATGTTGGCGCATGTTAAAGGGCGCGAGGTCTTCGTGCAGGACCTCTATGCCGGCGCCGATCCGATGCACAGGCTGGACGTCCGCGTGGTGACGGAATTGGCTTGGCACGGTCTATTCATCCGCCACCTCCTTCGCCGCCCTGCGCGGGAAGAGCTTGATACCTTCACCCCCGACTGGACGATCATCAACCTACCCTCGTTCAAGGCCGATCCGGCGCGCCACGGCACACGAACCGAAACGGCCATTGTCCTGAACTTCGACGAAAGGACGGTCCTGATCGCCAACACCGCCTATGCGGGCGAGAACAAGAAGGCGGTCTTCACCGTTCTGAACTACCTTCTGCCCGAAAAGGGCGTGATGCCGATGCATTGCAGCGCGAACCATGCCATCGGAAACCCGGTCGATGCCGCCGTCTTCTTCGGCCTGTCCGGCACCGGCAAGACCACGCTCTCCGCCAGCCCGGACCGCACCTTGATCGGCGATGACGAACACGGCTGGTCCGACCGCGGCATCTTCAACTTCGAAGGCGGCTGCTACGCCAAGACCATCGACCTCTCGCCCGAGCATGAGCCAGAAATCTACGCCACCACTCACCGCTTCGCGACGGTGGTGGAGAACATGGTCTACGACCCCGAAACGCTGGAACTGGACTTTTCGAACCGCAGCCTCACCGAAAACACCCGTTGCGCCTATCCGCTTGAGGCCATTTCGAACGCCAGTGCCACAGGCCTTGGCGGACCGCCGCGCCACGTGGTGATGCTGACCTGCGATGCCTTCGGGGTCCTGCCGCCCATCGCGCGGCTTTCTCCGGCGCAGGCGATGTACCACTTCCTCTCTGGCTTCACCTCGAAGGCTGCGGGCACCGAGCGCGGCATTACCGAACCACAGCCCACCTTCTCCACCTGCTTTGGCGCGCCTTTCATGCCGCGCCGACCGGAAGTCTACGGCAAGCTGTTGCAGGCCAAGATCGCCAAGACCGGCGCGTCCTGCTGGCTGGTGAACACCGGCTGGACCGGCGGCGCCTATGGCACGGGTCGCCGCATGCCGATCCGCGCCACGCGCGCGCTCTTGTCGGCGGCGCTCGACGGATCGCTCAGCTCCGGGGATTTCCGCAAAGACAAGGTCTTTGGCTTCGAGGTTCCGATCGAAGTTCCCGGCGTTGACGCCGCCTTGCTTGATCCGCGCTTCACCTGGGCGGACCCGGCGGCCTATGACGCGCAGGCGGCAAAACTGGTGGCCATGTTCCAGAAGAACTTTGCCCAGTATGTGCCCTTCATCGACGCCGACGTGAAGGCCGCGGCCATCGGCTAGACCAGCGCCTGCCGGATCATGTTCAACCCGGTCAGGACCAGCAAACCCTGGGTCCAGCGGCGGAAACGCTGCTGGTCCAGCCGATCTTGGACCGCGTAACCCGCATACAGCCCGATGAGCGCCGGAATACACAACGCGGCGGAAAAGACCAGTGTCTCGGCATTGGCAAGCCCCGTCACCAGATGCGAGACCAGAAGGCTGACTGCCCCGATCAGGAACACCACTCCCTGCGCACGGATCGACGGTAGCTTTTCTGCGCTTGTGGACAGAAGAAACACCAACAAGGGCGGCCCCCAGATGCCTGAAACGCCGCCGTACAGCCCGCCGACAACCCCCAGCATCCATTCGGCCCGGTTGCGATGCTGCAATTTGATCGCCAGGCCGCGCCCCATCAGTTGCAATGCGGCAAAGGCGGTGATCGGGATGCCCAACATCAGCAGATAGACCGTCCGCGGGATCATTTCGGCAAAAGGGGCCGAGATCGCGATGCAGATCACCGTGGCAATCAGAAAGCGTCGGTAGGTATAGGCCGTGTCTTTCGCCGGCCCGACACCCTGCCGGAAGGCCTGGCTGATGTTGGTGACCAGCGTCGGCAAGATAAGTCCAGCCAGCGCCAACTCTTGCGGCAGGAAGATCGCAAAAGTCGAAACCAGGATCAGCGGCATGGCAAAGCCGACCGCGCCCTTCACAAAACCGGCAAAGAGCGTGATGCCCAGAACCGCCACAAAGACACCGGGGCTCAACCCCGCCATGACCGCGTCCATCACCGCCCCGCACTTGATCTTGCGTCCTTGTGGCAGGCCATCTTGGTCAGGGAAACCCCCCGTCCGGTTGACGGCCCGGCACAAGACAGGCTTCATGCCACCATTGCATGAGGTCCAGCGATGTTCCGGCCACCCTTGACCCTGTTCTGCGCTGGCGTCCTGTCCTTTGGAGCAGGTCTTGCCCTTGCCGATCCCGCGCCGCCCACCGCGGGACCTGGGATCGTGATCGCCGATTTCGGGATCTACTGCCGACAGGATCGCACCCAGCTGGAACCCGCCCCAGGTACCTCGGCCGGGCATGTGCGCCTTCTGGAATCCTCCCCGGATTTCGTGTTTCGTCAGCAGACAATCCCCGCCCGCCTGGGCATTTCTTTCGGTGTCGCCTCGGTCGCCGATCGTGATATTCCCGATGCCCGCATCGAAGTCTGGCTGCCCGGAGCGCCAAGTCCCGAGATGTGGTATTCGAACATGTACGCAGGCGACAGCGAGACGCGCGGCTTTACCTTTGACCATTCGCATGAACTGGTGACCGGCCCCTGGCGGATGGAGGCCTGGGATGGCGAGACTCTGCTCTATCGGATCGAATTCGAAATTCTTCCGGGGACGGAACTGCCCGGACTCAGTTCCGATTGCGACTTTGTCTCATGAATGTGAGAGGCCCCCATGCAAACCCTGCTCCGAACTCTCCTGGTCACCGGACTGCTGGCCTTTCCCGCCTGGGCCGACCCAAAGCCGCCCTACTCCGCCCCCGGCATCGTGCTTGAGGGCGTCGGCGTCTATTGCCAGCCCGGAACCTCGATCCGCGAAGAGGCTCCCGGCACCACCCTCGGCTATATCCACCGCCTGTCCGGTACGCCCCAGATTGCCTTTCAGCAACAGGAGGTACCGGCTCGTCTGGGCCTGCATTTCGGGGTCATCGTCCGACCTGACCGCACGATTGCGGGCGTACGCGCTGAAACCTGGAAACCCGGCGCGACCAAGCCCGAGGTCTGGTATGCAGATCTCGATGCCGACGTCCCTCGTGCGAGGGGGTTCGTGTTCGAGTTCCCCGACGAGTTGGTCACCGGCATTTGGCGGATGGACGCGTTCGAAGGCGACACGCTGCTCTACAGTGTCGAATGGGAGGTCGTCGCGGCTTCGGAACTGCCCGGCGTGACGTCCGACTGCACTTTGCTGTCATGATCCGCGCCCTGGTCCTTTGGTCCGCAATGGCCCTTCCCGTTTTTGGCGAGCCCGCTCCGCCGCAGCCGGGACCGCTGATTGCTGAGATCCAGGTCGGCGTCTTCTGCGCCCTGCAGGCCATGGACCAGGCCCCCGCTCCGGGAACGGTCTCAGGCTGGATCCATGTGCCAGATGGCGAGGTCACCTTTCACTGGCCCGACCGTCAGGTGGTGCCTGCGGCGCTAGGCCTGGCATTCGGCGTCAAGGCTCGGCTTCTGCCTGGGTCCGCTGCGGCCTTCGCCGAAATGCGTGTCTACCGACCAGACAGCGCAACACCCGAAGTCTGGCCCGCCACTTTCACTGATCTGGACGACTCCGTCGCCTTCTTCCGCTTTGACTATGACCGCGAACTGGTGCCCGGGATCTGGCGGTTCGAAGCCTGGCAAGATGCCGATCGCCTGTATCAGGTCGAGTTCGACGTCGTTCCTGCTGCTGCCGTGCCCGAGATCGTTCAGGCCTGCGGCGCAGTGTCCTGAGACGTCTGCGACATTTTAAAACGTCAGGATGACACTTCGCGAAATCTTATTGCGCTGCCGCTGCGAAGCCGTTACGTCTTCGCAGGTGCAGAATCTTGCCGGAGAGCCCCGATGCCGCATGATGGACAGGCCATGACCCAGACCCCGATCCTTGCCGATTTGCGCGGCCTGACCGCAACCGCCCTGCCCGAGGTGGAAGCTCTCTTCGTCGCGTCGCGTGAGGCGTTGCGGGCCGACGTGTCGGTCGGCGGCAAACCCTCTGCCCCGGCGCTGGAAGAGCGGCAATTCCAGGCGCATGCCGTGGCCTGGCTGGCCACCTATGTCGAAGCGCTGCGCCAGCTGGACGCCTGGGCCGGGCGCCTGGCAGATGCGGGTGCCTTTGGCGAGATGGAGGCGCTGATCCTCCAGATCGGGTTTGGCGAATACCTGTCCCAGATCGCGGGCGGCATCCCGATGAGCCAGGGCGAAATCGCACGGCTGTCCGACATGGGGCAAAGCTGGTCGCCGGGCGAGGCCGCCACGCGCTTGATCGCCCACGGCAACACGCCCGAGGCGCGCAGCGCCTTGGTCCGCCTGATGCGGGACAACCACGGCCGCGCGACCTTCGGGGCCACTGGCCTCGACGAAGAACTGGAGATGATCCGCGACCAGTTCCGCCGCTATGCCGACGAAAAGGTCATCCCCGTCGCGCATGACTGGCACCTGAAGGACGAGCTGATCCCGATGGAGGTGATCTCCGAGCTGGCCGAAATGGGGGTCTTCGGCCTGACCATACCTGAAGCCTACGGCGGATTCGGCCTGTCCAAGGCCAGCATGGTTGTGGTGTCCGAGGAACTTTCCCGCGGCTACATCGGCGTGGGCTCGCTTGGCACGCGGACCGAGATCGCGGCCGAATTGATCCTGTGCGGCGGGACGGAAGAGCAGAAACAGAAGTGGCTACCGGGCCTTGCCAGTGGCACCATCCTGCCCACCGCCGTCTTCACCGAACCGAACACCGGCTCCGACCTTGGGTCCCTGCGCACCAAGGCCCGCAAGGAGGGTGACGACTGGATCATCTCGGGCAACAAGACCTGGATCACCCATGCCGCGCGGACGCATGTGATGACCGTCCTCGCCCGGTCGGTCGAAGGAACCACCGACTATCGCGGTCTTTCCATGTTCCTGGCCGAAAAGATCCCGGGCACGGACGAGACGCCCTTCGTTGACCCCGGCCTGTCGGGCGGTGAAATCGAGGTTCTCGGCTATCGCGGCATGAAGGAATACACCGTCAACTTCGACGATTTCCGCGTGAAGGGAGAAAACCTGCTGGGCGGCGTCGAGGGCCAAGGCTTCAAGCAGCTCATGCAGACGTTTGAAAGTGCCCGCATCCAGACCGCCGCCCGCGCCGTGGGCGTCGCACAATCGGCGCTGGAAACGGGGATGCAGTATGCCCTGGACCGCAAGCAGTTCGGCAAATCGCTGATCGAGTTTCCACGCGTCGCCGGGAAGCTTGCCATGATGGCCGTAGAAATCATGATCGCCCGCCAGCTGACATATTTCAGCGCCTGGCAAAAGGACCACGACAAGCGCTGCGACTTGGAGGCCGGGATGGCCAAACTCCTCGGTGCCCGGGTCGCCTGGGCGGCGGCTGACAACGCGCTGCAGATCCACGGCGGCAACGGTTTCGCGCTGGAATACCGGATCAGTCGCATCCTCTGCGATGCCCGCATCCTGAACATCTTTGAAGGCGCCGCCGAGATTCAGGCCCAGGTCATCGCCCGCCGCCTCCTCGACTGATTTGCTTGCGCCAGTCTTGCCAACTTGCGACCCTGCTCCATATTGGACAATGTTGACAGTGTAAAGACTGGAGCAATCGGATGACCGAGACCGTTCTCCTTACTGGCGTGTCAGGCTTTATCGCCAAGCATGTGGCGCTTAAGCTGTTGAGTGCAGGCTACAACGTCAGAGGCACTGTCCGGCGGTTGGACCGCGTGGAAGAGGTGCGTTCTGCGATCGCGCCGCATCTGACCGAAGGGGCGGGCAACCTAAGCTTCGTTCAGGCCGATCTCGAATCCGATGCGGGCTGGGGCGAAGCGATGGCCGGGGTCGCGGCTGTGATCCACACCGCATCGCCCTTCCCGATCGCCCAGCCGAAAAATCCCGATGTGCTGATCCGCCCGGCTGTCGAAGGCACGGCCCGGGTTTTGAACGCCGCTGCCAATGCCGGGGTGACGCGGGTGGTCGTGACCTCATCGACCGTGGCCGTCATCAACGAGGCAAAGCCCGACGCGCTGCAGGATGAAAGCGACTGGTGCGACGTCAACCTGCCCTCGACCACGCCATATGCCAAATCGAAGACCCTGGCCGAACGCAAGGCCTGGGAAATTGCTAAGGCCCAGGGTATCAGCCTGACCACGATCAACCCTGGCCTTGTGCTTGGCCCACCGCTGGACGCTCACTACGGCTCGTCGCTGGGCCTTGTCGAACGCTTCATGAAGGGCAAGGACCCGATGTTGCCGGGCCTCGGGTTCCCCACTGTCGATGTCCGCGACGTGGCCGAGATGCATCTGCGCGCGCTCCAGCGGCCGGAAACGGCGGGCAAGCGCTATCTTGCTGCCGCCGGATCGCTTGCCATGGTCGAGATGGGCCGCACGCTCAAGGCCGCCTACCCCACCCGCCGCATCGCCACGCGCGAAGCCCCGGCCTTCCTGATGAAATTCCTCGCGCTTTTCGACCCGCAGATCCGGTCGATCCTGCCGAAGATCGGGCATCTGGAACGCGTCTCGAACGCCCGCGCGGTGCAAGAGATGGGGATGGAGTTCACAGCCCCCAAAGCTGCGCTTCTGGCCAGTGCGGACTGGCTGGCGAAACACGGCAAGGTCTGGGCCTAAGCCCCCCCGCGGGACGGTCGCGGGGTGCCAAGTCGGGGATGCAATCGCCCCGCGATCGCCCAGGCGGAAAGCAGTCCCACTCCGGCAGCAACAAAGATGCCCGGCAGGGGCGCGACCCAAAGAACCAGCCAGGCTGCCCCTGGCGTCAGGATGCCCGACACATCGCGGAAGCTAGAATAGACCGCCGACATCTCGGTCCGTTCCGAAGGCTTGACCGACATCAGAAAGGGCAGTCCGCCGACCACATCCAGCATGACCAAAAAGACCGAGGCGCACATGACCAGTGCCACGGTGGCCCAGGGAAGCACCGCCAGCAGACCAGCGCCAAGGAACAGCGCCCCGCACATCCCAAAGGCCGTCCGGACCGACCGGCGGACCGAAAGCCTGCGGCCCAGCCGGTTCAGCGCCGGGGCGGCAAACAGAAGCGCGTTGGTGATCGACAAGGCGATGCCGCCCACCTTGTCGCCCAGACCCGCCTCGATGCAGAAGATCGGCAGATAGACGACATAGACCCACCAGCCGCAGCTGCGCATCACTGCGAAAGTCCAGCCTGCGATCAGGCGTGGTTGGCTGAAGAAGCGTCCCAGATATCCCAGCGGGTTGACCGCCGGGCGCTTGGCCCGGGCGATCTGCTTGCCGTTTCCCAGCCGCAAGACCCAGAAGCTAACCAGGAGTAGACCCGAAAATGCTCCCGCCACCAGAAAAGGCGCCGGAGCCCAGGTATGGTAGAGCCAAACCCCCGCCATCGGCCCAAGGGTCCAGGCCGTCGCTGCATAGGCCATCTGCGTTGACTGGCTTTTCCCCAAATCCACCCGGTCGACATAGTCCAGCACATAGGCATTGAGGCAGACAAAGATCGTCACCGTCGCCATCTGGTTGCAGATCAGCGCCAGCGGCACCGACCAGCCGGTCCCGACTGCACCCAGAGCATTGCCCACCAGGTACAGGCAGACCCCGCCAGTATAGGCCCAACGGCGCGGGATCAGCCGGGTCGCCCAGGGCACCATCAGCCCCCAGACCAGCGCCACAATCCCCGACAGGAAGTAGATCACCGAGGTCGCCTGAGCCGTGCCCAGCGCATCGTACACCACCAGCGGCATGGTCGAGATCAGCATCCCCCGGATCGCAGCATCAAGGCCCGCAAGCAGCGCAAAGTGCTCGATCCGGGGGGTGGGACTGTGCCGTAAGGCAAGCGGCAGGTAACGCGTGGCCATGCCCGACTTCCATCGCCGAACCCGGGTTCCGTCTGTCACAAAGACGACATGTGTCGTCGTTTCAGGCCATTCGCGAAATCAGGTCGACCAGCCGCGCCCGCGCCTCGGGCAGAGGTTTGTCCTGCAACACCGACCGCAACTCTTGATCCAGGAAATGCCCGGTCAGCCGCAGCCCCAGCTTCACCGCTTGCGGCGGAAGCGGCCCCTCCCCCGACAATCCCTCGGGCAAGGCAAGCAGCCGGTCCGCCCAATCCCCCGCCCCCTTTGCGGTCACCGCCCGGCCGGTCTTCGGGCTCACAAAGGCCAGCCCTTCCGTCGCACCGGTCACCGCACAAGCGCTCAGGTCCAGCCCAAAGCCGATCTCCTCCAGGAGGCATAGCTCCCAATGGACATAGGCCGCGAGCCAGCCCTCGCTGCCAAGACGATCCATCAGGCTCTGTGTCTTCAGCCACAGCGCCGCATGCGGCTCCCGTTCCGGCAAAGCCACATGCAAAAGCGCGCAGACCGCCATCAGCCCCGCCAGGGCCATCCGGTCGGCCAAAAGATGCGCGCGGCTCTTCCGCGGCTCGACTGTAAAGCTGCCGATATGGTCATCCAGCCGCGCCCGCCATTCCAGCGAAAGGCCTGTCCCCGGCTGCAAGCTGGCCGCCATCTTGCGCGAGGCGCCCCCCCGCACCACGCCCATATGCCGCCCATGCGCCGCCGTCAGGACCTCGATGATCGCCGAGGTCTCGCCATGCGGGCGCATCGACAGAAGGATGCCTTCATCGCGCCAGTCCATGGATGGACTATCCTGCGGGCCGTTCCGGCGTGCAACTCAATCCGATAACCCGTCCTGATCCAGCAGTGTCCGCCCCTGCCGATCCTCCAGCTCGATCACCCAAAGGTCCGGGTCCCTCCCCTTCGTCCGCGAGATCAGCGCGTCGACCTCGGCCTCCGGCCCCTCGGCCAGCACGATCCAGGCCCGCGCCCCGGTCATCAGGTCCGACCGCCGCTCATGGGCCCGCGCACTGCCATCCAGAAGCGCGACCTTCACCACAACAGCCCCGGCCTCGGCATCCCCCTTCGCGGTCACGTAGGCCGGAATATCGGCCAAGCGCAGCCGCGCAAGGTAGGCCGCGACCCATAGGCCCGAGGCAAGTCGGGGCACCATCCGTCAGCCCCGCGCAGGCGCGCCGAGGTCAGGCATCGCCGTCCTTGAAATCGAGGCCCATCTCCGAATAGCGCTCGGGCTCGTCCAGCCAGTTTGGCCGCACCTTCACCTGTAGGAACAGGTGCACCGTGCGGCCAAGGAACTCGGCAATCTCGGCCCGGGCTGCCTGGCCGATTGCCTTGATCGTCTCGCCCCGGTTCCCCAGCACAATCCCCTTGTGCCCGTCCCGCGCGACATAGACCACCTGGTCAATCCGCGTCGTCCCGTCGGGCTTGTCCTCCCACTTCTCCGTCTCGACCGTCAGCTGGTAGGGCAGCTCCTCATGGAGCCGCAGCGTCAGCTTTTCCCGCGTCATCTCGGCCGCGATCATCCGCATCGGCAGGTCGGCGATCTGGTCCTCGGGGTAGAACCAGGGGCATTCTGGCAGGGTCGCCCCCAGCCAGTCCCTCAGATCCTCGACCCCGTGACCGCGTTCCGCGCTGATCATGAAGGTCTTGGCAAATGGAAACGCCCCGTTCGCCGCCTCGGCCAGCGCCAGCAGCGTCTCGGCCTTCACCCGGTCGATCTTGTTGATCGCCAAGGCCACGGGCTTGCCTTTCGGCATCTCCTCGGCCAGCCGGTCGATGATTGCCCGCGCGCCCTCGGTCAACCCGCGATGCGCCTCGATCAGAAGGACGATCACATCGGCATCCGAAGCCCCGCCCCAAGCCGCCTTGACCATGGACCGGTCCAGCCGCCGCCTGGGCCGAAAGATGCCGGGCGTGTCCACGAACACAATCTGCGCCTCCCCCGCCATCGCAATCCCCCGGATTCGCGCCCGCGTCGTCTGCACCTTGTGCGTGACGATAGAGACCTTCGCCCCGACCATCCGGTTCAGAAGGGTCGACTTGCCAGCGTTCGGCTCTCCGATCAGGGCAACAAAGCCCGCGCGTGTGGTCATGTGATGGGAACCCTTTCTTCAAGCCGTTCCCATAGGCGAAACGGCTGCAAAAGACCAGTTGGCATTCTTTTCTTGCGTCACCTGTGAACCACGCGGGTTCAGCTCTCGCGCTCCATACGCTCTAGCAAAGCCTTTGCTGCCGCCTGTTCCGCCACTCGCTTCGACCCCGCCGTCGCCTGTGCCGCCTCGCCACTGGCCAGCTTCACCCGCACGGTGAATTGCGGCGCATGGTCCGGCCCCGACCGCCCTGCTTCTTCATACAGCGGGGGCGGCATCCCGCGCGCCTGCGCCCATTCCTGCAGGCTGGTCTTTGCATCCCGCGCGTCAGGCTCCACCGCAGCGATCCGCTTGCCCCAAAGCCGCAGGACCAGCGCCTTCGCGGCATCGAACCCTGCGTCCTGGTAGACCGCCGCAATCACTGCCTCCATCGCGTCACCAAGCAGAGCCTCTTTCCGGCGGCCCCCGGTCAGCATCTCGCTTCGGCCCAGCCGGAGCACCTCGCCCAAGCCCACCTCACGCGCGACGTCGGCACAGGTTTCTTTGCGGACCAACGCGTTGAAGCGGGGGGCCAACTGCCCCTCGCGCGCGCCCGTGTCGGCGGACAACAACGCCTCGGCCATCACCAGACCCAGCACCCGGTCGCCCAGAAACTCCAGCCTCTGGTTGTCAGGCCGCGTCGCGGTGCCGATCGAGGCATGGGTCACCGCGCGCGTCAAAAGCTCGGACGACTTGAACCGATGGCCAAGCCGATCCTGAAACGCCAGAAGTTCGGCCGACAGCCTCATTGCACCGCCTTCAGATAACGATCCGCACGCCACGAGGTCACGTCCGCAATCTGGCGTCCAGCCGAGGAGAACAGGATCAACCGGGCGCGCGACGTGATGTTCTCGGCCGGGACAAAGCCGACACCGCCGACCAATGCTGGGAACCTGCTGTCGGCACTGTTGTCGCGGTTGTCACCCAACATGAAATAGCTGTCCGGCGGCACGGTGAAGATGTCGGTGCTGTCTGCCGACCCATCTGCGTCGATGTCCAGGACTGTGATCTGCCGCCCGCCGGGCAAGGTTTCGACAAGCCGGTTTTTCGAACATGGTCCGCCCTCCACAACCCCGGCGTTCGCGCAACGGGGCAACGACCGGAACGGCCCCTGCGGTTCGAAAATCTCTTCAAACGTCCCGTTCGGGGTCTGCGGCACAGCCTCGTCGTTGATGTAAAGCACACCTGCGCGCATCTGCACCCGGTCCTGCGGCAATCCGATCACCCGCTTGATGTAATCGGTGCCATTCGTTGGATGCCGAAACACCACGACATCGCCCCGCTGCAGGTCGTCCGGGGACACACGGGTCGCGATCAGGAAGTCACCCACCAGAAGCGCCGGCTTCATGTTTTCGCTGGGGATCCAGTACGGCTGCCAATAGACCGCCCGGCTGACGAACAGCAAGGCCAGCGCGCAAAGCGCCCCCCCCCCGACGCGGCGCGCCACCGGATGCCCCAAGCGCGTCACGTCTCTGGGTCGCAGGACCAGGATGACAAGGACGGCCAGCACTCCGGCATAGGGAACAAGCGTCAGCAGGCTCCAATACCCAGAGCGGCCCGCATCGTGCAGCCGCTGAACCATCGCCACGGTCAAGAGGATGACACCGATCCCGACAGCCAGGAACCCTGCCGAGGACCAGGGTTCTGGGCGGTGGCGAAGACCTTCGGAAAGGATCAGGGACAGAAGGAACAGCCCCAAGACGATCCAGCCTCGCTTGCGCGAGGCTGAACCGGAAAGGTCAAGCAATGTCAGAGGCATGCCGGACCTGCCCGCCATGAACGGGTTACTCGATCGCCTTGAAATATCGGTCCGAGCGCCAGGTCCAGAAGTACAGCATCCGCATCCCGGCGGACGAGAACATGATCCGGTCGGCCCGGCCTATCAGGTATTCTGCCGGCAGCATGCCAACCCCGCCCGCACGCGGATCGAACCGGCTGTCGGTCGAGTTGTCACGGTTGTCGCCCATGAAGAAATAGTGGCCTTCGGGTACGGTGAACACATCCGTGTTGTCGCCCGCCCCGCTGTTGCGGATGTTCAGCACATTGTGCTTCTGCCCCTCTGGCAGCGTCTCGATGAACCGGCTTTTCGTGCAGTTGCCCCCGGCCCCGACTGCACCGTTCTCGCATTGCGGGATGTTGCCCATCGGGCCCTGCGGTTCATAGATCTCGGAAAAGGTACCGGCGGGTTCCTGTGGAGCCGCGGCGCCGTTGATGTAAAGAACCCCATCCTTCATCTGGATCGTGTCGCCCGGCAGGCCGATCAGCCGTTTGATGTAATCCGTCCCGGCCACCGGATGACGGAAGACCACCACATCGCCCCGCTCGGGCTCTGACGCGAAGATCCGGCCACTGAAGGGGCACATCGCGAACGGGCAGGAGTATTTGGAATAGCCGTAGGCCATCTTGTTGACGAACAGGAAGTCGCCGATCAGCAACGTGTCCTTCATCGACTCCGACGGGATCCAGAACGGCTGGAAGAACAGGGTCCGGAAGACGCCAGCAATCACCAGCGCCCAGAATACCGTCTTGATCGTCTCGACGATCCCACCCTCGGCCGCGCCGGATTTTGCCATGATGCCCTGCCTTCTCGGTTTTGCGCTACATGCGCGCAGGGGGTAGCCGTGTCAAGCACGCCCCCCCGTTACGGGTCGCGCCTCGATCACGACAAAGGCCTGAGCCCAGGGATGATCGTCGGTCAAGGTCACATGAATCACCGCTTCGTGTCCGGCAGGCGTCATCGCGCGCAGCCGTTCGGCCGCCCAGCCCGTCACATGCATCACCGGCTGGCCCGAGCGCAGGTTGGTCACCGCCATGTCGCGCCAGGATATCCCCATCCGCAGCCCAGTGCCCAATGCCTTGGAGCACGCCTCCTTCGCCGCCCAGCGCTTGGCATAGGTCGCGGCAATGGCCCGCTTGCGGCTTTCGGCCTTGCGCTGTTCGGCCTCGGTGAAGACCCGATCCCGGAACCGGTCACCATGACGCGTCAGCACACCCGCGATCCGCTCGATATTCGCCAGGTCCGTGCCTATCCCCAGGATCATTCCAGCACCGCCCCAATCTCTCCCGTGGCCTGGTGCAGCGTGACGGACAAGACGGCAGGCACGAAATCGTCGGTGTCAGGCACCCAGCGCGTGGCCGGAATGGCAAAGGTCAGCCCGACCACCGGATCATAGCCCGCTGTCATCTCGGTCAGGTCAAGCCCGGCAAAGCCCGCGCCTTCGCCGCTGGACACCACAGCGCACTGCCGCCCGCCAACTTCGTCATAAGGCGGCGACAGGATCAGAAGGTGAAAGGCTCCGGCAGCGGGTTCGATGGTGTCAAGCACTGCCAGACGCACCTCGCCCTCGGAAAACAGACGCGTGTTTGCCTCCCAGGGTTCGGCAATCGCTTGCGCGTTGCTGCGATAGTCGTCACAGGCCGCAACGGTCTGCGCGGCGGCCAGCCCAGGAAGTCCCAAGAGGACCAGCGCGGGCAGAAGCCGCATCACGCTGCCCCTCGCGCCAGGTCCATCCGGCGACGCATTTCCTCGATGGCCGGACCGAGACCGCGAAAGATCGCCTCGCCCACCAGGAAATGCCCGATGTTCAGCTCGGCCAGTTCCGGAATTGCGGCGATCGGTTCCACATTGTCGTAGGTCAGACCGTGGCCTGCGTGAACCTCCAGACCCAGGCTTGCCGCCAGTTCAGCCCCCTTGCGCAGCGAGGCCAGTTCCCGGTCGGCCAATTCGGCGTGCCCCTCGGCCAAGAGGTCGGAATAGAGCCCGGTGTGCAGCTCTACCACTGCTGCCCCGATCCGGGCGCTGGCCTCGATCTGCCGGGGGTCGTGGCTGATGAACATGCTGACACGGGCCCCGGCCTCGCTCAGGGGCGCGATATAATCGGTCAGCCGCGCCACGTCGCCTGCCACATCCAGACCACCCTCGGTCGTCCGCTCCTCACGCTTTTCCGGCACCAGGCACACCGCATGCGGCTTGTGGCGCAGAATGATCGCCTGCATCTCCGCCGTCGCCGCGCATTCGAAATTCAGCGGAATGGCGATGCCCGCCATGAGCGCCTCGATGTCGGTGTCCCGAATGTGACGGCGGTCCTCGCGCAGATGCGCGGTGATCCCGTCCGCCCCCGCCGTTTCCGCCAGAAGTGCCGCCCGCAGGGGGTCGGGCCAAGCGCTGCCGCGCGCGTTCCGCACTGTGGCGACATGGTCGATATTGACCCCCAGCCGCAGCCGTCCCGACGCCCGTTCTGCAAGTCCCATTCTCAGCCTCTCAACTCTGGTTGCGTTGCAGTCTAGGGCGTGCCGGCGCTGTCGTCACCCGTTCCTTCGTCCGGCTCGTCGCTGCGCCGCTTCAGCTTGGCGGCAGCTTCGGCCAGTTTGGCCCGCATCCGCTTGCGCCGCTCGCCGCGTTCATGGGCGGTCGCCGCCCGCGCCTTCTGATAGGCTTCGACCAGCGGAATCGTCACATAGTAGGCGACGGCGCTGATGACGATAGCCGGACCCAGCGCACCGATGAACCAAGGCAAGTAGATCTCGTTGAAGAACTGGGCCAGCCCATCCCACTGCGCCTTTTCCGGCCCGAAGAGTGCCGTAAAATTGAACCACAGATCATGCAGCGCGTTTTCCAGCGCCGACAGGATGTACTTGCCATTCAGCGGCGCCTCGATGCCCAGCATCCAGTGCCCCAGCCAGACCGAAAAGACCGCGAAAGGCGGCGTGGTCAGCGGATTGGTGTTGAAGGTCCCGAGAAGGGCCGCCAGCACATTGCCGCGCATCAGCCGCGCCATGCCCCAGGCCGCCAGGAATTGCATGCCGGGCAATGGCAGAAATCCGATGAAGAACCCGGCAAAGACCCCCCGCGCCACCCGGTGCGGCTGATCTGGCAACCGGCGCATCCGATAGACGACATAGCGGGTCGCCCGCTTGAAGCCCGACTTGGGATAGACCTGCTCGCGCAGCCACGCGCCCCAGCCCATCGGATCCCTTCGCCTGAAAACCACCTCGCCGCCTCTCTGCCTACCGGGCCTTCTGCCCGTATCTCACGGCCTTAGGGCCTGCGTGTCAAATCCCGGTGACGCGAGATCTGCGCCACATCCGTATCCGCTTCCAGCGCGGTCATCACCATATGCAGGTGCTCGACATCGCGCAGGTCCACGTCAATGATAAGGCGATAGAAATCGGGCTTTCGGTCGGTGAACCTGAGGTCCGAGATATTGGCCTTCTGCTCGCCGATCAAGGTGCAGATTCGCCCCAAAACGCCCGAGTCGTTGGAAATCGTCAGGTCCAGCGCAATCGTATAGACCGGCGCGTGCCGGCCCGAGTGCCAGCGCAGATCGACCCAACGCTGGGTCTGCTCCTCGAACTCTTCCAGCGCGGGGCAGTCGATGGCATGGACGACGACGCCAAGGCCCTTGTAGGTGATCCCCACGATCCGCTCGCCCGGAACCGGCTGGCAGCATTGCGCGCGACGAAAGGTCTGATCGGCGGTCAGCCCGACGACCGGGCGCTTGGCATCCACTTCCTCGGCCACGGCCTGCGCCAGCTCGGGATACAACGCCTCGACCACCCGGCGCGCGGGCATCTCGGCCGACCCAAGCCGGGCCAACAGGTCGTTTTCGTCCGCGAGACCCAGCATCTTGGCCGCCGTCCGCAAGGCCTTGTCGCTGGCCTTCTTGCCCACATGGTCGAACGCCGCCCGAGCAAGCTCCTGCCCCAGCTTGACGAACCGGCCCTTGTCCTCTTCCCGCAAGGATCTCCGGATCGCCGCCTTGGCCCGGCCTGTCGTCACAATGTCAATCCACGATGCCTGCGGGCGCTGTCCTTCGGCCGTGATGATCTCGACCGACTGGCCATTCTTCAGCCGCGTCCAAAGCGGCACCCGGATGCCGTCGATCTTGGCCGAAACGCAGGAGTTCCCGATCCGGGTATGGATCGCATAGGCGTAATCCAGCGGAGTCGCCCCGCGCGGCAACTGGATCACGTCCCCCTTCGGCGTAAAGCAGAACACCTGGTCGGAATACATCTCCAGCTTGACGTTCTCCAGAAACTCGTCGGTGTCGCCTTCGTCCAGCCGCTCGGTCAGGGTCGCGATCCACTTCGCCGGGTCCACCGCAAAGGGGTTCTTCGCCCGCACGCCCTCGCGATAGGACCAGTGTGCCGCAACGCCCGCCTCGGCCACCTCGTGCATCTCGCGCGTGCGGATCTGCACCTCGACCCGCTTGCCGTCGCGGCCACTGACCGTGGTGTGGATCGACCGATAGCCGTTGTTCTTCGGCTGGCTGATGTAATCCTTGAACCGCCCCGGCACCGCCCGCCAGCGTTGGTGGATTACGCCAAGGATCCGGTAGCAGTCCGCCACGCTGTCACAGATCACCCGGAAGCCATAGATGTCTGACAACCGGCTGAACGCCAGGTCCTTTTCCTGCATCTTCCGCCAGATGCTGTACGGCTTCTTCGCACGCCCATAAACATCCGCCTCGATCGTGGCCTTCTCCAGCTCGTGCCGGATATCTGCCGTGATCTTGTGGACCACGTCCCCCGCCTCGCGCTGCAAGGTCAGGAACCGCCGCATGATCGAGTTGCGCGCCTCGGGGTTCAGGACCTTGAAACTCAGGTCCTCAAGCTCTTCGCGCATCCACTGCATGCCCATCCGGCCCGCCAGCGGAGCAAAGATCTCCATGGTCTCGCGCGCCTTCTGGGCCTGCTTTTCCGGCTTCATGCTTCGGATCGTCCGCATGTTGTGCAAACGGTCGCCCAGCTTGACCAGGATTACCCGCAAGTCGCGGGACATCGCCATGAAGAGCTTGCGGAAATTCTCGGCCTGCTGGCTTTCGGTGTTGGACAGCTGCAGGTTCGTCAGCTTCGTCACGCCATCGACCAGCTCGGCGATCTCTTCACCGAACATCTGCGCGATTTCGGCATAGGTCGACCGCGTGTCCTCGATCGTGTCGTGCAAGAGCGCCGTCACAATCGTCGCGTCGTCCAGCCGCTGTTCGGTCAGGATCGCCGCGACTGCCACGGGATGCGTGAAATAGGGCTCGCCTGACTTCCGCATCTGCCCTTCGTGCATCTTCATGCCATAGGCATAGGCGCGACGGATCAGCTCGGCATTGCAGCGCGGGTTGTAATTGCGAACCAGGGCGATGAGGTCTTCGACGTCGATCATCACCGCCCCGCTGGCGGGCCCCGAAAGGCCGTTAAAGCTCGCCCTGCGCTTCCATCAGCGCGCGGAGAAGCTTCTCCTCCGACATGTCGTCAACCATCGGACGATCCATTTCGCCGCCCATGAGCAGCGCCATCTGGTCATCTTCCGGCTCGTCCACCTCGATCTGGGTCTGGTGGCTTTCGATCATCCGCTCGCGCAGCACTTCGGCCGACTGCGTCTCATCGGCGATCTCGCGCAGCGCGACGACCGGGTTCTTGTCGTTGTCCCGGTCAACCGTGATCGGCGCGCCGGACTGGATCTCGCGCGCCCGATGGGCGGCCAGCATCACCAGTTCGAACCGGTTCGGAACCTTGTCAACGCAATCTTCGACCGTCACGCGGGCCATGAGCAACTCCAATCCGGAAGTTTCGCTGGAAGTGGCCTATTTAGGCGGATTGCCAAAGCTTGACAAGCGCGGAATTGCCGCAAATCAAAGCGGTTTCACTGCGTCACGGTCTGCCTTCGGCAGCGCATCCAGCATCTGCCGTACGCTCTGCCCGGTCCGCGGGTGCACCCAGTCGGGTGCCACATCGGCCAGGGGCACCAGCACAAACGCCCGGTCCTGCAGTCGCGGATGGGGCAGGATCAGTTGGTCCGGCGTCGCGCGCACCTGCGCTTCCATTGGCAGACGACGCCAGATGTCCTGGGTTTCGCTGTCCGGCAGGACCGAATCGCCCATCGCCAAAAGGTCGATGTCCAGCGTTCGCATTCCCCAGCGCTGCGCCCGTTCCCGGCCGAACCGGGCCTCCACCCGGTGCAGCCGCGCCATAACTGACGTTAGGTCAATCGAAAACTCGCATTGCAGCAGCGCTGCAGCATTCACATAGTCCGGACCGGCACCGGCCGGAAAGCACGGCGTCGCGTAGAACCGGCTAAGCGCAAGCAATTGCAGGCCTTCCTCCTGCAATGCATCGACAGCCTTCCGCAAAGTCGCAGCCGGACCTTCGCCCTCGAATGGCAAGTTCGCGCCGAACGCAACCAGCGCTTGTTCGAAATTCCCCACGTTCACGCGAAAATTCCCATACTTGACTTGTCCGGCGCAGATTGCGCCTGATATTTACGGATAGTTCGCCAGCGGGCCTCACTACAACACGTGGTCCAGACACGGAAGCCCGCCCGGCGCAGCGACTTTGAGGGGATACAGATGTTTTACAAGGACGAACGGCTTGCGCTGTTCATTGATGGATCGAACCTTTACGCAGCCGCCAAGGCCCTGGGATTCGACATCGACTACAAGCTTCTTCGGATGGAGTTCATGCGGCGTGGCAAGCTGTTGCGTGCATTCTACTACACCGCGCTTCTCGAAAACGAGGAGTATTCGCCGATCCGTCCGCTGGTCGACTGGCTGCACTACAACGGCTTCACCATGCGCACCAAGCCCGCGAAGGAATACACCGACAGCCAGGGGCGGCGGAAAGTGAAGGGGAACATGGATATCGAACTGTGCGTCGATGCCATGGAACTTGCTCAGCGTGTCGACCACATCGTTCTGTTCTCCGGCGATGGGGATTTCCGCCCACTTGTGGAAAGCCTGCAGCGGCAGGGCGTTCGCGTGTCGGTTGTGTCGACCATCCGCAGCCAGCCGCCGATGATTGCCGACGAACTGCGCCGCCAGGCCGACAACTTCATCGAGTTGGACGAGCTGCGCGAAGTCATCGGTCGTCCGCCGCGCGAACCGCGCCCGATGTCGCCCGAGGAAGTGGCGGTCGAGGCAAAGTAGCTTCGTTCTGACTGGCGTGCTTGCCCTTTCCGGCCTGTTCCTGGCGGCCTTCCTGGCCGCCACGCCGGTTCCGTTCAACTCTGAACTCGTCTTCCTCGGCCTTCTGGCCGGGGGCTGGTCAGCTTGGTCGCTGGTCCTTGTCGCTTCGGTCGGCAATGTCCTCGGTTCTTGTGTGACTTACGGCCTGGGCCGCTGGCTCGGCCATTTCCGTGACCATCCGCGCTTTCCGATCCGCCCGGCCCAACTGGCGCGGGCCGAGGCCTGGTTTGCGCGTTGGGGTCTCTGGTCTCTGCTGCTTTCCTGGGCGCCCGGGGGCGATCTTCTGGTTGCGGTGGCGGGCCTTCTGCGGGTGCCGCTGCCGCTGTTCCTGGCCTTGGTCACGCTGGCCAAGACCGCGCGCTATGCCGCGCTTGCCTGGCTGGGGGCGGCGGCGTTTGGGGTGATGGCTGGTTAACACCACCCTAATGTCCACAGCCAACCCCTTGAAATTGCGTACCTCACCAAACTGTCCACCCGTGGACACTGGACGTGCGCGCCTCTGCCCCGTAAACCTGTTCTGACCCCTGCCGAAGGCCGCCCCATGCCCGACCTGCCCCCCCTGACCCTCTACCTCGCCGCCCCGCGCGGCTTCTGCGCCGGGGTGGACCGCGCGATCAAGATCGTCGAGATGGCCCTACAGAAATGGGGCGCCCCGGTCTACGTCCGGCATGAAATCGTCCACAACAAGTTCGTCGTCGACGCCCTGAAAGCCCAAGGGGCGATCTTCGTCGAGGAACTGGACGACTGCCCCACCGACCGCCCCGTCGTCTTTTCGGCCCACGGCGTCCCCAAATCCGTCCCGGCCGAGGCCGCCGCCCGCAACATGATTGCCGTCGACGCGACCTGCCCCCTCGTCACCAAGGTCCATAACGAAGCCGCCCGCCACCATGAA
The DNA here is from genome assembly GCA_025458105.1 of Tabrizicola sp. GTDB lineage: Bacteria > Pseudomonadota > Alphaproteobacteria > Rhodobacterales > Rhodobacteraceae > Tabrizicola. The sequence continues at coordinate 18,370 of JALOTD010000013.1, read as the reverse complement.
GCCGGGATACAGATGATCTACATCGGCCACGAGGGCCACCCCGAGACGGTGGGCACGATGGGACAGCTTCCCCCGGGCGAGGTTCTGTTGGTTGAAACGGTGGAAGATGTGGCGACCCTCCAGGTCCGCGACCCAGCGAAGGTCGCCTTCATCACCCAGACCACCCTCTCGGTCGACGACACCGCCGAGATCGCCGCCGCCCTCAAGGCCCGCTTCCCGCTCATCCACGCCCCCGCCCACGACGATATCTGCTACGCGACGACCAATCGTCAGGCCGCGGTGAAAGCCGTCGCCCCGAAGATCGATGCCCTCCTCGTGATCGGCGCGCCGAACTCCTCGAACTCCAAGCGCTTGGTCGAGGTGGGGTCCGCCGCCGGCTGCCCCTACTCCATGCTGATCCAGCGCGCCGCCGACATCGACTGGCGCGCCCTGGAAGGCTCCCGCGCCGTGGGCCTCACCGCCGGGGCCAGCGCGCCCGAGGTCCTCGTCAACGAAGTTGTTGACGCCTTCCGCGCCCGCTTCACCGTGACAGTCGACCTCGTTGAAACCGCTGTCGAGGACATCGAGTTCAAGGTCCCGAAGATCCTGCGCGAGCCCGCATGACAGGCTGGATCACCTTCGAGGGTCGGGTGGAACCCCTGGCCTTGGGGGCGATCCACCTATACCATCCTTCGTCTGCCCGATCACGCCGTTCAATCCCTGGGCAAGACTCGCCGGGTCGAGGGCGAGATCGCTGAACACCCGGTCAACCTCGCCCTCTCCCGCGCGCCTGTGGTGGACGGGGTCTTCCTTTGGACCGGGCAAAAGCCTGCTTGACCGCATCGGCCTCCAGCCCGGTCAGGCGGTCGAGGTCCGGATACGCCCCGCCCCCAATGATCGTGTCGACCTCAACCCTGATATCGAGACAGCCCTACGCGCCGCGGGCAAGCTGGAGGTCTGGGAAAACCTAACCCCCGGCAAACGGCGGGGTCAGTTATACAACGTTGCGGCCGCCCGGACCGAACCGACCCGCCTGAAGCGCATCCAACGTCTTGTCGAAGGCCTGTCATGACCAGACACCTCCTGCTCACGGCACTGCTCCTTACCCTCGCCCTCCCCGCCCGCGCCGAGGAGGCGGTTCTTGCGACCCTAAGCGCCCATTCTGGCAGCCTGCCACCGCCCTATGCCTGGAGCCTTGAAGTGACCGTGACGTGGGACGGATCGGTCACCGTGACCCGCTGCGCCGGGTATGAAACCGAAGGCCCGGCCTGCAAGACTGGCACGGGCGCGGCGGTCACCGGTACTGTCGAAGCCATTCTCCTGGCGGCCAAAGCGAGTCAACTGCTCGAGCGCCCGGCCTCAGCGATTGAGCCACCGCTGGTTGGCGGAGGCTGGACAACCGGAACCGTCGCCCTCGAAGGCGGGACCATCGAGCTGATCGCCCAGCCGGTTGAAGACGACGAACCCCGCGTGAACGCTGTCTTGGGCGCGATCTTCGGAGCCGTCCCCGATGACTTGCTGCCGATCGTGGAAGGCGAGTGACTGCTCAGTGACAGCTGGTCTTGCGCTGCGCGCCGCGCTAAATCAGGCCGCATGACCGATACCGTCTCCGATGACCGCCGCATTCCTCGCTCTGCCCTTATCCTTGGCCTGGCCGGGCTGATCCCGTTTCTGTGGTCCGCCGCCACGCATCTGTCGCCCGCACTGTCCGGCTGGGCGGGTCAGGTGATGCCGCCGATGTTCCTAGGGTCTTATGTCGGGCTGACCTACGGGACGGTCATCCTGTCTTTCATGTCCGGCGTGTTGTGGGGATTTGCCACCAAAGCTGACGGAGGTGAGGCGACGGTCGCCTATGCCCTTTCGGTGATCCCTGCCCTGTGGGTGTTTTTCACCGTCACCGACGCCAGTGCCAATTCCACCATTTTCCTAGCCGCCGGCTTCGTCGGCCTTCTGCTGCTTGACGCAATGTACTCTGCCTGGGGCCTGGCCCCGCGCTGGTGGCTGCGGCTGCGCGTGATGCTGACCGTCGTGGTTCTGGCCTGCCTTGCCATCCCGTTGCAGGGCTACCACCAACAACCGCATGGAACTCATGGCCGCGATCAGCGCGCTTGAGGCGCTGACGAAGCCGTCCGAGATCACCATCGTCACCGACAGCGCCTATGTGAAGAACGGCATCACCGAATGGATCGCCGGCTGGAAGCGCAAGGGCTGGCGCACCGCCGGGGGACCTCCGGTCAAGAATGTCGAGCTTTGGCAACGGCTTGATGCAGCACAGGCGCGGCACAGGGTGACCTGGCGCTGGATCAAGGGCCATGCCGGGCACGTCGAAAACGAACGCGCGGACGAGCTGGCACGCGCCGGGATGGAGCCGTTCAAGGCCCCCGCGCCATGACCGGCTTTCCCGCCCTGACTTTGCTGACGGGGCTCGACTATGCCTCGGCCCTTGTCTTTGCGCTGACTGGGGCGCTGGCCGCCAGCCGGTCGCAACTGGATATCGTGGGCTTCATCTTCATGGCCTGCCTGACCGCGGTCGGCGGTGGCACGATCCGCGACATCATCCTGAACCGCGAGGTGTTCTGGGTGGCCGATCCGGTAGTTCTTGCCGTGGCCAGCGCGGCGGCGATCACGATGTTCTTCACGGCCCATCTGCTGGAAAGCCGATACCGGGCGCTTTTGTGGTTCGATGCCTTTGCCCTGGCAGTGGCCGTGCCCGCCGGGGTGGCCGTCGCGCTGGCCGAGGGGCAGGGCTGGCCCATCGTCCTGGTGATGGGCATGATTACCGGCTGTCTGGGTGGCTTGATGCGCGACGTGGTTGGCAACGAGGTGCCGCTGGTCCTGAAACAGGGCGAGCTTTACGTCTCTTGCGCCTTCGCAGGCGCCTTGGGCGCGGTGCTCGCGGGCCTCGCAGGCCTGTCCACTCCGACAGCACTGATCCTGTGCGCCGGTCTGGTCTTTACCTTGCGAGCGGGCAGCATCGCCTTCGGCTGGCGTCTGCCGGTCTACCGCTCAGAGCCGCCGAGGCCCGGAGCGCCCAAGCGCTAGGCTTGCAAGGCGAACAAACATTCGTTTACTCTTCGACGATGCCACGCACGCGCACCATTCCTGACGACCGGGTCTTCGCAGCTGTCCACGCGCTGTTGACCGAGAGCGGCGACAAGGCCGTATCCTTCGCCTCCGTGGCAGAGGCGACGGGCCTGGCCGCACCAACTCTGGTGCAGCGCTATTCCAGCCGCGATGGAATGTTGAAGGCCGCCCGGCTTGCCAATTGGGCGCAGCGCGCAGCGACTGCCGAGCAGGCCATCGCAGCCACCAGCGACAAGGGGCCTCAGGCGCTCTTGAAGGCGCTTGCTCCGATCAGTGCCATAGAACTCGCAATTGACCGGCGCGATGCAGAGTTGCTCCAGTGTGCAGAGGCTTGGCGTGCGACGGTCGAGGCGGCCTTGGTCATGCGACTTGGCAGCGGCCCGAAGGCACGAGAGGCGGCGGCGCTCTTGTTCGCCGCGTGGCAGGGGCAGGCGCTATGGCCTGCCACTGGCGACGGCGGCTTCAGGCTGAAAGATGCCGTGAAGCGGCTTACCTAGACCAGGATTTCCAGGCCCAGATCAAAAGCAGCGCACCCAGAAGCGCGCCCACAAATCCCGCCCCGATCCCGGCCAGCATCGTCAGTCCGCGCAAGACCAGACCGCCGATCAAGGCACCAAGTACGCCCAGCGCGATGGTTGACGGCGTATCCAAGTTTACCTTCAGGATTCGTGTGGCCAGAAAACCCACGGCAACCCCGACGACCAGAAGTGCAATCAACGGCATGGTGTCCCTCCCCATCCCTGTCCGCTGAATATGGGGGGCCGTTTCCTGTGGCGCTATAGGATGTCGGGCAAAATCAGACCGCGCAGGACCTCTGCTGCCGACATCGGCCGCTTGCCCTCGCGCTGCGCCTCGGTGATCTCGACGGCTCCCTCGCCGCAGGCGACCGTGAAGCCCCGCAAGACCTGCCCGGGCATCCCGGCACCCTGTGCGAGGCGCGAGCGCAGAAGCTTGACCCGTTCGCCCTTTATATCGACCCAGGCGCCGGGAAAGGGCGACAGGCCGCGAATTAGCCGATCCACTTCGACCGCAGGCCGGGACCAGTCCACTCGGGCCTCGGCCTTGTCGATCTTGGCGGCATAGGTCACGCCCTGGGCGGGCTGGGGTTCGGGATGCAGGTCGGGCAGACGGTCCAGCGCCTGCACGATCAGCCGCGCACCAAGGGTGCTGAGCCGGTCGTGCAACTCGGCCGTCGTTTCTTCGGCACCAATGTCCAGCGTCTCGCGCAACAGGACGGGGCCGGTGTCCAGCCCCGCCTCCATCTGCATGATGCAGACGCCGGTCTGCCGGTCCCCCGCCATGATCGCCCGATGGATCGGTGCCGCACCGCGCCAGCGCGGCAATAGGCTCGCGTGGATGTTCAGGCAGCCAAAGCGCGGCGCGTCCAGCACCGCCTGCGGCAGGATCAGCCCATAGGCAACCACGACAGCGACATCTGCCCCCAGCGCAGCAAAGTCTCTCGCTGCGGCTTCGCTGCGCAGCGAAACCGGGTGGCAAACGCGCAGACCAAGCGCCTCGGCCCGGGCCTGAACCGGGCTGGGACGATCCGCCTTTCCCCGACCCGCTGGACGTGGGGGCTGACAGTAAACGGCAACGATCTCATGGGCTTGATGCAAGGCCTCGAGTACAGGAACCGAAAAGTCGGGCGTACCCAAGAAAACTATTTTCATTTACTACGTCCAATCTTCTGCGACCTTGCAATCAGCATCTTTCGCTTCAGGGCAGAGAGATGGTCGAAGTACATCTTCCCCGCGAGATGGTCGATCTGATGCTGCGCGCTGGTTGCCCAGAGATCGACGAAATCGCGGTCCTCGATCATGCCCTCGGCATTCAGGAACCGGACGGTTACCGCGCGCGGCCGTTGGATGACTGCCGACACCCCCGGCAGGTTGGGCGAGGCTTCTTCATGCGCGCGCAGCTGCACGCTGGCATGCAGGACCACCGGGTTGGCCATGCGCACCGCCTGACCGCGCCCTATGGAACAATCAACCACCGCAAGCCGCAATGGAACGCCGATCTGCACCGCTGCCAGCCCATAGCCCGGCATCGCATCCATCGTGTCGATCATGTCAGCCCAGATCGCGCGCACTTCATCCGTGATGGCCGATACGTCAGCGGCGTGCTGGCGCAGGCAGGGATGGGGCCAGGGCAGGCAGCGCCGGACGGTCATGCCTGCACCTCGGCCACGGCCAGCGCCCGCGCCTCGGGCGACAGACGGTCTAGCGTCAGGATGCCGTCCAGATGGTCATATTCGTGCTGAATGCAGATCGCCGCAAAGCCATCGAAGCGGGCCTCGTGTAAGGTGCCATCCAGCGCCGTCCATCGGGCCCGGACACATGCCGCACGTTCGACATCTGTCACTGGGCCGGGGATCGACAGACATCCTTCTGGCCCGGTCGCACGGTCGCCCAAAAGCTCGATCTCGGGGTTGACAAAGACCATGGGGGCGAGCGTGCCGGTCTTCCAGTCCACATCCATGACGAACATCCGCACAAGCCGACCGACCTGCGGCGCGGCGAGCCCGCGACCGGGCGCAGCATACATCGTCTCCAGCATGTCGACCGCCAGCGCGCGGAGGTCGTCGTCCAGCACCGCCGGCGCGCAGACCTGGGACAATCGGGGATCGGGCCAGCGCAGGATCGGCAGCAGCATCGGGAAAACCTCAGGTGTCAGGTGAGGCGAATAGCGGTATCAGGCCGGAAAGTCACCCCCGAGGAGCCCAAATGCGCCGTCTTGCCCTGCTGACAGCCCTGATCGCCGGTCCGGCCCTCGCCGATGGCGGCATCACCGTAAAGTTGCCCGACGACACTCAGATCGCCGCTGCCGCCAGCCCCGAATTCCTGATGGAGTTGGTTGTCGCCAATGTCATCGGATCGAACTGCACCGGGTTTCAGATCAATCAGGGCGAATGGACTCTCCTGACTGGAACGGCCGACAAGGTGGCGGAAGCAATCGGCGTGATGGATGCCGGCGAGTATGACGACAGCTACTATCACCCTGCCTTCGATCTGCTGGACCAGCCGGGCAGCTGCGCTACGGAAGGACCAAAGATCCAGCCGCTGATCGAAAGGCTGCGGGCGATGGGTGGGGACACCTTGCCACTCGACTAACCTCAGCCAGTCCGGGCGCGTTCGCGCTTCAGCTTTTCCATCTTGCGCGTAATCATCTGCCGTTTGAGCGGCCCCAGATAATCGATGAACAGCTTGCCATCCAGATGGTCGATCTCGTGCTGCACGCAGGTCGCCCAGAGGCCAGCAAACTGGCGTTCCTGGGGCTGACCCTCCAGATCCGTCCAGCGCACCTGCACTTCGGCCGGGCGCTTCACATCCGCATACTGATCGGGGATCGACAGACATCCTTCCTCATAGGTCGACAATTCCTCCGACCCCCAGATGACCTGCGGATTGACCAGGACGATCGGCTCGGGCGGCCCCTCCTTGATGCAGTCCATGACGATCAGCCGCTTCGTCACACCAACCTGCGGCGCGGCCAGACCGATTCCTGGCGCGTCGTACATGGTTTCCAGCATATCCTCGGCCAGACGTCTGATTTCGGAGGTGATTTCGGCCACCGGGTCGCAGACCTTCTTGAGGCGCGGATCTGGATGGATCAGGATGGGGCGGATCATGTGGGGGATTTACGAAAGCAGGGCCGCCAAGGCAAGAGGCAGGCAACCCCGGCACCAGCAAGATCTGCTAAAGAACGACGTTCCTTATTTCCTCTAATTACTGGAACTTTAGGCTCGCATACTTGAATATTTTGGGGTGACTTTCTGTTCACGATGAAATATCTGGATGAATATCCCGAACCAAGGACCCGAAATGAGCCTCTTCGACACTCCCATCAACCGCATCGGCAGCCATTCGGTAAAGTGGGACATGATGCCCGCCCTTTACGGCCTGAAGCCCGATGAAGGACTGGCCATGTGGGTTGCCGATATGGAATTCCGCCCGCCGCAAGTTGTGCAGGCGGCGCTGGAGAAGATGACAGCCCATGGCGTCTACGGCTATTTCGGCGACGACCGCGACTATCTGAAGTCGATCTGCTGGTGGATGGCCACCCGACACGGCTGGGAGGTGCAGCCGGACTGGATCTTCACCACCCATGGCCTCGTGAACGGCACCGCGCTTTGTGTCCACAGCTACACGCAACCCGGCGACGCGGTGATCCTGACAACGCCGGTCTACCACGCCTTCGCCCGCGTCATCAAAGCCGCGGGGCGCGAGGTGACCGAGTGCCCGCTGCCGCTGGTTGACGGAAAGGCGCAGCTTGACACCTCGGGCTGGGCCGCGCGGCTCACGGGACGTGAGAAGATGCTGATCCTCTGCTCGCCGCACAATCCAGGCGGACGGGTCTGGAGCCAGGAAGAACTGCAGGCCGTCGCCGATTTCTGCGTGCAGCACGACCTCATCCTTGTCTCAGACGAAATTCACCACGACCTCGTCTATCCCGGTCACCGGCACATCCCCATGGCCGTTGCCGTGCCGGCCATCGCCGATCGGCTCGTGATGATGACGGCCACTACCAAGACCTTCAACATCGCAGGCGCCCATATCGGCAACGTCATCATCGCTGACCCCACCCTGCGCAAGACCTTTGCAGGCACGATCAACGCGATGGGAATCTCGCCCAATTCCTTCGGGCTGCATATGGCGACTGCCGCCTACAGCCCCGAGGGTGGGGCCTGGGTCGACGCACTTATGGCCTATCTCGACGGCAACCGCTCCTTGTTCGATGACGGCCTCGCCAGCATTCCCGGCCTCCGCTCCACGCCGCTGGAGGCGACCTATCTGGCCTGGGTCGATTTCTCAGGCACCGGAATGCAACCGCAGGAATTCATCGACCGCGTCCAAAAGACTGCCAAGATTGCCACCAACTACGGCGCGACCATCGACCGCCTGAAAGGGGCCTTCGCCGACCTGCAATGAAGCGTCTCCTTCGTCTTCTTGCCTATCTCGCGCTGGTGGCGGCACTTGGCCTCCTCACGGCCTCGCTGTTCATGCCGCGGGAAGAGGTCGACCTGCCACCACCGCCGCCCCTGACCGGGTCCATCGACCGGATCGTTGTCGAAAAGGCGGCGCGGCGGATGCAGCTGATGCAGGACGGCAAGGTCGTCAGGAGTTCCCGAAGGCGACAAGCAGCGCCAGGGCGACGGCAAGACGCCAGAGGGTGAGTTCCGGATCGACCGCCGCAACGACCGCAGCGCCTTTCATCTGTCCGTAGGGATCGACTATCCGCGGCCAGAGGACATCGAGCGCGCACGGGCGGGCGGATATGACCCCGGGGGTGACATCTTCATTCATGCCCAGCCGAACGCCCTGCCCGAGGGCTTCAAGCTGCGCGGCGACTGGACGGCGGGCTGTATTGCTGTGACCAATGCTGAAATGCGTGAGATATGGGCGGTGACCCCTATTGGCACGGTGGTCGAGATCCGTCCCTGACGGTCTGGATTTTTCGGCGAAGATCACCCAGACGGCGGCCTTCAGGCGCTGGGAAGATAGCCCACAGGCGCGTTCTCATCCCGCCAGAAATCCAGCGCCGCGCGGTCCTTGACGGCCGTGGCCCGCTTGAAGTCACAAACAAGCTCGCCATTTTCGATGCTCGACGCCACGATCAGGCACTGGAACACATGGCGCGAGCCATCATAGACGTCGACCAGCCCCCGCAGTTTGCCCGGGCTCAGGTCAGCATCCAGCGCAAATCCTTGATCCCAAAAGCGCAGCACGGGATAGACCGCATCGCCCACTTGCACACGCAGCCGCGACTTGCGTTTCATCGCAGCCTTCCGGGCCGTTTCCAGCCCTTCGCGCACTTCTTTCGGCAGGAACTCAAGCATGGCAGACCTCGTACCCCACAAGAGCAATTCTGTAGCCAGATTGGCAAAAATCAAGCCTGCCCAATGGTATTGGTCAAATGTAAACAGATGATGTCCGCAAAGTCGCAGTCAGCACAATCCTGGATTGCAGATCAGCGACTTTCCCACCCGAACTTAGACAGGCCCTTGGAACATCTTGCGAATCGCGTCGCTGGGCAGGATAGCCGCTGCATGATCCTCATCCTTGCCATGCTGCTTGACGCTGCCGCCGGAGAGCCCCGCGCGATTTGGGATAGACTGCCCCATCCGGCCGTCCTGATGGGCCGACTGGTCAGCTGGGCGGACCGTCGCTTCAACCAGGGCCAAAGCCGCAAGGTAGCAGGGGTCGGTGTCGCTGCCGGGCTTCTCGCCACTGGCCTTTCGCTGGGCTGGGCGGTCCATCTTCTGCCCGACTACGGCGTCCTGGAGCTGCTGACCCTTGCCATTCTGATTGCGCAGAAAAGCCTCGTCGATCATGTCCGCGCTGTCGCCACTGCGCTGCGCCGATCCGTCCCCGAGGGCCGCCAGGCCGTCGCAATGATCGTCGGTCGGGACACCGCAGAAATGACCGGCCCCGACATCGCCCGGGCAGCCATCGAAAGTGCGGCGGAAAATTTGTCCGACGGCGTGGTCGCGCCGATCCTCTGGTACCTTGTTGCAGGCCTGCCCGGAATTGTCGCCTACAAGCTGATCAACACCGCGGACAGCATGATCGGCCACTTGACCCCGCGATATCGTGAGTTTGGCTGGGCCTCCGCGCGCCTTGACGACGTCCTGAACGTGGTTCCCGCCCGCCTGACCGCGCTTCTCATCGCGCTGACCCACGGCTGGGTCGACCCCGCGCCCATCCTGCGCGATGCACCCAAACACCGCAGCCCCAACGCTGGCTGGCCTGAAAGTGCGCTGGCCCCCGTCCTGAACGTCGCCCTTTCCGGACCTCGCAGCTATAATGGCGTCCGCAAGGACTACCCCTGGGTCTGGCCCGAAGGCCGCCGCGACGCAGGCCCTGATGACATCGACGCCGCCGCCGATGCGCTGTGGCGGGTCTGGGGCGCCATGCTTGCCATTGCCGCGCTGATCGTCATCTTCTAGGGCGCGACCTAAAGGAGACCCCATGCGCGCCGCCCTTTTCGCCCTTGCCCTTACCAGCCCTGCCATCGCGGCCCCCTGCGGCGGCGACTTCGGCGATTTCCTCGCCGCAATGGAGGCTGAGGCCATCGCGCAAGGCGTGCCCGCCGAGAAGGCCACCGCCTTCTTTAAGGGTGCCCGCATCGACGAAAAGGTGCTGAAGGCCGATCGCAACCAGGGTGTGTTCCGAAAGACATTTCTTGATTTCTCGCAGTCGCTGATCTCGAAACAACGCCTGTCCACGGCGCGCGCCAAGTCCGACAGCCTTGACGACATCTTCACTCGGGCCGAAACCGAATACGGGGTCTCGCGCGGCATCCTGTTGGCCTTCTGGGCCTTCGAGACCGACTTCGGCCAGATCCAGGGCGATTTCAATACGCGCAACGCGCTCCTTACCCTCGCGCATGACTGCCGCCGGCCCGAGCTGTTCCAGCCGCAAGTCCTTGCAGCAGCCCAGCTTTTCGCGCTGGACGAGTTTGACCTGAATACCACCGGCGCCTGGGCCGGGGAAATCGGCATGGTCCAGATGCTGCCCAAGGACATCCTGGAGCGCGGTGTCGATGGCGATGGCGACGGTTTGATCCTGTTGAAGACCTCCGAGGCCGACGCGATCCTGTCCGGCGCGCGGATGTTGCAATACCACGGTTGGCGGGCGGGTGAGCCCTGGCTGGCTGAAGTCTCCCTGCCCGACGGCTTTGATTGGTCCCTGACCGGGCTGGACACCCAGCGCCCGACAGAAAAGTGGGAGGCCCTAGGGGTCACTGCCCGCAACGGCGCCTTGGCCAGTGGCCTGCAAGCCTCGATCCTCTTGCCGCAGGGCCGCAAGGGCCCGGCCTTCCTCGTTTACCCGAACTACCGCGTGCTCTTCGAGTGGAACAAGAGCTTCGTCTATGTCACCACAGCCGCCTATTTCGCCACCCGCATCGAAGGGGCAGAGCCCTACGCGGCAGGCAACCCCGAGCCCGCCCTCAGCCTGGACGAGATGACCGCCCTGCAGGAAAAGCTGGCAGCGCTTGGCCATGACGTCGGCAAGATCGACGGCATTCTCGGCGCAGGCACTCGGGCAGCCGTCCAGAAAGAACAGCTGCGCCTCGGCCTGCCCGCCGATGGCTGGCCAACCGAGGCGCTCCTCGACGCGCTTTAGGCATTCACCAGCATCAGAGCAGCGCGGCGGAAGGTGGCCATGATCTCCCGCCGCTCCCGGTCAGCGATGCCGGTTTCGGCCATCGCCCGGTCCATCACCGCCAGCCAGTCCTCAGCATCCTCTGCCCGGATCTCGATGTGCGCATGAATTTCGCGCAGGTTCATGTGACCGTGGCGTTCATGGTAATTGCGCCGCCCGCCGAAGAAGCCGGTCAGGAAGTCGAACTGCTCGGGCCGAACATGGGACAGGCCATGCCCGCGCTGGTGCATCGCCATGATCGCGGCGCCCTGCGGCAGGGTTTCGATCAGGTCGTAGAAGTGGTTGACCAGAAGCTTGACCTGCGACTCGCCCCCAATCCGGTCTATCATCGGTTCCATCGTTTCCTCCCTGCGCCCGATTTCTTCAAAGAAATCGGACCGGAGCCTTTGAAGGCTCCGATGCGGAATTTTCGAAAATTCCGCACCCTCAGCTCTGCGCCCGCGTCTTCTTCGGATCGTAGTGCGACAGTGGCACAATCACCGCCGGCAGCCGCTTTTGCCGACCGTCAAGCTTGCCCACCTCCAGCGCCGTGCCAACCTCGGCATGCGCCAAATCCACCCGCGCCAATGCGATGTTCTTGCCAAGGATCGGGGACCGCACTGAAGACGTCACCTCCCCCACCTGCGCACGACCGACATGTAGGCAGTCGCCATGACCCACGTCGACATTCGCGTCAATCTCCAACCCTACGAACTTCCGCGACGGATGCTCCTTCCGCCGGATCAGCGCCTCGCGACCGATGAAATCGTCGGTCTTGGATTTTAGCGGCACTGTGAACCCGATCCCGGCCTCGAACGGGTCTGTCTGGTCACAGAAGTCATAGCCCGCGAAGATGAGCCCCGCCTCGATCCGCACCATGTCCAAGGCCTGCAGCCCCATCGGCTTCAGCCCCAGGTCGCCGCCATTCGCGCAGACCGCGTCATAGACCGCTGCGCCGTCCTTCGGATGGCAGAAGATCTCGAACCCAAGCTCTCCGGTATAGCCCGTCCGCGACACCACCACGGGCGCGCCCGATGGCCCACCCAACCGGCCCACCGTGAAGCGGAACCACCCCAGCTCCTCGATCGTCGGCTGGTGCGGCGCGGTCCAGATCATCCGCTTGATGATCTCGCGGCTGTTCGGCCCCTGGACCGCAAGGTTGTGCAACTGGTCCGTGGACGACCGCACCATCACCTTTAGCCCCAGCTTTTCCGCCTGTTCCCGGATCCAGACCCCGCCGTAATCATCGCCCCCGATCCAGCGGAACTGGTCGCGGCCCAGGCGGAACACCGTCCCGTCGTCGATCATCCCGCCATGCTCGTAGCACATCGCGGAATAGACCACCTGCCCCTGCGACAGCTTCTTCACATCCCGCGTCAGCACCCATTGCATCAGTGCCTCGGCGTCCGGCCCCGTGACCTCCCACTTCCGCAGGGGCGACAGGTCCAGCACCACCGCCGCCTGCCGACAGGCCCAATACTCCTCCAGCGCGCCGTTCGAGGAATAGACCTGCGGCAGCCAATACCCTTTGTATTCAACGTGATGCCGGGTCTTCTCCACGATGCGCTGGTGGAAGGCAGTTTCCTTGGTCATCTTCGGCTCCGCATCAGGCGTGGGGCGATAGGCGATGGAGCGGCTGAACTTCTCCGCCCCCGAATAGGTCCGGACATGGATGTCCGACAGATACCAGCCGTTCGCGGGAGAGGTGTCATCCGGGCCAGCACATAGTCGCCGGGCCGCGACCAGGGCTCATCGCTGATCAGCACGCCATGTGAATCGATGTTCGTATTGAAGAACAGGTTCACCGCCATCCAGCCCGGCCTCTGGTCAACCCCACGCCCGGCGAGCGCCAGATTGAAGTTGTCCGAGCAGTTCACATGCCCCGGATAACCGATGTCGTCATAATACTTCGACGCGCAGGCCATCGCGAAAGCGTCATGGCGCCCAACCGTGTCCTGCACCACCTCGACCAGCGGCACCCAGTCCTGGTCATAGTATTTCGAATGCAGTCCCGGCATCGAATAGGCGTGGCCCATGAAAGTCCGGCTGGTCGTCACGTCCAGCGCATGCTGGATGCCGCGGTCCAGCTTCCGCGCATCGAAACACTGGAAATCGGTGCACTGCCGCCCGTCCACGTCGATGATCTGGATGTAGTCGCCCGCCTTGACGAAATAGCTGTCCGCCGTCGCCGACTTGACCCGCAAGTCCAGCAATGGGTCGGCCAGCGGGTCCGGCAAGTCGTAGTGCCCCACCATCGACGGCTTGGCGCGTTGTACGACAACCGTGACCGGCGTCGCTGTATCCTGGGCGTCTGGAGCCATTGGTAGACCCGGCGCACAGATGACCAGCCAGCCCTCATCCAGCGCCGTCACATCGGCCCTTGTCCCCGCCGGGGTCTCGCCGCCGAACAGCCGCACCGCCCCAGCGGTCGCAAGGTCGATCCGCCGCGCCACCAGCCCGTTCCGCAACCGCCCCAGGCTCTCCTCGCCCGAAGCGAGCATCGCCTTCAGCCCCTCGGCCGAGGAATTCGCCGCGACCCCCAGGATCGCCGCATCAATCCGCCCGTCCGTCCCGGCCGCCACCAGCTCTACCGGCTGGCCGCCCTCGTCATTGACCAGCGTGATCAGGTCCCCCGTGGCGACCCGCAACAGCGCCGCGCCGCCTCCCGGCACGACATGCCGTTCCTGCCCGTGATGCCGGGAAAAACCCTGCGGAGTCAATATTCTACTCGGTCGGGGTGGACCGGGGATCACCGACGGATAGATTGTATCAAGCATGGCTTACCCCGCAATCGGACCTACCCGGCCCGTTTAATGAGGATAAAACTTGTTCATCCAGAAGAATAGCGTCAGGGTAAGCCTGACACAAGCTTCAAGCGGGGAAAAGGCGGCAATATGCTTGCACTCGGCTTCGGCCTGACCGCCGCCATCCTTTGGGCGGTGCATGACCTTCTGGCGCGCAAGCTGAGCCAGGGGGCACCGCTTCTCCCGATCATGGTCATGGTTATGGCAACGGGCTGCATCGTGCTCGTGCCGGTGACGCTGGTTATCGGCGGGTGGAGCCTGATGACCGGCCTCGCCTGGACCCTCGCCGCGCTGTCGGGCTTTGCAGTCGTTCTGGCGATGGGCAGCCTTTACAAGGCGTTCAGCCTGGCCCCGGTGCGGCTGGTCTCGCCCATTGTCGGGGCCTACCCGATGCTGTCGCTGGGCATCGCGGTTCTGCAGGGGCGCGAGGTGACGTCAGCCGACTGGCTGGCTGTGCTGGCGGTTTGCGTCGGGATCGCCATCGTTGCCCTTGCCTCTCGCAGCGACGCACCTGAGGGCTATGCTGCCTCACCCGCCCTGGCGCTCGGATGGGCAAGCCTGTCGATGATCGGCTTCGCACTGACATTCGCGCTCGGGCAGGAAGCCGCACGCCAGGGCGCGGACCTGCCGGTCATCCTGGTCAGCCGGGTGGTGGCGCTGGCGACGTCGGTCGCGCTTCTCATCTGGTATGGCAGTTCGCTGGCCCCACAGCGTGGCCAGCTTGCCGTGCTCGCGCTGATGGGCTGCGTTGACGCTGTCGCCCTTGGCCTCGTCACTGCGGCCGGAGTCCTGCCGCGCGCCGAGTATGCTTCGGTCTCCTCATCCCTGTTCGGGGTGCTGACCGTCTTGCTGGCCACCTGGTTCCTTAAGGAACGCGTGCGCCTGGTCCAATGGCTGGGGATTGCCACGATCTTCGCGGGCATTGGTGCCTTGTCGCTGCAAGGCTGACTACTCGGCCGCCTCGACCCGCACCGGGGACCGCCGGATGGTTTGCGTCAGGCGACGTTCTTCTCGCGGAGAGACGCCAAAGAACTCGGTATAATGCCGGATCATCGGGCTAGACGTCATATAGCCGACCGAGGCCGCAATCTCGCGCAGAGAGTCGTTCGAATACAGCACCCTCTGCCGCGCCTTCATCAGCCGCAGGTAGTGGTAATAGCGGAGTGGGCTCTGCCCGGTCTCCCGCTTGAACATCCGTTCGAAGTGCCGACCCGACAGACCGACGGCCGCAGCCACATCCGGAATGCGCAGCGGGTCCTCGACATGGGTCTCGAACAGCCGGATCGCCTCGCGAATCGCCACTGGAAGGCTGTCCGTCGTCCCCGCACAGCGTGCTACGGGAACCTTCTGACTCGCATCCGCATCACGGACAAAGGGGTGCTGGAACCAGCAAGCCACTTCCGTCATGCAATCGCGCCCCAATCGCTCTTCGATGAGCCGCAGCATCAGGTCGAAGACCGCCCCCGCGCCACTCGCCGTGATCCGCCGCCCTTCGCGCAGGATCGTCACCTCCCGCGCCTCGACGCCAGGAAAGTCGGCCTTGAACGCCGCCTCATAGCACCAGTGGACGGAACAGGCCTTGCCATCCAGCAACCCCGCCCGCGCCAGCGGGAAGATCCCGCCCGAAAACGCGCCCAGGGTGACCCCCGTCCGGTCCAGCCAGCGCAGTTTCGCAGGGCTGCGTCGCGGATCGGCGAACTCGGCCGTGGGGGGAGAGATCAAGTACAGATGGTCCAGCCCCTCCGCCTCGCCCAACGTCGTGTCGGGGTCAAAGCCGATCTCGGCGCTCGACTTCACCGGAGCCGATGTTTCGGCCACCAGCGTCCAGGTAAACTCCCGCCGCCCGGTGATCTCATTCGCCGCGCGCAGGGGTTCGATGGCCGAGGTCAGGCAGGCCATCGGAAAGCCGGGGAACATCAGGAACCCCAGCTTCAGGGGCCCCCGCTCAGTCATCGGGGAACCAACCGGGCGAGGTCGGTGCCCCGTCATCATACTTGGACAGCCACTCGACCATTGCAGGACGATTGCGGATGAAACCCTTGTAGGTCGCCAGTTCCACCGGCAGGTCGCGGACGACGCGGTGCAGGCGGCGGGCCCATTTCGGGACGGTCACGATCTGCTCGAAGCTGCACAGGTAGCAGCGGATGTCGAAGGCAATGGCGTTGGACCGGGGCAGGCGATACAGGCTTTGCAATTCGACCCGCAGGTGCTGCTTCTGGCCCAGGTTCTCTTGCGTGATGGTCGTCTTCATCGGACCCCACTTGGGGTAGGTCTCCGGCGCCGTGTCCAGCAGCGGGTTCACTGTCATCGTCCAGTTGAACCGCCG
Source organism: Tabrizicola sp. (assembly GCA_025458105.1). Lineage (GTDB taxonomy): Bacteria > Pseudomonadota > Alphaproteobacteria > Rhodobacterales > Rhodobacteraceae > Tabrizicola. Next base: position 2,033 of record JALOTD010000013.1, on the reverse strand, counting down.
GACCGGGGCGCCGTGCTGCAGCTTCAGCAGGAACTTCAGCGCCCGGTCAAAGACGCCCTTCTCATGCGCCAGCGGGACCGGAGCATGCCATTCGTGGAAGTTCATGCCGACGTCGAAATCCACCGACCAGTCGGCCTGGCTGGTCGCGATGCCCGCATCCATCCACAGCGTCCCGTCGCGTTCGTCCTGCAGCGTCCAGTCACCCTGGGTCTGCCGCATGATGTATTCGAAGGGCGGATAGGGCAGCGTCGATTCATCCAGCAATGTGAACGACTGTTCGATACCAAGCGGCCGGTTCACCCAATGCCAGCGATTGCCGTCCTTGGTCAGCGAAAACCACTGCGGATAGTCCCGCGCCTTGGTCTCCATGATCAGTTCCAGCACGTCCCAGCCCGCCAGCGTCATATGCGGCAGCGACTGGCAGCGCAGCGGGTCCTCGGCCAGCACCTTGGCGCGGTCGATCATCTCGGCGACGTAGTGTTCATCGACGTCGAAAGTGTGCTCGAAGGCCGTGCCTTTCCGGCCCGGTACATGCGGCTCCATGTTGACCGAATACATGTAGTCGTCGCGGTCGAAGGGGAACGGGAATCGGCGCGGATTGCTGTTCGTGTAGGTGAACGTGTCGCGGAACGTTTCGTCCCGGAAGAAGTCGCTGAAGGCACCAGGGCGGAAATCGAGGCTCATCGTCGTCTCCTATCGGTCGATGACGAGGGTCTTGCCCTCAAAGCGGCTGACGCAGGGCATGATCTTCTGGTTCGACGCCTGTTCTTCCGGCGTCAGCCAGTGGTCGCGGTGCAGTATCGTGCCGTCGCATTTGTGAACGACCGTTTCGCATTGCCCGCAGGCTCCGCCGCGGCAGAGATAGGGGGCGTCCACACCCGCCGCCTCGATCGCCTCGAGCAGGCTTTGCGTCGTGCCGACCGTGATGGTCTTGCCACTGGCCGCCAGTTCCACCTTGAACGGCAGGCCAGTGCCCGGGGCCAGGAACTCCTCGTGGTGCAAGGCCTGTTTCGGCCAGCCCATGCTTTCCGCTGTCGAAAGCACCCAAGCAATCATCCCCTTCGGCCCGCAGACATAGAGATGCGTGCCAATCGGCTGATTTTCCAGGACCTTCTTCAGGTCGATCATCTGCTTCTGGTCGTCGAAGTAGCAATGCACCCTGTCCGGATGCGCCGCCGTCAGCCGGTCCATATAGGCCCCAAGCGGCTTCGACCGCGCCGAATAGTGCAGCTCGAACCGCCCACCGAAATGCGTCAGCTGCGAGATCTGCGCCAGGAACGGCGTGATCCCAATGCCGCCCGCGATCATCAGGTGCTTCCGCGCCCGGTTGTCCAGCGGGAACAGGTTGACCGGGTGCGACAGCACCATCTCCATCCCCGGCTTCACATGCCGGTGCATGAACAGCGACCCGCCACGACCCTGGTCATCGCGCCGAACGCTGATCTCGTATCCCGACCGATCCTCCGGGTCGGACATAAGCGAATAAGGGTTCAGCCTGCGGAGCCCATGGTCATCCATCTCGACCACCGTATGCGCCCCACCCGAAAACGCGGGCAGCTCCGACCCGTCGCGGTTGACAAACCGAAAGCGCTTGATCAGCTCGTTGACCTCGACGACCTCGGCCACACGGACCTGCAGTTTCGCGCCGCCGCTCATTTGAACCTCACCACGCTTTCCGGCACCAGGCCGGGGTCCTCGGCGTCGATGTTCACGCCCTGGAAGGCCGCCATGCGTCGGGAATAATGATCGCGCACAAAGAGGTTAAGCCCGCAATGGCTGCACTTGAACGGGTCGGTGGCCACGTTCTCGGTCACCCCCTTGCAATGCACGCATTGCACCCGCCGAAGCGTGGACCCACGCTGTTCCTTCTGGATCGAGGCAAACGGGAAACCCGTCGCCATGATCTCGCGCTCCGCCTGGCCGATCAGGCTTTCCGTTCCCGCCAGGTAGAACTGCGTCCCCATATGCGCGTCCGACAAGACCCGCACCAGACGCGGCAACAGCGCCGGAATGGTCGGCGCGCGGAAGAACTG
>JALOTD010000012.1 GCA_025458105.1 Tabrizicola sp. | reverse complement strand
GTTGATGACCATGGCCGAGGCAAGGTTCCAGTCACGACCGGGGAAGTTTTCGTCCACCATGCCGCGCAAGGACGCCATCTGGGCGAAGACCGCGACCATCTCGGGCCCGCGCAGGGTGGCGTCGTCGAGGTCGATCAGGGCCTTGCGGTAGAACTCAGCCCCGCCGACACCCAGGGCGACGGCTTCGAACATGTAGGCTTCCTGCCAGGCCTGGCCGCCGTGGGCGAGCGGGATGATCCCGGCCTCAAGGAACTTGGGGGCCAGCGCGTTCAGCTCTTCCCAGGTCGTCGGATAGGCGGCGCCGATCTTGTCGAAGGCGGCCTTCGAGGCCCAGATCATGTCGGTGCGGTGGACGTTGGTGGGGACGGAAACGTAGTGACCGTCGACCTTGGTGAAGTCCTTCACCGCCTGCGGCAGGGCGGCGTCCCAGCCCTGTGCGGCCGCCAGCGCGTCGACGTTGCCGAGCATCCCTTCGGCGGCCCAGTCGAGGATGTTCTGGCCAAGGATCAGCACTGCGGCGGGCGGGTTGCCACTGGCGATGCGGGCCTGCAGCGCGGTCTTGGCCTGGTCGCCGCCCCCGCCCGCGACAGGCGCATCGGTCCAAGTGACGCCATCAGCGACGACCTTGTCACGGACGGCGCCAAGGGCAGCAGCCTCACCCCCGGAGGTCCAGAAGTGCATCACCTCGACCGAGGGGTCGGCGAGGGCCGGGCTGGCCGTGGCCAGCATCAGTGCGGTTATGGACAAGACCTTCATCTTCGGTATTCCTTCCTGCTGTTCGCCCTTGTCGGTGTGAATGCGGGCTTGGGTTGAACTGACCGTCGGGCGGTTGCCGCCGCCCGGCGGTCTCCCTTCATGTCCTTTGCGGTTGCGCGGGACGGTCGGGGTCGGGGCCAAGAATTTTCGAAAATTCTTGGCAAAAGTTTTCGAAAACTTTTGCGCGGGTCATCCCTTGACGCTCCCCGCCATGAGGCCGCGCACGAAGTAGCGTCCAGCGACGATGTAGACGATCAGGGTGGGCAGCGCGGCCAGGATCGCGCCGGCGAAGTGGACGTTGTATTCCTTCACGCCCGTCGAGGACTGGACGAGGTTGTTCAAGGCCACGGTCATCGGTTGCGACGTGCCGCCGAACGAGACGCCGAACAGGAAGTCGTTCCAGATGTTGGTGAACTGCCAGATGATCGAGACGACCGCGATGGGGCCGGAGACGGGCAGAAGGATCCGCCAGAAGATGCGGAAGAACCCGGCTCCGTCGATCATCGCGGCGCGGACGAGTTCCGTGGGGAACGACGCGTAGTAGTTCCGGAAGTAAAGCGTGGTGAAGCCGATCCCGTAGACGACGTGGACGAGGATCAGGCCGGGGACCGATCCGGCGAGGCCGAGTTTGCCAAGGACGACGGCCATCGGGATCAGCACGATCTGGAACGGGATGAAGCAGGAGAAGAGCATCAGCCCGAAGACCCAGGTATCCCCCCGAAAGCGCCATTTGGTCAGGATGTAGCCATTGAGGGCCCCGACGATGGTGGAGATGGCGACGGCGGGGACGACCATCAGGATCGAGTTCAGGAAATAGGGTTTGAGGCCCGTGGGTTCGACGCCGATCTGGGCGGTGGACCAGGCGGATCGCCAGGGGTCGAGCGTCCATTGTGACGGCAGGGCCATCATGTTGCCGCCGGTGATTTCCTGCAGCGGTTTCAGCGAGTTCACGCCCATGACGTAGAGCGGCAGGAGGTAGAAGAGCGCGAAGAGGATCAGGACCAGGTAGATGAAGGCCCGGGTGATGCGGCCGGTGGAGACGGCGGTGTCTTGGGTCGCGACGCTCATGCCTTCTTCTCCTTCAGCTCGGCGTAAAGGTAAGGGACCATGATCGCGGCGATGGTCATCAGCATGATCACGGCCGAGGAGGCGCCGATGCCCATCTGGTTGCGGGTGAAGGTGTAGGAATACATGAAGGTGGCGGGCATTTCGGTTGCCCGCCCCGGGCCGCCCCCGGTCAGCGCGATGACCAGGTCATAGGACTTGATCGCGAGGTGCGACAGGATGACGAGGGCAGACAGGAAGGCCGGACGCAGCAGGGGAATGACGATCCGCCGGTAAAGCTGCCAGTTCGAGGCGCCGTCGATCTGGGCGGCCTTCAGGATTTCGTTGTCGATGCCGCGGAGGCCCGCGAGGAACATCGCCATCACGAAGCCCGAGGTCTGCCAGACGGCGGCGATGACGATCGTGTAGATCGCCATGTCGCCATCCTTGATCCAGGTGAAGGTGAAGGACTCCCACCCCCATTGCTGCAGGATGCGCTGCAAACCGATCCCGGGATCGAGGAACCATTTCCAGGCGGTGCCGGTGACGATGAAGCTTAGCGCCATCGGATACAGGTAAATCGGGCGCAACATCCCCTCACCCCGGATCTTCTGGTCCAGGAAGATCGCCAGCATCAGGCCGATGAGGGTGCAGATCACGATGTAGAGGCTGGCAAAGATCGCGATGTTGGTGATCGCGGTGGTCCAGGCGGGCAGCGCCCAGAGCTTTTCGTAATTCTCGAAGCCCACCCAGTCGTAGCGGGGCAGCATCTTGGACCCGGTGAAGGACAGGACCACGGTGAAGAGGATGAAGCCGTAGACGAAGAGAAGCGTCACGGCGAAGGAGGGGGCCAGCACCAGCTTTGGCAGCCAGTCCTGCAGGCGTGTGCGGAAATCGGCCTCGGTCATGGCCATGGGTCCCTCCCGTTGGTTCTAGGGCGCAAAAGTTTTCGAAAACTTTTGCCAAATTCCTTCGAAGGAATTTGGTTGAGGGGCGACCCGAGGGCCGCCCCCGTCTTCAGGTTACTGCGCGGCGGCGACGGCTTCGGCCAGCGCGGCGGCAGCGGCGGTGCCATCGGCATATTCGCCGTTGAAGGCCGCGGTGATCACGTCATAGGTGGCGTTCTTCACCGACGCCGGGGCCGCGTGACCATGCGCCATGGACCCAAAAAGCGTGCCGTTGGTGTTGGCTTCCGCCAGGTCCGCCATGCCCTTCTTGCCGCAGTCGTCGAAGGCGTCGTTCGGCACGTCGGTGCGTGCGGGGACCGAGCCCTTGACCACGTTGAACGCCGACTGGAACGTCGGGTTCATGATCGCCGAGGCCATCGCGCCTTGTGCGGCCTTCGCCTCTTCGCTTTCCACGTTGAACATGGCGAACTGGTCGGAGTTGAAGGTGACCGAGCCTTGAGTGCCGGGGAAGCGAATGCAGACGAAGTCGGTGCCCGGGACCTTGCCGGCCTTCAGGAACTCGCCCTTCGCCCAGTCGCCCATCATCTGCATCCCGGCTTCTCCGTTGATGACCATCGCCGAGGCGAGGTTCCAGTCGCGGCCGGAGAAGTTGTCGTCGACGTAGCTGCGGAGCTTGATCAGGCGGTTGAAGGCCTCGGCCATTTCCGGGCCACCGAGCGCCGCCGGGTCAAGGTCGATGAAGGCCTTCTGGTACAGGTCCCCGCCCATCCCAAGGACCACGCCGTCGAAGACGGTGGCTTCCTGCCAGGGCTGGCCGCCGTGGCCAAGGGGCGTGATCCCGTTTTCCTTCATCTTGTCGAGGACGGCGACCAGCTCGTCCCAGGTCGTGGGCGCGGCAAGGCCGGTTGCGTCCAGCGCGGCCTTGTTGATCCAGACCCAGTTGGTCGAGTGGACGTTGACCGGGGCCGCGATCCACTTGCCGTCTGCTTTGGAGAAGCCCTGGAGTGCTGCAGGAACGACAGCGTCCCAGCCTTCGGCGGTGGCGACTTCGGTCAGGTCGCCAAGTGCGCCCTCGCCGGCCCAGTCGAGGATGTCGAAGCCCAGCATCTGCACGGCGGTCGGCGGGTCGCCCGCTGTGACGCGGGCGCGGAGCGCGGTCATCGCGGCCTCGCCACCGCCACCGGCGACGGGCATGTCGACCCAGCCGATGGATTTGGTGGCGAGGTCCTCTTTCAGGACGTGGTCATCGTCTTTCCAAAAAAGCGCATTGTGGTTTCCTCCCTATTGCGCATCATTGCCCGCCCCAAGGGTCAGCGGGGTCTTACCCAAGGCGCCCGCGTGCGGCCGATCCGCATGACGAGCGACTTGATTTCCATGAATTCATCCAGGCCATGGCGGCCGATCTCGCGCCCGAGGCCCGATTGCTTGAAGCCGCCGAAGGTGACTTCGGGGAAGCCGTCCATCCAGGTGTTGGTCCAGACGGTGCCCGCCTGCGCCATGCGGGCAAACTGAAGGCAGGTGTGGACGTTCTCGCTCCAGACCCCTGCGGAAAGGCCATAGTCGGCGTCGTTCACTAGGGTCAGCGCCTCCTCGAGCGTCCGGAAGGTCAGGACGGTCAGGACCGGACCAAAGACCTCTTCCCGCGCGATGGCCATGTCGGGGGTGACATTGGTCACGATTGTGGGCTGGTAGAATTGGGGGCCGAGGCCAGGCACTTGCAACGCAGCGCCGCCCAACGCGACTGTGGCCCCGGCCTTGCGGGCGGCGGTGACGTAGGCATCGATCTTCTGCCCATGCTCGCGGCTGACGATGGCACCGACTTGAGTTGCCGGGTCTAGTGGATCGCCGAAGGCCACCTGTTTCGAGAGGTCGACGATGCGGGCGGTGAAGTCCTTAGCGATGTCTTCGTGGACGATGATGCGGCTGCCAGAATTGCAGCACTGGCCCACGTTGAAATAGACGCCGAAGGTGACGGCATCGGCGGCTGACTCCAGATCGGCGTCAGGGAAGATCACCTGCGGGTTCTTGCCGCCGAGTTCGAGGGCGACTTTCTTCAGCGTGCTGGAGGCGGCAGCGGCGATCCCGCGCCCAACGGCGGTGGAGCCGGTGAAGGTGACCATGTCGACGCTTGGGTGGCTGGCGAGGGTTGCGCCGACCGGCTGGCCGTAGCCGAGGACGATGTTCACGACGCCTGCCGGGAGGCCCGCCTCGATCAGGAGTTCGCCCAGGATGACGGTAGTGGAGGGGGTGAGTTCCGAGGGTTTCACCACGCAGGTGCAACCGGCGGCGAGAGCGAAGGGGAGCTTCTGGGAAAGAATCCAGAAGGGGAAGTTCCAGGGCGTGATGATGCTGACGACGCCGATGGGTTCCTTCAGGACGACGGCGAGCATGTCTGCGCCGAGGCTGTTGTGGCTGTCGCCGTGGAGAGTCCGGGCGAGAGAGGCGGCGTAGCGCCAGAGGTCGGCGGCCCCGCTGATTTCGCCCCGCGCCTGGGTGATGGGCTTGCCGGATTCGAGGGTTTCCATGAGCGCCATGCGCTCCACGTTGACCTCGATCAGGTCGGCGACTTTCAGGAGGACCGTGGCGCGGGCCTTGCCGGAGAGTTGGCTCCAGCGGCCGTCATCGAAGGCGGCGCGGGCGGCGGCGATGGCGGCTTCGGCGTCTTGGATCGTTCCAATTTGCGCGCGTGAAACGACGGTGCCGTGGGAGGGGGAGAGGCGTTCGGACGTGGGCCCGTCGGCCTGCCATCGCCCGTCGATCAGATGGCGGGCGTCGAAGACCGGCGGGAGGGTGTTCTGGATCGCGGGGATCACGGTGAGGTCGAGCATGTCAGGTCCCCGGGAAGTCTGGTGTGCGTTTCTGCTGGAAGGCGGCGACGCCCTCGGCCCGGTCCTCGCTGGCGGCGATGGCGGCCGAGCCCAAAGCCTCGATCAGGGCCGCCTGGTCCTCGCCCTGTCCGGCATGAATCATCGCCTTGGTGATCTCCATGGCGCGGGGGGAGAGGGTTGCGGCCTTCTCGGCGATGGCCTGGGCGGCGGCTCGGGGGTCGTCGGTGACTTCGGCGACGAAGCCGCAGGAGAGGAGGCGGTCAGCCGGGATGCGGCGGCCGAAGAGGGCCATTTCCTTGAGGAGGCCTTCGGGGATCAGCCGGGCGAGGCGTTGGCTGCCGGACCAGCCGGGGACGATGCCGACTTGCGCCTCTGGCAGGGCGATGTTGGCTTTCGGCGTGATGACCCGGATGTCACAGGCGGCGGCGAGTTCGAGGCCGCCGCCGAAGGCGTGGCCGTTGAGCGCGGCGATGGTGGGTTTCGCAAGGCGCGCGAGGCGGTCGAAAATGCGGTGGCCGCCGCGGACCCAGTTCCTTGCGAAGTCGGCGGGGGAAAGGCCGCCCCAGGCGTTGATGTCGGCGCCCGAGCAGAAGGCTTTTTCCCCTTCCCCGGTAACGATCACGGCGCGGACGTCGGGGCTGGCCTCGATGGTTTCCAGGTGGCTGGCGAGCTGGGCCAGCATGTCGGTGGTGAAGCAGTTGAGCTTGGCCGGGTTGTCCAGTGTCAGGGTGGCGACGGGGCCTGCGATGTGGAGGCAAACGCCGCTCATGGCTGCCACCCCATCGGTCCTTCGGTGAGGAGTTTGAGGGGCATCAGGGTCGCGTTCTCGGCGATGGAGACGCGGCCTTGGCTGGCGGCGATGATGTCGCGGGCGGGGTCGATGCCGGGCATGATCTCGGTCGCGACGAGGCCCTTGTCGGTGAGGCGGATCACGCAGCGTTCGGTGATGTAGAGGACCTCTTGCCCCGTCGCGCGGGCGCGGGTGCCGGAGAAGGTGACGTGTTCGACCCGGTCCACCATCTTGCAGAACTTGCCGGGGGTGGTGACGGTGAGGCCCGAGGGGCTAAGGGAGACCCCTGCCCCGGCCTCGAACCAGCCGGAGAAGACGATCTTGCGGGCATGCGAGGTGATGTCGACGAACCCGCCGCAACCGGCTGTGAGGTAAGGCTTTTTCCCGAGTTTCGAGACGTTGACGTTGCCTTCGGTGTCGATCTCCAGGAAGGACAGGAAGGACAGATCAAACCCCGCGCCCTGGAAGTAGATGAACTGCTGCGGCGAGGGGACGTAGCCCCATGCGTTCGAGGCACAGCCGAAGGCGAAGCCGGTGAGCGGCATCCCCCCGACGGCACCCTGTTCGATGGCCCAGGTGACGGCCTCGGGGTGGCCCTCTTCGAGGAGGATGCGGGGGACCATCGCACTGATTCCGAAGCCGAGGTTGGCGGTCTGGCCCTTCCGCAGCTCCATCGCGGCGCGGCGGGCGATGACCTTTTCGACGCCGTGCTCGGCCAGGGTAAAGGACCACCAGGGCCGCATGATCTGGCCGGAGATGGCCGGGTCGTAGGGGGTTTCGCAGGTCTGCTTCTGGTCTGGGTCGAGGACGATGAGGTCGACCAGGTGGCCGGGGACGCGGACGTCGTGGGGTCTGAGCGACCCCTTCGCGGTGATCCGGGACACTTGGGCGATGACGAGGCCGCCGTTGTTGCGGGCGGCTATGGCCTGTTCGAGGCCGCCCAGGTAGGCGCCTTCGTGTTCGTAGGTGAGGTTGCCGTTTTCGTCCGCCGTGGTGGCGCGGAGGATGCAGACGTCGGGCTGGATGTTCGGGAAGTGGAGCCAGGTGTCGCCGCCGAACTCCACCCGTTTTACGATGGGCGCGGCGGCACCCCGGGCGTTCATCGCGCAGCCTTCGCGGATCGGGTCGGCGAAGGTCTCCATCCCCACCTTGGTCAGGACGCCAGGGCGGCGGGCGGCGGCCTCGCGGTGCATGTCGAAGAGGATGCCGGAGGGCACGTTGTAGGCGGCGACGCGGTCCTCGACGATCATCTTCCAGATCTCGGGCATCGGCAGGTTCGAGGAGCCGGAGGGGTAGGAGCCGGCCAGAACCCGGGCCAGAAGCCCGTCCTGCGCGATCCAGTCCATGCCCTTGACGCCGTACATGTCGCCGGCGGCGATGGGGTGGAGCGTGGTGATGCCCTTGGGGTGGCCCTCGGCGCGGAACCTTTCGCCCAGCGCCTTCAGCACCAGGTCGGGACAGCCCAAGGCGGAGGAGGAGGAGACGGTGACAATAGCCCCGTCCGCGATGCGGGAGACGGCCTCGGATGGGGAGACAAGCTTGGTCATGCGGAAACCTTCACGCGCTGGGACTGGCCGGTGCGCGCAGCTTCGCGCACGGCCAGCGCCACGGCAAGCGAGGCGATGCCGTCTTCTCCGGTCGCAGCCGGGGCGGCCTGCCCGGCAACGGCGGCCAGGAATTCAGTAACGCCCTGAAGGTAGAGGTTGTGCGGGGAATAGGGCACGGCTTCGCGGCCCTTGGCGGTGACGAGTTCGATTTCTCCCACCGGCAGTTGCGTCATCACGCCCCGCGCGAAGATGGAGCCTTCGGTCCCATGCACCTCCAGCCCCGACCCGGCGAAGGGATGGGTGAAGCTTTCGTGGCTTTGCACCATTGCGCCCGAGGGCGTCGTCCAGACCGACATGGCCGAATCCTCGACCCCCTGCCCCATGCCGCTGGCCCCCATTTGGGCGACGACGGAGACCGGGGTTTCCCCCAGCAGGAAGCGCGCCACGTCGGCGTCGTGGACGGTGATGTCGGGGATTACGCCGCCCCCCGCCGCGGAGTTGTCGATGCGCCAGCCCTGCAGGTGCGGTGGCAGGTGGACGGCGTGAAAAAGGCGCAGTGACAGCACGCGCCCGATCCGACCTGAACGAACGATGTCGCGGACAGCCCGATGCGAGCCGGAGCAGCGCAAGTGGTGGTTCGTGGCGAAGACCACGCCTGCCTTTTCTGCGGCCTGCACCATTTCGACCGCTTCGGTCAGCGTCATGGCCAGCGGCTTTTCACACAGAACATGCTTGCCAGCGGCGATCGCGGCCATGGCCTGAGCGTGATGCTTTTCATTGGTGGAAGAAATGTAGACAGCCGCAATTGCCGGATCGGCAAGAAGGGCCGACAGGTCTGTCCCGTGTTTTGGGATCCCATGCCGATGGGCCATGTCCTGCGCGCGGGATTGGGTGGAACTGATCAGGGCGACGATGTCTGAGCCAGACTCGCGAATGGCCGAGATCATGTGCTGGTCGGCGATGGTGCTTGCCCCAATCAACCCCCAGCGCATCCCAGCCTCCAAAATTTGGATCGTTCCTATTCCTATATGGAACGATCCAAATATCGTCAAGTGAGTATTTCGGCGCCGAGGCTCGGCTCTGCATCATCCCACGGCGGCTGTGGCTCGCCACCAGAGTTTGCAAGGTTTGACAACAGAGTCTGCAGCAGAACGCTTCTGTCGTGGCGCTAGCGGAAGGGTTGCTTACGGGTCCTTCACGGGCGGGTTTAACGGGGCGTTCAAAGGGGGTTCTATGCCCTGCTTCTCAAGCCACTCACGCAGCTCGTCCCAGATCTCGGCCGGGCCGAACTGGCGGTAGCCGAGGACGCCCTCGAGGCGGCGACGGAGGTCTTCGGGGACGGTCTTCGGCCAGACCATCGGCTGGTCATTCGCAGGCGGCATAGTGGCCCCCGGAATACTTTGGCCAGTCCTGCGCATGGCCCTGAGAGACGAGCGTGCAGGATGGGTCCGAGCCATCGGGAAGGGTGCAGTGAACGACAGGGCGACCGTATCGGTCGACGTCCAGGACATCGCAGGTCAGCCGGTCGCGGCCGATGATCTGGCGCAGGGCGCGGGTCGCGGCCGGGCCACCGGGTTCATCCCGTTCTGGCGCATCGATCCCCCAGAGCCGGTAGCGCTGGCCGTCAAGCTTCAGCGTGTCGCCATCCACGACCAGAGCACCGGTCAGGGTCAGGATCAGGGAAAGAAGATTCAATCGTTCTGGCCGATCAGGTAATCATGCCGGGGCCCAATCTGCATGGTCTTGATCAGGTGGCCGACTGCCTCTTCTGGGCTTGCCCCCTCTTCTTCGATTTCTGGACGACCCTCGCCCAACCTGACGCTAGGAGCATCAAGGTTGCCAATTTGCGCAGTCCAGCTCCCATCATTGTTGCTGAACAGAGCGAACTCGCGGTTCCCTTTCTTCTGGGCGCGGGCATCGTGAATCAGCGAGGCAAGGTCAGTGATTTCTTGGGCCATGGCAGCGGTCCTTTTGGCAGCGGACGGTCCGGTGAGGATACCGGTTACCGCCCTCCTGCGCCACCCTTCAAACCGGCCAATTCGAGATGATCAGCTCGCCCCGGCTGGCCTCCTCAACCGTCTTCTTCGACCCCACCGAATAGGTCGTCCGGACCTCGGTCAGGTGGAACCGGGCGAAGATCTGGCGGACGTCGGGGTGGTCGTTCAGGGACAGGAGGAACCGGCCCTTCAGCCGCCCGAGCTGCTCGGCCATGTCCTCGAATCGGGCGCGGGTGAAGAGGCCGGGCCCATAGTCGCCCTCGTTTCCGTAGTAGGGCGGGTCGAGGTAGAAGAGCGTGCCTGGACGGTCCAGCCGGTCGATGAAGGCGGCATAGTCCAGGTTCATGACGGTGACGCCGGACAGGCGCGTGTGCAGGGCCTCCAGGTCCGGCTCCAGCGTCGTCAGGTTGAACCTCGCCGGGCGCTCGGTCGCCACGCCAAAGTTGCGCCCGCTGATCTTGCCGCCGAATGCCAGGCGCTGAAGGTAGAGGAAGCGCGCCGCCCGTTGCAGGTCGGTCAGGGTCTCAGGGGCGACGGCGACCAGGCGGTCGAAGTTGGCCTGGGTCGTGATCTGGAATCGGAGGAGATCGAGGAAGGCGACGTAGTGCTCCTGAAGCATCCGGAACAGGGTGTAGACCTCGCGGTGCCGGTCATTGATGAACTCGGCCCGTGGACGTCGTGTCCGCCGCAGGAAGATGCCGCCCATGCCGACGAAGGGCTCGGCATAGGTGTCGTGGGTGTCGCGGTCGATGATGGCGCAGAGGCGCTTGGCCAGGTTGCGCTTGCCGCCGAGGTAGGGGGCAATCGGGCGGATCGGGTGAACGTCCAGCTGGGGCATTTGGCACGATTCCTTAACGGTTCTGCCCGACCTTCCGGGGTGCGGGCGCGGCCATAAGGTTCGTCTGGTCGGCGGGGCCTTGGTGATGCGGGACCCCGTTTTGAAGGGGTGCTTCAACACCCCTTCGAACGCCCGTGCGGGACGTCAGAAGTTGTCGACGATGGCGATCTTTTCGTAGCCGTCGGAAGGCATGCTTTCGGAGACGCCGGGGGACCAGGTGATGTGAAAGAGGCACAGCGCGCTTTTCCGTTCCACCGCCGTGTCGGTCGGCCCCCAGGCGTAGAAGGCGACGCCGTCGGCAGGCGTCAGCACCTCCTGGACCCCGTTCACGATATAGGTGCCGTCGGCGATCTGGGCGGGCTGGTTGTCGATGAAGACCGCGCCGGTCGCTGCATCCCGTGCGCTGAAGGTCACGCCCGTCGCCTCGACCAGGCTGAAGCCAAAGTCATAGGCCAGCCAGGGACGGCGGTTGCCGGCGCGGATGGTGAAGATCTTGCTCATGCGTTCAGCTCCAGGAGCTTGCCCCTGCGGGCGGAGTTCAAAAGGGTGCCGCGTCGGGTGGCATCGGTCCGAAGCCTGCCCGCACGGGGCCGGTCCGAGGCGAAGGCCAGCCGCCCGGTCGAATAGTCCACAGGCACGCTGCCCAGGGCCGTGGCAGTACCGCTTAGCGGCAGAACCCCCGCCGCTTCGGCACGGGCCAGCGCCGCGCCCTCGGCCGTGCCTCCCAGGGGCAGCTCGCCAAAGGCCGAAGCCCTGGCCAGCGCCTGGGCCTGGGAACTTCCGCCCAGGGGCAGGGTGCCCGATGCCATGGCCGAAGCACGCGCAACCGCAGATGCCGTCCCGGTTAGCGGCAGAATGCCCGAGGCCTGGGCCGTGGCCAGCACCCGCCCGGTCGCGCTGCCTGACAGGGGCAAGGTCCCCGCTGCCTGCCCGGTCGCCCGTGCTGCACCGGTGGCAGAACCGCCCAGTGGCAAGGTGCCGGATGCCTGGCCCTTGGCCTGCGCCCGCGCCTCGGCCGAGCCTGTCAGGGGCAGCACACCAGCCCCGGTCAGGACGGCCCCGGTGGGAGCCGCGCCGAAGAAGGCGTTCCGCGCGATCAGGCCAGCGACCGACGGCTCGGCAAAGAGCGCCGGGTCGATCGACAGGTCCGGATGCAGGCGAAGGAGCGTCATGACCTACCCGTGCGAGATCTTGCCCTGGCCAGCAACAGCCCCGGTGCTGGTCGTTGCGCACAGGATCGCGATCATCAGGCAACTGTCGTTCTGGATCTCTGGCGCGCCGTCCTGCCAGGTCAGCGTGACCGGGTTGTTGGCCAGACCGAAGGCCTTGGCCGTGCGCTGCCGGGTGCAAGTGAAACCGAAGTTCCCCGCCGTCCCGGTCGAGGCGCTGAGCGTGACGCTGTTGATCGCCCCGATCTTGCGCCCCTGTTTTGCCGTCGGGATAAACGGGATCAGCGGGATGAACCGCCCGGCCCGCAAGCTGCCGCCGACCGCGACCACGTTCAGGTTGCCTGTCGTGGCGTCGTCATAGGTGACGGCAATCGTCGCGTTCGAGGCCGTCGCACCCCCGTCGGTGTAGACCTCCAGAAACCATTGCAGGTCGCTGAAGTCGGCCGCGCCGCGACGTTCGGCCGGAAGACCAATCGTGTTCAGGTCAAGCCCGGTAATGTTCTGGGCGGTTGTCACGTTCAGGACCAGACCGCCCATGTGGGCGACCCGGTCGTGGATCTCGAACCCGCCGCCCGTGTTGCCAGAGTTCAGCACTATCCACGGCAGATAGGATGTGGCAGGCGAGGTCTGGCTGGCGAAGTCGATGGCTCCCAGTGTCGCCTCGGTCGGGACTTCCGGCGTCGTTCCGGGGATGGCCGCTTGCGCAGGCTGGCCCGCTGCGCGCCACATGCTGGCCAGCTGCCCGGCGGTCTGGTTCGCGATGCTGGTCTTGTTCACCACGAAGCGGGAACTGTTGTTGGCCATGGCATTGAAAAGTGCGTCGAGCGTGCTGATCGTCATGCCGCTGCCTCCAGGTATTTCGGATCAAAGCCGCCCGCGTCATCGGGCAGGATGCAGACGATCTGGCCGTCGGGATGGGTCACGATCTCGATGATCTCGTAGACTGCGGGAAAGCTTTCGGTGAAGGGGTCCAGCACGCGCACCTTCTGGCCGACAGACGGGATCAGCATCACGCACCCCCTGCGGTCAGGGTGAAGGCCGTGACGCTGACCTGTTGGCCAAGGGCAAGGACGGGGTTGTCGATCGTCATGTCGCCCCCGCCGCCGGTCGCGGTCACGGTGCCCTGGACGTGACAGGTAGCACCCTGCTTGATCCGGAAGTGTGCGGCGGTCCCGGCGGCGTCGGCGGCCATGTCCTGCCAGGTGCCCGACAGGGCCTTGGACCCGCCCGAGGCCGCAGCCATGAAATCGGCAGGCAGGGCCATCGAGGCGAGGAGCGTGCCCGTGTCGGCAGCCGCGCAGCTGGCGGGCGGAGCGCCGGTGCGCAGCTCCAGCACGGGCGAGGCCCCGATCGCGGTTTCCATCGCGTCGAGGGCGGCGTTTCGAACAGCGGTTGAGAACTGGAAGGCCATGGTCAGAGGTCCTGTTGCAAAAGGCGGCTCAGCGCCTGGGTGAAGGTGTCCTGGATGGTGAAAAGCTCGTCCTGGTCGCGAGCCAGGGCGACGGCGTTCAGGGCGATTTGGCGGGGCCGTTCCGTGGCCGCACCGATGGATTTGAAGGCCCCGCTCAGATGCAGCCAGATTTGCGCCAGCTGCCAAGGCGTCGGGGCGGTCACGCCGATCTCGTTCGCGATCAGGGGATAGTCGGCCAGGTCTTTCGGTTCACCCGACTCTTCGGCCTCACGCACGTAGGCCAGCGCCTCGGCCCGCTTTTCCAGATAGAGCGCATCCTGCCCGGTGATGTCGGTATAGAACCGGCGGCGGAAGGCATCGGTCGCGGCGTTGATCCGGTCCACTGCATCCAAGCGCGCGCGGGCCAACTGCGCCGCAGCGAAGGCTTCCGGGTCCGGCGTCGGGTCCGGCGTCAGGTCGACGCGCTCTACCCAGACACCATCCTGCCAGCGCAAGCGCGGCAGATCGGCAGTGGTGAACGGCGCGGTCAGGGGCACGGCACCCTCGGGCAGTGTGCGGCGGATGCCGCCTCCGGTCGGAATGCCGTCCGGCCCGATGATGGCGAAGGCAATCATTTGGTCACCCGAGCGACGGTCAGATAGATGTTGCGCAGCCACTGGTATGATCCCGCGCCCGATGTCGGGCGGGTGATCACGATCAGGCGGTACTCGAAATCCTGATAGGTCCCGCGCACACCTCCCTCGCCTGTGCGCTGGTCCCATACATCGTCTGAACCAGCGATCGAGCCCGCCTTTTGCCAGACGGACACCTGCTCCCATGCCGTGAAGGCCCGGCCCAGCTCGCGGAACCGGCGCTGCAACTCGATCCGGTAATCGTCGGTCACAAAGGTCGCCAGGCGCGCCTCGAACTGGATGCCCCGGTTCCAGATCAGCCCCGGCCCGACAGCCCCCATGTCCAGCGTGGCAACGACCGTGCCGTTTGGCGTGGAATCCCGGGTGAAAGGGCCAAGGGCGATGGTCTGGAACTGTTCGGTCACCGCGAGATCCGCGATGTCCGGCGCGGTGATCAGCGCGGCGGGCGTGGTCGCGGCGGTCCAGGCGGTCCAGTCGGTCGGGCGGTCGCAGACGGGCTTTGTGCGGGTCTGATAGGCGGTCGATGCGACCAGGCCATCGCTGACCACCAGCTTGCCCGCGGCGACATTGTCGGTCGACCCGCTGCTGACGACGACGCCGGTCGCGGTCAGCCGGGTTTCATACATCACCGCCCGGACGTCCGGCAGGTCAGGCTCCCAGGTCAGCTCCAGCCCTGGGCGGCGCGGGGCCGAGGCAGCGTCCGTGATCGAAACGCCGGTGACCGCAAACCCCTCCAGCAACTGAGGCGGCGGCTGCACCACAGCGCGCGAGGCAAACGCCGGCGGCGTGGGGGCCGAGCTCACATAGTCGGCGGGGTCACGCTCGCGCAGCGCAATCGTCTGCTGGACGGTGAAGACCTGATCGACGACTTCGCCCACTTCGAAGACCTTGGCGCTGTAGCCGTTCGCGGAACTGGTCCAGGCGATGGCATCCAGGGGTTCCAGGATCGCCGCGTCGGGCGGCAGGGTGTGGCCGTGGCGCAGAAAGCGGCGTTCCTCGCGGATCATCGCTTCCATCAGGCGGCGCACTTGCGCGCCGTAGGGCACCGTCGGAAAGGCAAGGTCGGCCACCAGGCGCTGGCCCTGGTCCTCTGCCTCCCAGGTCGCGTTGTACAGCGGCGGGGCTTCCTTCGGTTCCCACAGCATGCCGGGTTCGGGGTAGCTCGCGGTGACCCCGTTGAAGCTGGAGGTGAAGCCGGGGAAGGGTGTCAGGTCGCGCGCCTCGGTCGTCAGGATGTCGCCGTCGGTGATCGACAGGACCGACAAGCCCGGCCCGCCCACGCGGATCTTCCAGATGCCGCCGACTTCTGCGATCTGTCCGGAACAGGCCTTCAGAAGCTCGGCGATGATGTCGGCGGGTTCGTCGTCGACCGACACCTCGAAGCCCGCGCGGTACTGCCGTTCCGTCCCGCCCGCGCCGTTGTCGACCAGCACGTCGCAGGCGTTCATCGCAGCGAACCAGCTGGCCAGCGGCAAGTCCTCGGCCGGGATGCCGCCGCCCCAGACAAAGCCCTCAGGCGTCTCGATTCCGCGCAGGATGTTGTAGATCGCGACGACCGGGTTCGTCGTCGGTTCCCAGGTCGCCTTGTTGGCCCAGCGGTGCGCGCCCGAGCCTCCGACTGTCGTGTCCTTGCGCGGGTCATATAGCGGAATGCCCACGACCTCGAACAGGACCGTCGGGAAGGCGTTGTACTTCTCGCGGTTGAAAAGGAAGGTCACGATGGCGTAGCACAGCCCCGTGCCCACCATGTCGGCCGACCAGGGCCGTTCCGGATAGCTGCCGTACTTGGCCAGCAGCATCGGGTCGGCCACGGTTTGGCTGCCGTTGTAGTATTTCACCCAGGCATGTCCGGTGTAGATGCCGGAGTTCACGGTCGGGCCATAGTCCGGGTGCGCACCGCCCAGGGTCACCCGCTCGCCGTTGATGATGACGCCCGACAGCGCCTGTCCGGGGATGAAGCCCAGCTCGATCACTTCGGTCAGATAGGCGTTCGGCGTCTTGCCTGCCGTGCCATGGCTCATCGGTGGGTTGTTGCGCTTGCCTGCGGTGGCATAGCTCATCAGCACGAAAGAGCAGGGGTTGATCCCGCCATTCTGTGCGACCTCGGTCCGGATGCCGGGGGTCTTGGGCTTCGGCGCCAGGGCCTGCATCAAGGCTGAGGCCGCGACCGAAATCAGGATGCGACCGATCACCTGGGCGATGATCGAGCCAGAGGTGAAGAAGGCCCCGATGGCGGCAAAGACCGCCCCAGCCTGGGCGGGCCGGGCAGACAGGGACAGGTTCAGGACGACCAGAAGGGCGAAGACCAGGCCGCGCATCACGGCACACTCCAGGTCGCCACTGCCGCCGCTCGGGGCAGATGGCCCAGACCGGCGGGCGAAAGGCAGGCCAGGGTTTCACCGGCGACGATCCCAAGGGCCATGCCATCCGGCACTTCGATCAGCGCCAGATCGCCCACCTGGGCCATGGCAGGGTGAATGCGCTGAAACAGCTTGTCCGCGATCTCGATGTGGCTTTCAAAGCCAGCCGCCCTCAGTCGCTTCAAGCCGGATTTAAGGTCGGTGTAGGTACCGCGGAACGGCGCGGCAGGGTCGTATCCAGTCATCGCCCGGACCGCTCCGGCGGCGAACAGCGCGCAGTCCTGGCTACCCATACGGAACGCGACGGGCGTGATCTCGGCAAGGTACGCGCTAAGCCTTGGATTCCAGTCGGGCAAACGGTGCGGGGTCATCCTCTACCTCCGCAACAGACCGCCAAGCCCACCGGCTGGCAGGGTTGGGGGCTGCGGGGCAGGGGCTGGCTGCGGCGGCGGGGCAATACCGCCCGGCAGCGCCAGGATCGGCCCGAGGAGGCCGCCGCCGCCGCTGCCGCCGCCACCGCCCTTCATCTCGCCCCACCAGACGTCGACCTTCCCGGAAACATCGGCATACTTCCGGAACCGGTCGCCGCCGCGCAGCTGCTGGGTCGCGTCCGAGGCTTTCAAGGTCAGCGTCCGGGTCAGCAGCCGCGCGGACGAGGCAGCGACGACCTCGCAGGTCGCCTCTCCCGGCGTGCCGGTTTCCTTGACCTCGACCTCGTCGACAAAGCCCTTCCACAGCCGGTGCGGCTCGGCGACCAGCGACCCGTCCAGGGGCGAAAACAGCGCGCGGTGGATCTCGATCGGGGCAAAGCGGCTGTCGTAGGTCCGGATCAGGTCGGCCACGACGGTCGAGATCGGCGACAGGACCATCCGCTGCATCCGGACGCCGAGGCCGCTTTGATATTTGATCGGCGGGATTTCCATGATCCCGCCTGCCCCGGCATAGGCGCGCGTCCCGCCGTTGATCGTGAAGTCACGGTCGTAGGCCCCTGTCCAAAGGCCCAGCGTCTCGGGGTCGCCGGTCGTGCGGTTGCGCGCCGCGACCCAGATCAGGATGCGGACGACGACGGCGGACCGGGTCTGAAGCGCGGCAAGCGTGGGGGCGTCATAGCTGCGCATCGGTTACCTCAGCGTCTGGACCCAGTCGAAGGACATTCCTTCGGACAGGGTGCTGAAGCGGACGGCTTCCTCGATCGATCCGGGCATGGCGACGGCCTTGCAGTAGGCTTTCTTCAGCTGAACGCTGGCCCCCGCCACGGCACCGGGGCGGATCGCGGGGATCACCTCGAACAAGGGGGTCTGTCCTGCGCCGCTCGCGGTCACGGTCGTCGTCACGATCCGGTGCAGGGCTTGCAGACCCGATCCATAGGCAAAGGACAGATGGTCCCCGGCCGACAGCACGTAACCCGCAGGCAGGCCCGCCAGCGACAGCTCTCGCGCGTCCCCACCAAGCGCCAGGATCGTCACGGCCGAGGCCCCAAGGATCGCGCCCTGCGGGTCGAGGCGCGGGTTCGTCCGGTGCCGGTCATAGATCAGGAAACTGTGCTGCGCCCCGCCTCGCACAAGCTCGATCAGCACTTCCGGCCGCCCAGCCTCGGCGCGGGTCAATCGGCCCAGCGTCATCCGGCCCTGCCAGAGGCGCTCGCCCACGTCGGCGGTCAGGACCTCGCCCTTGCCGTTGCGCGACATCACGACCTGCTCCGGCAGGTGGAACGACAGGCTGGAGATCGGCAGGATGTCGGCGAAATCTGCCAGGGCCAGGGGATAGGTCAGGGGCATCAGCCAGTTCTCCTGGGGTCGCTTGACACGCGGCGCACCGATGCTGGCAGGGCCTCGCGGTCATAATCGCGCAGCGCTTCCTGGACGGCCCTCCGCGCCAGGGTCTGGATCTCGCGGTCGCCACGCGCACCCGCGAGGCTGACGTTGATCTCCATTCGCCCGCCCTCGCCCCGTGCGGGCAGGCGGCGATTATAGGCCCCGACATAGCCGCCGGTGGCATAGCCAGGGATGCGCCCGCCGGCGTTGATCGCCTCCAGAAGGTGGCGGTTCTTGGCGGTGGCGGCGGCGTTCACGACATATTCGCCGTTCGAGAGCATGGTCGGGATGCTGTCAGAGGTGCCGGTGCCCGGTCCGTAGACCAGGCCGCCCTCGGCCTTTCCGCCAAAGATCAGCGCGCCGATACCTTTGCCACCAAAAAGCCCGCCCAGAGGCCCGCCGCCGAACAGAGCCGCCTGGATCACCGCCTTGGCCAGGCTGACGATGATCTGCTTCAGGACATCGTTCAGGCTTTCGCCCTTGACGATCAGCGATTCCAGCGCGCCTTCCAGGGTAGAGCCGAAGAACTCCTGCATCTGGTTGGCCGCTTCCATCGCGGCGCGTTCCCGCTCGCGGACGGCGATCAGCTCTTCGACCTTCTTCTTCTCTTCGTCAGTCGCACCGGCCAGGGCCTTTCGGTGCTGCAGCATCTCCTTCTGGATCGGGTCCTGGACGCGCAGCGCCTCGATCTCGCCCTCCAGCCCGGCGATCAGCTCTTGCAGCGCATCCGCCTCGGCCTGCGCCGCCGAAGCACCGCCGCCACCCCCACCACCACCGCCGCCGCCGCCTCCGGCAGGTGATCTGACCGAAGACAGCCGGGCAGCGATTGCCTCGCGGCGTCTGTACTCGCCCGCAGATCGCGTCTCCAGGCGCTGCGAACCGCGCTCATCATCGCCGAGGGTGGCAAAATCGAAGTCTGCCGATCCCAGGGTCGCGACGATCCCCTGCGCGAGTCCAAGAAGGGCGCGGGCCGTTGGAAATGCTGCGGCGAAGGCTGCAACCAAACGGCTGCCGTCCGCAGAGGCAAGCGTGCCCACGATCGAGGCTGCAGCGCTGTTCAGGTCAACGGCAACCGTCTCGGTCTTCTCAACATCACCGGTAAGCCCCTGCTGTTCGCCCCGCACCCGAGTCAGCGTCAGGATCATCTCGGTCAAGGGTGCAATGACAGCATCCTCGGCAGCCGAGATTTCGCCGGAAGCCATCGCAACTTCGATGAACTTCGCGCGTAGCGCCTCGGCGGCTGCGATCTGCTGGTCCAGGGTCCCGGCATTGTCCAGGTCCTGGAAAGCCTTCAGGACAGAGTTGATTTCCTTACGGGCATCACGGGACCAGACACTGAGGTCGAAGAGCTCAGCAAGGTTGGCTTGGTTGCCCACTCCGAACTCAGGACCGTCGAAGATACCGATCTGGGATTGCAGGTCCTGCGAAGCTTGCCGCGCAGCTCGCTGCGTCTCTCGCATCTCGAGCTCGGCCATGTCCGTCAGAAGTTTGCGGATCTCGGCGCTGGTCTCGCCGAACTCCCCGCGCAGCTCGGCCGTGGACATCCTCGCAAGCTTGATCGCCTTGACATAGCGGTCGGCCTGCGAGGACAGGTCAGCCACACTCTCTTCGAAACTCTTTGTGTCTTCCGCCGCCCCCGTCAGCCACTGAACCGTTTCGGCCCCGGCATAAATGATCCCCAGAGTTACCAGGTTCAGCGGGTTCAGAAGCTGCGTGAAGGCCGCACCCAGCATGCCGACCGCCCCGGCCGCGCCCATCGGGCCGATCACCTGGGTGATCTGGGTGCCCTGCTGGATGGCGAGCTGCAGCGGGTTCTGCCCGGCGGCGAGCATCATGCCGATGTCGTTGAACTGGGCGACCAGGTTGCCGGTCGCTCCGGCGGCCTGTGAATTGGCGCGGGCGACCTCCTGGCTGGCCTGGGCGTTCCGGCGCTTGGCAGCGGCCTCGGCATCGGCAGCCCCGGCGGCGGTGCGTGAGGTTCGGGTCTGTGCCTCGGTCGCCTGGGTGACCTGGCCGACCCCGCGTGCGGTGTCCTGCAGCGCGGCCTTGGCCTGCGCGGCGTCCAGTCGCATCTGCGCTGTCAGGACAAGGGTCAACCGTCGAACTCCATTCCGTCGGGGTCCAGCGCCCCGGCTTCGATCACTTGCAGCTCGGCGAAGAGGTCGGGCGTCACGGCCACCTCGGCCATGCGCCAAGCAGCTTCGACGCGGGCGTAGTCCAGGCCCGACCGACGCACCGACCCGTCACCGGGGCTGATGTACTGCCACTGCGTCTGGACGCGCAGGAAGGCAGAGACAGCGGGGACGTTCTCGGGCCAGACACTTTCGGTTTCCTCGTCCTCGTCCTCTTCCAGGATCAGCCCGAACCGCAGGGCGTCATCCTCGGCTTCGTCCCCCCTGCGGCCGTGGCGGGCCAGCGTGCCTTTGGCCCAGGCGCGCCCGGCCCATTTCAGTTTCCCAGTCGGCCCTTCGCCATCGCGGCCGTATAGGCCCGCACAAGCGCCAGACGGACAAAGGGCAGCGCGATCAGCTGCTCGGTCAGCTGGTCCGAATGCTCGATGGGCTGGCCGTTTTCGTCGACCACGTCCTCGAACCGGACGCAGATCGCGCGCAGGTAGGACTCGGTCCCCTCGGCGGTCATCACGTCATGCAGCGCCAGCGTTTCGGCCGGGACGACACGGAAGCGGCACTTCAGCACCTCGTCGCGGTGCCCGCCGTCGATCGGGACCGGGATCGAGACCTTGTGGGTGAACTCGGGGTTCTTCTGCAGTTTGAAAGCCATGGCAGCCTCTTTCAGGGTTGGCCGGGGGCAGGGTTGCCCTCGGGTCTTAAGTCAGGGTCAGCGTCCACTGGTCGTTGCCGGTGACCGGCAGGGGCATCAGGGACAGCGGCGTCTCCATGATGTCCTGGGCGTTCTCGATGCCGGTCGGGCGCTGCATCTGCGCGGCGGGGGCGTTCAGCGTGGCAATGTTGCCCGCGCCGGTCCCGTGGACCAGGTTCACCGCGACGGGCGTGGCATTCGCGGCCAGGACGAAGGGGTTGAAGTCCGCCAGCGGCATGGTCTCCACCTGGGTGGCGATCATGTCCTCGCGCTGGGTGATCAGGATTTCCTCCTTGCCAACCAGGAAGCGCGGCTCGACCTTGTTCTTCAGGTCCAGGCTGAAGGTCCGCATGACCATCGCCACGCCGTTGATCGTGAAGACCGGCGTGAAGGTCGACGACACGATGCGCGGCTTCTGGAACGGCGTCAGCGTCGGGTTTGTGGTCGTCGCGTCCGAGGGCTGGGCGAAGAGGCCGGTGAACTCAAACTCGATGTAAGGGATGCCCTGGGCGTTGACCGTGAACTTGGCCGTGCCGCGCACCCCCAGCGCCTGGAAGAGGATGCCGTCGACGTAAAGTTTCAGGGTGCCCGACTCGTGGTTGTCGGTGATCGGGTTGTAGACGACCGACACCCCGGCGTTGACCACCTGGGCGCAGGCGCAGGCGCGCAGCAAGGGGCCCCAGGCCGGGGCAGTGCCCGCCGTGCCGGAGGGCGCGAGCTCGACCTTGAACTTGAACTTTGCGTGCAGCTCGTTCGGGATCGTGCCCTGCGGCCCGAGGTAGGGCAGATCGAGATCACGGTTGACGTCCGTCCCCTCCATCGGCTGGAACGTCACCTCGGTCGCCAGGATCGCGTTCGCCGCCGGGGTGGGCGCGGCATCGACCCCGTAGGTCGTCTCGATCTTGAAGAGGAAGATCTTCTTCCGCCATTTCTTCGCGGCTGCCATGTCAGGCCTCCTTGCCGGTGCGTTTCACAGGGGGCTTCACAGCCTCTTCAACCGGGGCTTCACCTGCCTCGGCGCGGCGCGCGATCTCGGCCGGGTCGGCCACGGTCGGCTCTTCGACCAGGCGCAGGGTGCCGTCCTTGTCGCGGATGTAGGAACCGCCGCCCTGGGGAAGGGTCTGGTTGGTCATTGCAGGATCCTCAGCTGGTCGCCGATGGCGAAATCGAGTTGGTAGATCAGCGTGCCTGCCTGCATCCGCAGGACCTGGCCGCTGCGCAGGCGGAAGACACCGACGGGCTCTTCCGCGTCGGTCACGCCGGTGTCCGGGGCCCAGCCGCACAGCGCCGTGATGACGCCGGTGCGGACCGGCAGGTAAAGGTCGGTCGCCCGCTTGCCGACGCCGTCGACATTGCGGAACGACAGGAAGACCGAGACGATCTCTTCGATCGCTTGCGTGAAGAACCCGGTCCCGGCCTGCGCCTGCCCGCCTTGCAGCCCGGACGAGATCACATTCGCCGCCGGGGTGGTCTGCGGGACCTTGTTCTCGGCCATCAGCTGCACAAGGCTGGCGGCACCCTCGACCCGGCCTTTCAGATCGGGCACGGACTCTTTCAGCCGGTGGATGACATCGTCCGCCAGCATCAGATGAACCCCGTCATGTTATCCTGGGTCAGCTGGCGGTCGCGGTCGGTGATCCGCGCGCCCGACCCGCCCACGTTCGCGGCCTCGACCCCGGCGGCCGTCAGGGCGACGACGCCCTGGGCGATGTCGCGCAGCATGGCCATGGCGAGCTTCTGGTCTGCGACGATCTTCTCGTCGGGCTGGAAGGTGTGCAGGTCGTGAAATACCAGACTGCCCGCGATCTTGACGAGGAGCGGCTGCGCTTCGGTCAGCGGCAGGGCGTACTTGCGGACCAGGTAGCCGTCGATCACCGCATCGGCATCGGCGATGGCGCGGTCGATCGCAGCCTCGTTCACCACGCCCAGCGGATGGTCGCCCCGATCGGTGAGCTGCACAAGCGTGGGCTCTCCGTAGCGGTCGATCAGCTGTTGCAGGGTGACGTAGGGCATGATGGGCTCGGCGGGTCCTCTGGTGGAAACTGGTTGCGGGGGGCGGACTTGAACCGCCGACCTCGGGATTATGAGTCCCGCGCTCTACCTCTGCGCTACCCCGCAAAGGGTTCGGGTCAGTCCTCGCCCAGGGCCAGGACGGTCAGTTGGGGGTCGCTGTTCAGAGCGGCGATCTCTTCGTGGGTCAGATCCTCGGCCGGGATGTCGACGATCTCGGGGGTGAAGTGCCGGCCGATCCGCCAGCGACCGGTAGCCGGGCCCTTCACGCGCAAGACAAAGCCGGTCGGGCGGGGGGCGTCTGGCGAGGGCGGGTTGCCGTCGGGGTCTTTCGCGTCTTCGGGCGAGGCACCGGGCCCGGTCGGCTGGATGGGGTCCACCGGCGCTGCCGCTGCTTCTGCGGCTGCCGACGCGGGCGCGCTGACAGCGCCGGTGGGGTCCTGCGCCACCTGGGGAAGTTGCTTCGCAGGATCGGGGGTGACCGGCGCAGCGGCGGCGGTCGAGGTCTTGGGGGCAGGCGCTGGGGCAGCGGCCTTGGGTTTTGGCTGGCGGGACATTGGCAGTCTCCAGGTTGCGAAGGTCTGATCGAGGAAAGGGGCAGGCTTGGGTCCGGTTGGGCCCGCCCCCTCTGCTGGATCAGGCCGTCAGGCTCAGGCGAGCCACGGGGCGACCAGAAGCTCGGCCGTGCCCTTCCATTCGTTGGTCTCGCCACCGGTGGCGTATTCCGAGTTCAGGATCTTCCGCGCAGCGCTTTCCAGCGACGGCGGCACGACCAGAAGGTTCGGGGTCAGGCCCAGCGGGCGGCCGTAGTCGCCCTTCATGCCCATGATCGCCGCCCGGGCGGTGGCATAGGCGGCTGCGTTCAGGGTCTGCTGCGAGCCATAGGCCATCTGCCAGAAGCCGTAGCCCGTGTTCGCCCGTGCATCCGACCCGTAGATGAACTCTTTGTTCATGAAGACGTTCGGGTCGGTCAGGTTGTCCAGCGCGGTGAAGATGAAGTCCTTGCGCTTCTGCAGGATGATCGGCTTGATCGCCCGGCTGACGTCCAGCAGGAACCACGGGGTGCCCGCGCCACCGCCGGTGTTCGAGACGGTGATCGGGTTTCCGTTCTCGTCCAGGACGGGGTGGTCGGTGTCGAAGAAGAACTGGCCGTCGTAGCAGTTGGTCGCGAACCCCGCCTTCAGCGTGTCAAAGACCATGCGGTCCCACTGCGCGCCAGTCGACATGCCCATCTCGGTGAAGAGGGGCGTGTAGATCCCGAGGTTGTCGGTCTCGATGTCGTCCTTGTCGACCGACAGGGTCAGTTCCAGCGGCTTTTCCTTGATGGCGTAGTCGTGCTGCTGGAGGTTCTGCACGACGCGGGGACCGATCCATTCCCGGACGTTCGGGATCTTGCCCAGCCAGGCATACTTCTGTTCCTTCTGCGAGGCCGCGATGACGGTCGCCACCCGCAGATAGGCGGTCGAAGCCTGGGAGAGCCCGCCCTGGAAGGACGTCTTGACGGCGCGGGTGAGGGCTTCGTCGAACCGGACCCAGACGCCTTGGGCGTCCACCATGTCGACGACGCCCGCCGGCGAGCGGGTGTTGGTGCCGTTCGTCCGCGCCACCGTCTGGTCGTCGACGATGTAGCAAACGGTGCCGATGTCGGCCTTGGTGATCAGGTCACCGGCGGACGAGTTGGCGAAGCGGTGGGGGCCGGTCCGGTACCGGATCGGGGTGACGCCCGCGGTGGTCGAGCTCAAGCGCTCCTGGGCCACGCCAGCGCCGAAGCAGGCCAGAGCGGTGGCGCCCTCGAGCAGATCGCCAGCGGCGTTCCGCATGAGCATGGCGCCAGCGAAGATCTGCTGGTTCAGGCCAAGGGTGCCGACGCGATCATCGCCCTCGGCGCGCGGCGTGTTGCGGTCTTGGGTCAGGGGCGGCATCAGGCGTTCTCCTCAGCCAGGGTTTTCGCGTAGGCCTCCTGCGAGAGGCCGAGTTTCTGCGCCGCCTCGATCTGCGCCGCGTTCAGGGACACGACGCCATCCTTGGCGGGCGGCGGGGTCTGGACGGTGCCGGTGGCGGTCAGCATCGGCATGCCGCTCACCAGCTTCTCGGCCGTCGCGGTGTCGGACATGTGCAGCGCGATCATGTCCTCGCGGTTGGTCGCGTTCACCCCGGCGCGGCGGTCGGCGATGGCCTTGTCGATGAAGGCCTCGGCCGCCTTGCGCTTGGTGTCGCTCTGGACCGCGTTCAGCTGGGTCGTCAGCTCGGTCACCTGGCTTTGCAGCGCGACCAGATCATCCTTGCCACCCTTCGCCAGGTTGGCAGCCGCGACCACCGCCTCGGGCTTGGCATCCGCCGCCAGGCCGAAGGCCACGCCGATGGTCGACAGGGCCGACTGCATCGCGGTGTCGCCCTCGGGCTTCTTGTCCTTCAGCGCCTTGATCGCGGAAAGGATGTCGTCAGCCGACGCCCCCTCCGACAGGCCGAGCGCTTCGGCCATCTTTGCCATGGCATCCATGGGTTGCTCCTGGTTGAGGGTGACGAGGCCCTTTAGGTTCGGGCGGTTCACAAGGCTGGCCCGCAGGATCGCGACGACCCGCTTGTCCTTGTCGTGGAGGATGACGGGAGACATCGCGCGATAGGCCTTGTCGGCCACCAGCGCGCGACCGGCGCTGGTCCATTCGACCTTGCCCCAAATGCCGTCAGCGCGCGCCTGAAGCTCGGTGATCCAGCCACGGGCAGGGGAAGGTTCGCCCTTGCCGGATTTCAGGTCTTCGGCATGGTTCTCGTCGATCTGCAGCTTGGGCTGGCTGGCGAAGCTGGCGGCGATGATGGCGTCGGCATCGATTACATCGTAGGGCCCCCGGTTGTCTTCGGTCTGCACCTTGCCCTTCGCAGTGGGCAGCAGATGAATCCACTCCGGGGCCTCGCCGGTCTGGGCGAGGTCGAGAGCGGCCATCGTGGCCTTCTGAAGGGTGGGGGCAGCTTGCGTCATGCCCCGGATCATCGCGGGATGCGACGGGGCAAAACACCCACAAGGGCTTGCGGGTCAGGGCCGGGTCAGGGTGTTTCGGGATGGGTCCAGCCTGCCCCGCGCCGGTCAGCGGGTCAAGCGCGGCGTCAGGGGTGCTGTATCAAAGGGGCTCGCCCGCAGCCTCGCTCAGGTAGTCGCCGATGATGTCCAGGACCTGCACCTCGTCCTCGGCCGAGACGCCCAGGAAGGGCCGCGCCGGGATGTCGCCCCACAGGTGCGGGAAGGCCGACTTCGATCCCCCGAACTGCTGCATGGCGGCATAGACCATGGGCGAGCCCCATTCGACCCGGTCGGGGAACGCCTCGTAGTTGATGGTCGAGGACAGGGCACCCGAGGGGCCAAACAGGGGCCGCGTGTCCAGCCGGTTGGTCCGCCGCCCGCCCTGGGCCGCGATGGTCACCGGCGACTTTGGGGCCCAGACCGACCCGTCCGGCGCGCGCCCGGAGGGGAAACGGTCGATGGTCGATTTGACGAAATACTCGCCCAGGTGCTGCATCAACGGCAGGGGGTTTTCCAAGGCCGCCCAGACGCGCTCCAGCGCGGGAGTGATCTCGTCAGTCTGGATGATGATGGTCGGGGTGGTCATGCGCAGGCCTCCGGTCTGGGGGCCATCGCCCGATCAGGCAGCGAACTCGTAGGCCCGGACTGACGTCGCGATCCGGTAAAGGTCCGGATCGTCCTCGGCAACGCCCTGGTCAACCGCGATCCGCGTTTCAGCGTTGAAATGGTCGACAAGGATCTTCTCGGCGGCATCAAGGCTGGGCGCTGCGCGGAAGGCCGACTGGAACGCTTCCGTCCGCTCGGCCGCAGCCTCGATGTCGAAGCCCGCCGCAATCCAGCGGTCCACCTGGGCCGCCGTGCCGAGATAGGGCACAAAGGTATAGCGACCGGATGCGTGAACCACGCGCCGCCCCCCTTCATCCCATCTGCTCTGCATGTCGTGCCTCCTGAGGCAGGTCGCTCCATTTCCGGCGCGGCTCCTCGACGACTTCGAGGTACAGCACGCCGTCGCGTTCCTGCTTTGCCAAGATGGTGAACTGAAGGCCCGATGGCAAGAGGACCTCCTCTTCTTTGTCGGGGTATTGCGACAGAAGGTGAATGTCCCGTCCGCTTGTCGTGCGAATGTAGAACTGGATCGGACCGGAGAACGCCTTCTCCGGCACCCGGGAGGAGCTGGTCAGGCCTTCAAAGCTGAACCGAGTGCCGACCGGCGCGTCCCGGAAGAAGTCCGCCATCCGCGTCGTCGGCATTGGGATGCCCCTGACCGTAGTGCCGGAAAACGCAGGCAGGCGGCGCAGCGCGTTGTCGATGATCTGGACCAGCCGCAAAGCCTCGGGCTGCGCGTCGGCCCCAAGCGCCTTCTGACGAACAGCCATGTTCAAGCGCGCGTGATACGGGCCGGTGTATACGTGAATGGCGGCTGCCTCGGCCGCCGTGATCTGCGTCAGGCCTTCCGATTGCTGTCGCTGCCGCATCTCATCGATGATCTCGCCCACACGACCCACGCCGACCGCTTTCATCAGCTCGCGCACTTCGCGACCCGAGGGCCGGAAGGTGAGGGCCGTCAGATCTTCGACCAGGTTGTCGCCCAAAGGCAACGGCAGCTGCTTTGCCTTCTCTCGAACCCTCGCGACGATGTCTTGCGCCACACTGCGCCCTGGCGCATAGGCCCAGCCCTTGTCGATGCCGACCGGCGCGCCGGTCTTCGGGTCCAGCTTCTGCCAACCATCGGGCAGCTCTTTCCCCGGCTGGCCGCCCAGGCGCTGTGCCCCCTTGAAGGTGCGGGCGCCGACGACATAGCAGCTGCAGCCCCAGCCGTTCGGCGGCGCGTGGGTGGCCCAGAACGGATGATCGGGCGGCAGAACCAGGCCGTCCCAGCCAAGGTGAATGATGCGCGGCTCGACCGATCCGCCGTGGCGGTAGACCCAAAGGGGGAAGCCGCCCTCGATCAGCTGGGCCATTCTGCCCGCCGCGTAGCTGGTCCGCATGTTCGTCCGGTAGATGACGCGCGTCCGCCAGGCCTCGCCTGCCTTGGTGCCTTCGCCGGTCCAGCCGTGCCAGCCGCGTTCCTCGACGATTCGGCGAAAGTCGGCGCGGAACTCCTCCAGGCTGGTCCCCCGGCTGATCGCCTTGTCGACGGCCGCGGCAAGGTCGGCCAGAAGGTCGGCCTTCGTCGCCCCAGCCACCATGAAGGCGCGGTCGTGTTGCTCTTGCCAGAGGTCGTCCCACTTGGCCGTCGGCACCAGGTTGCCAAGCCGCAGGCGGAAGGCGGCGACCGCCTCCTTGAAGGGCTTGCCGAAAGTGCCGCGCAGCTCGTCAGCCACCTTTGCCCTCGCTGTCACGCAAGGCGGCGACCCGGCCCCCGGCGTGGCCCGCCATCATCGCCTCGGCCAGGATCTGGGCAAAGTCGCTGACGTCGAGGTTCGGGTAGGCTTCCAGGAACATCTCCCGCACCTCGGCCAGGCTTCCGGCCGTCTCCATCATCGCTTCAAGCTGGCCGAGGATCTTCTCCATCATCGGGTCCAGCGCCACCGCCAGACCGTCGACCAGGGGGTCAATTTCGGACCCCGCAGGATTTGCGCTCTGAAGGGCCTTGGCGGGGGTCTCGGGCGCGGTGATACGTCCGGAAGGCTCACCCCGTTTAAAAACGCCGCTTTCGCTTTTAATTTCGGAATTCGGCGGCGGCGGCTCGGTCGCAGATGCAGCCGGACCGGTCGGGCGCATCAGTTTGGCCCCCGGTTTGGGGTCCGACAGGTTGAACTTGTCCCTTACCTCGCCCTGGTCGATTTCCAGGCCCCGGTCGATCAGCGGCACGATCGCCGACGAGAAGGCAGCAAGGTCCTCCTGCTCGGGCTCCTCGATCTTGATCCGGGGGTAGACCTTCAGCGGGCCGAAGTTCAGCTGCATCCAGGGACGGATCAGATCCCGGTTCAGGATCGCCGCCAGCGCCCGGCCGTCGGCCGTCTGGATCGACTTCTGCACCTCGCGGTGTTCCTTGCCCGACCCCAGGCCCCCGGTCACCGCGTCGGTTGTCGCGGTCTGGCCCAGGACACCCTTCGACACCTGCTGGTCCAGCCAGTCGGCGCGCTTGAGGTACAGGTCGGTCGAGGCCCCGACGTTCGAAGTCTCGACAAAGTCGATGGTCATCGATTCCGGGATGATGGCAGCGCAATCGCCCGCGATGTTCGACACCGCCCGGAAGAGGGTGTTCTTGTCGTCCTCGCTTGCCCCCGGCCCGAACTTGCCCACCCGCAGGGGCTGGCCGAAGGTCTGGGTGAAGATCGCCCAGTCGCGCTGGGTGTAGGCCTTGAACATCCAGGCCCAGGCCGCGACCCGCGCCAGGCCGGAGCGGAGGCCGAGGCCCGACTTCGCCTTGATCTGGGCGAAGATGAACTTGAAGGCGGGCAGCGGCAGCTCCTGCCCGCTGTCGCCCAGCATCAGCGGCGTGGCCAGGTTCTGCCGTTCGAAGCGGAACCAGCGCGGGTCGCGGTATTCCAGCCGGGCGGGCATCCACTGCCCCTCCGAGGTGTCCCAGAGGATCTCGGTGAAGCTGTAACCCTTGCCGATCGTGTCGAGGATGTCGAAAAGCTCGTCGGTCAGCTCGTCCCGCTTCAGCCAGGCACGAACCATCTCGGCATGACGCTCCGCCTCCGGGCTGTCATCCCCGGCCTCGACGCTGATCGGCATCTGGGTCACCGCCCGACGCCGGGTGCCAAGGACGCCCAGGTAGTGCAGGTCGCGTTCCTCAATCGTCTCGGCAAGCTCAAGGTAGCGGACCGGGTCGCCCTGGTCGGCCTCGCGCAGGATGTTCGCCAGCCGCACAGGATTCAGACCGTCGGCCGGATAGCCGGGCATCGGGTTGCGCACACCACCCAGGGTGGCGGCCGCAACCTCGGCCTTCAGGTCGGCCTTGCGGACGGGCTGGCCACGGTGATCGAGCAGCTGGGCGGTTTTCATGGGGTCACCTTGTGGGTTTGGGCGGCGGCGGTCCGGTCGGACCTTCAGGCGGCGGCGTCCACTCTTCGGGGGTGCCCACCGCGCGCCGCTCGGTTTCGAAGCTGATGCCATACTCGCAGAAGACACGGGCCGAAGCTGGAACCTGGCGCACCCAGTAGTGCTCAAGCCAGACGCGGACTCCGTCACGCATCACCACCGGGAACCAAGCGAAGACCAGTCGCCACTGGCCCCGGCGCTCTGTCTCTTGCTCTGGCGTCTCAGGGATCCAGCGCATCAGAACACCCCTCCCCGCAGCCGTGCCCCAAGCGGTTGCCGCCAGCGGTCTGCCTCGTCGTCCTGGTCCTGGGCCAGCGCCGACCGGCCCGGCCTGCGGTCGGACTGGACGCCCCGGTAGGAATACTCCGACCAGCGCATGCGGCTGGCCCAGTGGGCGAGCGCGAGGGCGATGGCATAGTCGCCGTGCCGCTTCTTGCCTGTCTCACCTTCGCGCAGAGCGGGGACGCGGGGGATGCCCCGGACCAGCTTGACCAAGCGCAGGTCGGACAGGTGCAGCTCGTCGGCGATCAGCGCAATGGCGTCATCCTCGAATGCGGCCTTCAGGGGCGGCATGTGCAGGCGGTACCATTCCTCGGTGAACTTCACCGCCATTATCAGGCCCGCGCCCTGCTCGTGATCCTCGCGCAGGCCGAACTTCCGGCCCATGTCCTCGGCCACGGTCCAGCCCATGCCAGTTGCGTCGAAGCCTGCGCCGATCAGCTGGGCGCGCACCGCCTCCAGCACCATGCCGACGATCATCTTCTGCTCGTCGCCCGGCACGTTGCGCATCTCGATCGACAGCGCCTCGGTCCGTTTAAGGGCCTGTTCAATGGCCAGCAAAGACACCGTTGAAAGGTCGGAAACGCGGCCGAAGTCGAAACCGAAAGCGTACTTCACGTCACGGGGCAGCGCGGCCAGCTGATCCTTCAGGTCGGCCAGGAATTCGGCCAGAAGGGCCTGCTGGTCGAGGCGGTGGCGGTAGAGGTAATCGGCGGGCAGCTCCAGTCGCAGTACCTTGCGCTTGACCGTCATCCGCGCCTCGATCAGCGGGGCGGGCAGCCAGGCGCCGGAGGAGAGGCTCGGGACGCAGAACAGTTCCTCGTCCGCACCGTCGCCGTAGAAGTCGATGATGTCCTGCCGCCACTTCGCTTCCGCCTCGGGCGTCCAGGTCTTTCCGGTGACCAGCGCGATCCGCTGGTAAAGGCCCTCGTTCAGCGCCTGGTCGAAGTCGATGCGCAGGTGGGCGTATTTCGACCGGCCCGACAGGATGTCCTGGACCCCTTGGTTGAACGGGTTCTCGGCCCCATCATGGGTGGAGCAGACGACGACCTGGCCGCCCCACATCAGGAAGGCGAGCGCCGCCTTCAGAAGCTCTGCCAGCTGGTCGACGAAGGCTGCCTCGTCGATGATCACCACGCCCTGTTTGCCGCGCAGGCCGCGCGGGGCCGACGACAGGGCCATGATCTCGAAGCCGCTGGCGAACTTGATCCGGAAGGCGTTGATCGCCTTGTCGCCGTCGCCCTGGTCGAACAACGTCTCCTCGACGGCCGCCGCGGCGCTGTCAAAGGCGCGGGCCCACATCGCGCAGGCGTCGATGAACTCGCGCGTCATCTCGCGGCTGTAGGAGATGTACATCACGTCCATCCCGCCCGCCGCCTTCTGGCGACCAGCGCGCAGGACGGCATAGGCCGCCAGCCCCCAGGTCAGGCCGATCCGGCGCGACTTCTCGACGAACAGGACCGGGCAGGCGCTGTCCAGAAGCCCCACCGCCCGCGCCTGATAGGGCAGCAGGACGGCGGGCAGCCCATGCGCCCTCACCTCGGCCGGGATCGAGGCCATGGCGGCAGCGCGGGCTTCGGCCCAGGCCTTTTCGGTCAGGGGGGCGGTCACTTCAAGGCCTCCAAGGCGCGAACTTGGGCCTCGGCTTCCTGTCTCGTGGCGCGCAGAAGGTCTCGCGCGGCTTCGGTGCATTCGCGTTCTGCCGACCGCAGTTTTCGTGTTGCCGACCCGGGCATGTGCCTGGCAAAGAGACCCTCGCCCTTTGCGGCATCGCGCAGTTCATCGCGCCGAAACAGCGCGGCATGCAATCGGCCCTGCCAATAAAGCAGGTCTGATTCCGTCCTGGACAGGCAGGGGCCGCCGATGATCACCGCTTGCCCTCCATCGCGTCCACCTTCTGGCCAAGGATCGCTGCGGCTGCCCGCGCCACCAGCGCCCAGGCACCGGACTTGCGGTGGTGGCCGGTGATCATCGTTCGGCCAGCAGCCTTGCCTTCCAGCAGGAAGTCGCCGCCCGCCTCGGACCACTCCAGCGAGTAGTCGGAGATCTCCGGCAGGTCCGCGCTCTGATTGACCAGCTTCGCGAAGCCGATCAGCCGACCGTTCAGCTTGACCTCGACCGTCAGCATCACGGCACTTCGTCAGACAGCTGCACTCGGCCCGGCTTGAAGATCGACCGGTTCACGGCCATGAAGCCCTGCTCGATCTGGGTCCGCCCGATGGCCAGCCAGCGCTTGTCGACGCCGGGCATCTCGGCCAGGTCATCGAGGTTGCGCAGAACGATCTCCTCGACGACCTTGTTGGCGTTGACCAGTTCCACGGCCTCGGTGCTTTGCGGCTTGTAGCCTGCGACCGGCAGGCCGTCGTGTTTCGGATCGCTCACTTCGTCACCCCCAGAATTTCAGCCTTGATCTGCTCGGCCGTCTCGGCGGTCAGGCCCTTGGCCTTCGCCACGGCCTCCACCGCCGCGCCCAGCTTCTCTTGCAGCTGGGCGGTCTCTTTGCTCCGCCGGGTCGAGGACAGGTTCTGCGCGCTCTGGGCGTGCTTGAAGGCCTCGGCCAGTTCCTTCAGCGCCTTGGGCTGGATGCCCTCGCTGCCGTCGCCCAGCATGTGCAGGACGACCGACTTGATCATCTCGCCGGTGATGACCGTCAGGTCGTCGGATGACTGCGCGTCGTGCTTCTGGGCCAGGACGGCGACGATCTCGCGCGTCTCTTCCAGGCGGCGGCTCAGGCGGGCCTGCCGGATCGAGTAGCGGTTGAAGCTAGAGAACGCCGGGATCTTGAACTCCAGCTCGCCGCGATGCTCGGCCATCAGCGCCTGGCACTGGCTCACGAAGTCCGCGTAGATCTCGGTCTGGGTCCGCTCACGCGATGCAAGCTCCATTGCCGCCCAAGCGACGATGCCCTCGGCCTCTGGCGGCAGAAGGTCGAAAGAGGAGAGCCGCCCGCGCCCGGTGGCCATGGCTCACTCCCCCGGACGCGAGGGGCGCTTGACGCCCTCGATCACGATGGCGCGGCGCAGGTGGCGGTGGCCCTTCTCGGTCAGCGTGGCGACGACGACGCTGCCCGGCTTGATCAGCGTGACCGCGCCCATTTCGGCCAGCCAGTCCAGCTCGCCGTGGATCCACTCGCGCGGGCGGTCGATGCCGAATCGCGCCAGCTCGTCGACCAGATAGCCGGAGTGCAGCCGCTCATCGACCTGACCGGCCAGCGCCTTCAGAATGATCAGGCGGGCGTCTTCGCGGATCAGTGTGTCCATGTCCTTCGTCATTTCCGGCCTTG
Source organism: Tabrizicola sp. (assembly GCA_025458105.1). Taxonomy (GTDB): domain Bacteria; phylum Pseudomonadota; class Alphaproteobacteria; order Rhodobacterales; family Rhodobacteraceae; genus Tabrizicola. The sequence continues at coordinate 69,871 of JALOTD010000012.1, read as the reverse complement.
CTCGATCAGAAGTTCCTGCATCCGCTCGCTGATGGCCGCGACGGGCTTCAGCCGCTCGTCTAGGCGGTCGATGTGGCCCTCCATCCGGGCCAGCGACAGCTCCAGACGGTGCATCATGTCGGCGTTGGGCAGCCCGTCGACCCGGTCGCGCAGCCGGGCATGGGCGGCGCTCAGCTGCGCGAGCTCCCCCTTCACCGCATCAATCACAGCCGCGTTCTTCTTGGCGGGGCCAGAGAAGATGGTCCACAGGACGGTGAGGACGCTGAGAACGCTGCCCAGGCCAGCAAACCACATGAGAAGGGTGGCGACAGAGGTGTCGGCTGGCGTCACTTCTTCGCCCCCACCCACTTCGCGGCCATGTCCTTCAGGGTGTGCCCACCCATGTAAAGGCCCATGTAAAGGCCGGTGAAGGTCACCAGCTGGTCATAGGGCATCGGCGGAAGGGCGATCTTCCAGATGGCGTTGCAGACGTGCAGGATCACCACCTGCCAGGCCCACAGCACCATGACGAAGTACATGCCCAGCGGACGCCACGCTGCCTTCCAGCCGCCCTCTTCCTGCTCGGCCATCAGAAGCGCGTTCTGGTGTTCCAGGCCCTTGGCATAGAGGGCGACCAGTTCCGGCGTCATCGGCTCGACCTGGCGCATGGCCTCGATCACCTTGCCTGGGCTGTCCACGGCAAGGCCTTCCAGGGCCTCCGGCTGCACACCGGCGCGGCCTGCGACCGCCCCCAGGACATCGGCTACGAGACCGCCGTTCTTGCCCCCCAGCTTGCCCTCCAGGACCGACCGGATGATTGGAAAGCCCGCTTGCAGGGCGAGTGCGACAAGGGCGCTCATGTCAGGTCTCCTCCCCGGCAGCGGTCGCTTTCCAGCCCGTTCCGGCCGAGACGAGGCACGCCACCCCCCCCCCGGACCAGCATGGCCGTCCAGGTCGACCCATCCGCCTTTGCCGTGATCACCAGTTGACCGGCTTCACCGCGGTCGCCGACCCAGACGATCTGCTCGTGATAGGCCTCGGACAGGTCCGAAAGCACGTCGACGTAGCCGCCGCACTGTGCGGACTGTGCATAAGCGGGTTCCGAAGCCAGACCAAGGCTCCGGACCAGAACGACCAGGCAGACCGCAAGCCAGAAGCCGGACCGGAGAAGGTTTGAAAGGGCTCTCATCAGAAGCTCCGCAGGAAGGCCGCGACACGCGGCAGGGGGGATTGGACGGCAGCGGCGATCTGGTCGCGGTAGCGCCAGGCCAGCCACAGGGCGTAAAGGGCGGCACCGGCAAAGACTGCCTCGGTCAGCCAGGGCATCGCCTCCAGGCCCGGAATGTCGGCTGGATCAGCCACGCTGACCCCGCCCGAGGCCGCGCCGACTGCAGCGGTGGGCTTGGCCTTGCCCCGCGCATCCAGGGCGCGCTGCAGGGTGGACAGGGTGGCGCGCCCCAGGATGCCGTCTACCGTCAGGTCGTACTTCTTCTGGAACGCGCGGACGACCTTCTCGGACAGCAGAACCTCTGACGCGCCAAGACGAAAGCCCAGGCGCTCAAAGCCATCGATGACGTTCACCAGCTCTTCAGGGGTCAACGGCAGTGCGATCTTCGCAGCACCGGGGTTCGCCAACTGCTTGATGCCCTTGTCGCTCTCATAGCGCCCGAACCGGATCAGCTGATACTCGGCCTCACGGCGGCGGACGAGGCCGGGCAGCACCTTGCCGCCACCCTTATTCCAAAGCTTCAGCTTGGCCTCGACCTGAACCCAGTTCTGCAGCATCCAGGCCTTGACCCAGCTTGCCCGGTGGATTGCGCCGGTGTTGAAATCAAAGCCGACAGCGCCGTCGAACTCGTGCTGCTTGGCCTTCGGCATCACCTTGGCCACGCGCGGCTCATAGTTCCGCCGCAAGGCCAGGGTCAGCAGCCGGTCCGATTCCTCAGCCGTGATCACCATGCCAGGGCGGACCTTGATCACGCCCGAGGCGCTGGTCAGACCGACACCGATGGTCAGGATGCCCACGGGATCGCGGTAGGCCTTCAGGACCTCGCCTTCGTGCAGCTTCAGGTCGGCCCTGCCTTTGGCGCTGGTCTGCATCGGTCTCTCCGGGAAAGGCCGGATCAACCGGCGATTGCCCGCCCAAGATGCCCTGCGGCTTCTGGGAAAATCACCCACAAGGGCTTGCGGGGGTGAGGCCGGAGGAAGGAGCAATCCAGTGGACTGATCCCCGGCCGAACGCACGAGCCGTGCGAGGGCCGGTCAGGGGATCAGAACAACCGCGGCTGGCGCGGATCGGCCTCGGGGGCCGGGTTCAGATACTTCCGAACCGTCACGTCCGTCGTGCGCAGAATGCGGGCGATATCGGAAACGGGCAAGCCCTTTGCTTTCAGGACAGCCGCGACCCAGGGTTTGACCAGCGGAATCCGGGCGGGCCACTCGCCGCCCTCGGCCAGCCGGGCCAGCGCTTCGGCCTTTTCGCGCCCCAGGACCTTGACGATCCGCGACCGCGCCGTCGGGTTGCGGGCGATGTAGATCTCGACGCCCCCGAATTCCTCCAGGAACTTGATCGTGTCGTCCACGCCCAGGACGCGGACGAAGGGCTCGATCTGGGCGGGCGGGCGCGGCAGGTCGGTCATCCGAGGCTCCTGACCGTGGCATCCAGCCGACGCACCTGGTCCTCCAGGCGAAGGATCGCCTCCCGCTGCTCCAGGATCGTGTCGTGCTGCTTGGCCAGGCGTCGGGCCTGCTCCAGGGTCAGCTGGTTCCGCGTTTCGATCTCGATGGTCAGCGCCTGCTCCAGCACCGTCATCCGGTCGCACAGTGCCAGCAGCGCCATCTCCTGCGCGTGCAGGCGATTGGGGTCCTCGCCCTGCCAGCGGATCATGACGCGGCCTCGTAGTCGCCCGGCCGGGTCAAGCGCAGGCTGCACGGGGCGATCCAGTCAAAGCTGGTGAACGTCCCGCTCGACCACTTCGTCCAGACCACCCAGCAATAGGCCGTGGCACTGGACGGCTTGCGTACGACGAAAGCCTGTTCCTTCTCGGACCAGGTCTCGACTGCCACCTGCGGGTTGACCAGCTTGCCCTTGTGCATAACGACCCGTTCGGTGAACTGCAGGATCAGGCTCGGCCGGTGGACCGCGAACAGGTCGCGATGCCTGCTCATACTTTCAAGGAACGCAAGGCGGACGATCACGGCGACATGGTCGCTGCACTCCAGCCCGCGCCGGATGAACTGCTCAGCCAGCCGGAAGGGCGGGTTCGTGATCGTCCAGTCGGTGCGCGCTGGCGGCGGGCCGAAGAGGTAGTCCTCGACGGGGAAGCCCGCGCCATAGTCGTGGACATCGCTTGCTTCGACACGCCCGAAGAACTCGCGCAGCGGCCGGACCATGTGCCCACGGTTCGAGGCTGGCTCGCGGACCGACTTGTCCAAGAACGGCCCGAAGGACGGCATCAAATAGTCCATAAGAGCCCGCGTGGCCCAGGGCGGCGTCGGGAAATCGTCAAGGCTGTCATGTGGCTCGGCCCGCTGCTGCATCACGGCCGAGGAACGGTTCTGGCTCATTCCTCGTCCTCCTCGCGGATCCGGCGGCGGCGCTTGCGGCCATTGCGCTGGGGGATGGACTTGACCGGAATGCAGCTGACCAGACGGTCCTCGACCAGGACATAGCGGATCCCGTCGGCCACTGTTGCAGCCGCCCCGGCCTCGATCGCCGCGTCGACCTTAAGGCCCAGCTCACGCCGCACGCTCTCGATATCGATACCTTGCACCCTCTCCAGGTGGCGCAGAACAGCGTGGTCGGTCACATAGGCGATGGGCTTTTTCACAGCTCGATCCCCGCCCGCGCACACATGCCCTTCAGCGCCTCGATCACCGTGGCGATCTGGCGATGGTCCTGCATGGCGTCGATGTCGAAGACGGCCGCGCCCCAGGCCTTCTCGAACCGCGCGCGGATGAAGGCATTCAGCCCCTTGGCCCCGCCCTGGGTGACGGCCCCGGCCTTGTGCAGCTTGCCCCACAGGACATGGGCGAACCGGACGTCAGCCCGCTTCGCCGCCGGGCGCTTGGCCCGGGCCTTGCCCGCATGGGGATTGAACCCGCGCTCCTTCAGAGCGGTGACCAGCTTGTTCAGGTCGCCCTCGTCCATGTCATGCATGGACTCCTTGCCGGTGACAACCAGCTGCAGATCGCGCCGGGTCTCCCCGTCGATCCCCAGCTCGCGGCAGCCGACATGGACAAGTTTCTGCAGGGCGCGGGTCATGGCAGTTCACCGACCACTGGGATCGGCACTAGGGGACAAAAGAACTGCCCCTTTGCGATGGTCAGGCCATCTTCACCTTCTGGGGGCCAAACGAAGAGCTGGAACTGGTGTCGGACCTCACGGCCAGGGTAGGTCCAGGCCGCAATAAACCATCGCCAGTCGCCAGCGTACGCATAGATCGCATGGCTTTCGGAGGTTTCGATGTAGCTGAACAGATCGAGCTCGGGCAGCAGGCGGTAGAATGCTAGGTTGTGTACCAAGAGGTGCCGATAGGCCTCACGGCAGATTGCCTCCGACGCTGGCCGCCAATCCACAGGGCCGTTCATTGCACCGCCCCCTTGCCCGACGCCTCCCGCTCAGCGGCGGCAGTAGAAACCAGTCGGAAACCCTCCTGAATGCCCTCCATCAGCGGCGTCCAGCAGGTGATCGCCTCGTGGAGATCGAGCGCAGAGTGGATTGTCATCGCCGCGCCAATCCCGCAGCCGATGGCGCGCAGCCGATCGTGCACGGGCATGTCTTCGGGGCGATCCTTGATCAGATCGATCACGGTCCCCGTGGCCGGGTCTACGAGCTGAAGGAATATGGTCACTTCAGGCGCGCTCATGACGCCACCCGAAGGTTAGTCGAACGCGCCCTCGCCATCGTTCGGATCAACGGTCTCCCACCAGGTGGGCAGGGCCTTGTCCGGGTCGCCGCCGAGCCGCTGCGCGCCCCGTTCATGTCGCGCACCGGCAACGCTGCAGCCACATCTTCCCCGATGCGGCGGACGCCAGCGCTCCCAAAACGGATGATCTGGTGGCAGAACGACACCATCGAATGCCGCGTGGCTCTCGGGGCAGGAAATGGGGTCGTGGGCACGGTAGACCCACAGCGCGAACCCGCCCGTGCGAAGCTGGGCGAGACGCCGCTCCTTGAATGCTGCCCGATCCACGCCCGATTCCCTCTGCTGGCAGAGAGGATGATACCGACAAGGCTGCTCATGACGCCACCTCGCACTGAGCTTTGAAGTGCTCGATCAGCTCAACCTCAGAGGCCCCGACCAGGGCACCGTCGAACGGGCTGATCAAGGCGATGCTAAGGAATACCTTGTGCGTCAGCTTGAAGGTGAAGGGCGGAATGCCCTCGACCTCGGTCTTCTGGCCGTTCATCTCGACCAGCCAGTCATCCGTCTCGCCGGTCCATAGGCCAGGGAGAAGATCGACGCGCTCGGCTCCTTTCGAGGTGGCCCATTCCACCAGCACGGCAAACAGTTCGGAAATCGGACGCTCGGTCATGCCGCCACCGCCATTTCCGTCTCGGCGGGGCGGGCCCACTCGATCAGAAGGCCGCGAAAACAGCCAGGAACCGTCTCCGGGTGGTTATCGCGCCAGAACGCCCACATGTCGACCGCGTCGGTGAACCCGTCGCGCAGGGCGAATGCGTCAAGGTCTCGAACCGGAACACAATCGGTGAAGATCCGGGCGATCTCGCCCTCCCGGAAGGTGATCTTGACATTCATCACCGTCAGGCAGGGCGTGTCGGGCAGGATGCGCTGGCAATGTGCGGTCCGCATGCCGGAATAAAGCTGCAGCAGCTCGCCCGGTCGGGCATGGCGGCGCAGGCCTACGGCGCGGATCGTCTGGGTCTTCAGACCCTGACGGATCGGCTCGATGAAACGCGGTTTGAAACTGTAGGCAACCATGGTGTTCGTCCCCTTGTGGCAGCACCCCCGGCCCAGGCAGGGCCGGGGGCAAAGGATCAGGCCTTGGGCTTGGCAGCCTTGAAGGTCATCGTGGTTGAGGCCGGGATGTCGACCGGCAGGCCGGTCTGCGGGTTCCGGCCCGTGCGGGCGGCTCGGGTCTTCATCTCGAAGGTGCCGAAGCCCTGGATGATCACCTTCTCTCCGGCGGCGGCACCGCCCCGGATCAGGTTCAGGAGGGCATCCACACAGGCGCCTGCGGCGGCTTTCGTCATGCCCTGGGTTTCGGCCAGGTCGTCGATCAGTTTTCCTTTGGACACGGTCATGTCAGGTCTTCCTCTGGTGGCAGCGCCTCACTGGCGCGGGGTTGACCCGGCGGCGCACCGCCGGGGATGGGGTCACTGAACGGTCTGGGTGACCGCGATCAGCAAGGCCAGGCACAGGGCCAGCGCGGCCGCGTCCCAGCTGCGGCCGAGCAGGATGCCGAAGGCGGTGCAGGCCAGGAAGAACGCGAAGGCCTCAGCCATGATAAGCCTCCAGCGTGGCGCGTTGCGGCTGGGCCGGGTCGTTCTCTGGCCTCCAGTAGGGACGTTTGATGTCCACGCGCACATGTCAGAGAAGCGGCCCGGCAACGACCTTCACCGTTCCCTTGGCAACGGCATCTGCGACCTTCAGCCTGAGTTGGCCGTCGGGCTGGCAGACGAAGTCTGCGGGCAGGTCATGTATCCAGACAGGCAAGTACGCGTCTGCCATGGCTCAGGCCTTCGCCATGTCGATGGTCACGGGGTGCCAGGGCTGGTCGGCGCTGTCGCGGCGGTAGGCGCGGATGTAGGTCTGGGTGCCCTCGACCCGGATCGCATCGCGGATCGCCCGCATGGCCTCTTTCCAGCGCGCGTCCTCGATTTCCAGCCGCAACAGGGTGAAGATCTCGGCCCGGTTGATCTGGCCTTCCTTGTCGGTGTTGAAGGCGCGGGTGACGATGGCCTGCAACTCGGGCCGGGCGCTGGCTGCCCATTCGTTCAGGCACTCGTCCAGCAGGGTCTTGGCGATCTGAAGCTCGGGTCCGAAGGTCAGTCGGTCTGCGACCTGGACCTGCACCTTCAGGCAGCCGTCAAAGCTGGTCAGGGTCATGTTGCCCTTCTTGCCGCCCAGGGTCGCGCCATACTGCTCGGCCAGAAGCGCCTCCAGCGCGCCAATGTCCTCGAAGGTGTGGGCCTTCAGCCGGGCGATCTGCTCGCTGGCCGCGACCATCCAGCCCATGATGCTGCGCACGGTCTGGTCGATCAGCAGGTCGGCGGGTTTGACGGTCGAGACGGGCAGGTAGCCGCCTTTGGCGTCTATGATCCGCTCGGTCCCGTCGATGGTGATGCGCCCGGTGGGGATCGGCGCGGGTTTGAACTCACTGGCCATCTTGGGCCTCCTTTCGGGTCAGGATCAGGGTGTCGGGCGGGGCTTCGCCCGGCGGGGTGGCGATCAGGCCCAGGGCGACCAGCGCCAGGGCCATGTCCTCGATTTCGGTGATCGACAGGCCAGTGATGCCGCGCAGGCCGTGCATGTCGATTTTTCCGACCGCGCGAGAGGCACCTTCTATCACCTGGCGCAGGGTCTTCGGGTTGTGGGGCACCTCAGCCATTGGCACCCTCCAGCTGGCTCAGGAAGGACAGCGCTGCCTTGCGGGCCTCGGCGTCGGTCAGCTCGCCGTCGTGAAGGACCTGGATCGCCGCAAGCAGCTGCCAGGGCCTCGCCTGTCGCTCTGTCGATGCCTCCTCGTGGGCCTCCTGCACGACTTGCCGTGCTGTCTCGACCAGTTGGTCGGCCAGCATGCGGTCAGCGTTAGCGCCATAGCCGACCTTGCGGACGGCCTCATGGACAGTGGCCATGTCGCGCCCGCCCAGATAGCGACCGATCAGCGTGTAGGACGCTGTCGGATCGATTTGCCGGATCAGGTACATCAGCCGGTGCCGATGATGACTGATGACCGCAGCCTTGCTTGGTCCGGTCAGGTCATCGACGGAAAGACCCAGAAGACGTGCATAGGCTCGGATCAACTGGCTGATCGACGGCTTGGAGGGTGGCGATTGGCGTTGCGGGCTCAACGTGTGAATTACCCCAAAAAGTGCAGGTCCCATTATGCCTCTCCCTCCCCCTTGAAGACCGGGCAGCGCTGGCAGGCCCGGAACATACGAGTGCGCAGCGGATTGCCGGGGGCGAAGGTCTTGGACTTCTCCCGCCAGTCCTGGCATTCGTGGCTGGGAAGCTGCCCCAGGGCCGGGCACTCGACCCGCCCGTCCATGAGTATGCCCCTGACCCGCTCCTCGATCCGCTCGTAGGACCCGGCATACTTCTTGCGCAGGACGGTGCTGACGACGGCAGGCGACCGGTCCAGCTGGGCTGCGACCTTCGACTGGCTGGAACGGCCGCAGGCGATGGCCAGCGCACGGATCCAGTCGGGCAAGGGCGCACCCCAGGCCTCTTCGGCCATCGCAATCATGTCGGCGCTCATTGGCCACCCCCGATCACGATGGTCTGCTCGGTGTTGGCGTCGATTACGGCGCGGACTCGCTTTTCGCGCGGCGGACGGGGGCCGGTGTTGCGGATCAGCCGGTAGATCGGCTCGGTCCTGCCTGGGACGGCCTTCCGGGCTACGGCCAGATAGCCCGCACCAAGCAAAGCGCGGCAGTACGCTTGGGCGTTCTCCAATGAAATCGCGACGGTCTCGGTTGTCGCATGGGCCGCCAAGGTGCGTGGGCTGAAGCTCTTCATCTGCCGCATTGCGGTCCAGAGATTGTCCTCAGGCGACCGGGCGCGGACCTGCAACGCCTGCCTCGCGCTGTCCTTCACTCGCCATTGCCATGGGGCACCCTCGTCCGCCGGGACTTCCTCCAGAAGACCGGCCTTGATCCAGGCCTGTACCCGGTTTCGGGCCCAGGTCGACGACTTGTCCATGCGCCGGGCCAGGTCTGTGTAGCCAAACTGGTCGAGCGTGCAGGCCAGGGCAAAGGCTGCCTCTGCCATCGATTCTGCGTCCTTGGTCCAATCGTGCGTCATGCCGCCCTCCCCTTCCGCGCCACGGCAGGGACAGCCCCGCGCCGCAGGACCGGCGGCTCGCCAGTGTGGAAGGCCCCGTTGCCCCAGTCGGCCAGGGTCATGCGGACCAGACCGCGCACCGCCGCGAACTCGGCGATGGCAGCAAGGTTGGTGCTGATGTAGCGGATCGAACCCCGAGAGGCCGTCAGGACCGCCTCTCGCAGCTCGGGCACGATCTCGACGTCCCGCGCATAGACTCGCGCCAGATGCTCAACGTCCTTGATGGTGCCCGGCTCAGCCTCGACCCAGGCCAGCATGCGGCCATGAACCCGCTCCCAAGCCTGCAGCTTCTGTGGCAGCAGCTCCTCACCCATCAGGATCACCGGTGCGCCAGAGACGTCGTGCAGCTTGCGGACAGCCTCGATCGTCTTGGTCGCCAGGATGTGGTCGGCCTCGTCGATGATCAGCGGGCGGCCGGTCACGGCCAGTTCTGCGGCAGCCTGGTCGAACATGTCGGGGATCAAACGCTTCGGACGCAGCCCCAACTCGGTCACGATCATTTCCAGAAGCTTCTTCAGCCCGCCGAAAGGCAACGCCTCGACGTGGCAGGCGCTCATCGTGTTCGTGACGTAGATCCCGCCCGTGGTCTTGCCCAAACCGGCGCGCCCGAAAAAGCAGCCAAGTCCAGGAAGTCCCGGACCCCGGTTCTGGCACCGGTCTACAAGTGCCACCAGGCGCGTCACGTTCGCCAAGGGCGCGACCGTATTGTAAAGTTCCCCAGTTCCTGTCATTTTCTCTCCTGCTCACTACTCGCCGCCGTGGGGTGTTTGCCCGCCCCCGGCGGCTCCCCTCATCCGAAAATCGCGTCCCCGAAATCGTCCCAGAGCAGACGCTCCGACCGGTATTCCGAGGTGTTCTGGAAGACCGAGAGCCAGCGCTCTTGGTCCCGCGTGACGGGTTCACCTGCCTCCAGCTTCCGTTCGATGTCCAAGGCCCGGCGGAACCGGTCGCGTGCGGTTTCCTCGGCCGTCGCGGCAGGGGTCTTGCCTGCCCGTGCGGCGTCCAGATTGGCGACAACGCCCGCCTGAATGCGATCGAAGGTCGCCTCGTCGATCGGCGGCGACCCGCTGGGCCGGGCCGGAGCCTCGGGTAGCGCCTTGCCGAACTGTGCGCGCACTACTTTGGCCTCGACCCTGGGCACAGGCGCGGTGGACAGCGCGTCCACGGTCATCCCCAACTGCATGGCCGTCAGTGTCCGATGTGCCTCGACTTCGGCTTTCTGAGCCTTCAGCCAAGCCGACCGTGCGCGGGCATGGATGCGCGCCTCGTCCATGTCGAAGAAGCCGACCTTCAACCGGCACGCGGCATGGCCGAGATAGGCCCCGTCCTGGGCATAGACATGGATGCCCGACCACAGATCCGCTGGGGCGAAGCGGATCACCACTCGATGGCCCGCGAACTCTGTCAGCCAGGGCTCCCAGAACTCGTTCCCCTGGAAGCGGATCATCCCGCTCTTGGCATCGGCCCGCAGGCCCTCGGCCCCCAGCAGCCACAACCGGCGCTGCGCCTCGGTCGCCTTGCGGATCGGCGCGGTCGCATAGCTTTCGTCGAAGACCGCGTTGAAAGACCGCCCGAAGGCCACTTCTGACCGGCGGTTCTCGCGGGCATTGTGCTCCTCGATCCCCTCGGCGACGACTTTCAGGAACTCCTCCAGCTCCACCGCGCGGCTGCCGTAGTTCTCGGGCTTCGCGTCGATCGTGTTGCCGGTGTAGGCCCCAGCCAGGCGCGGGTCCTTTGCGATGGACTGGCACATGTCCCGGAAGGCGCGCTCGATCGGCTTCGATTGGCCGCTGTAGGGCGTGGCCCAGTGGATCGTGCAGCCAAGCGCCGTGAAGAGGCCCGGAATGTCGTCTTCCTTGACCTTGAACCGGAACCGGGTGGCAGCGCCGCCGGTGATGGCCTTCGCTGCGAACTCGCGCCCGTTGTCTAGGAGGACATGCTCCGGGATGCCCCAGGCCTCGATCATGTCGCCCGCGCACAGCATGACGGCAGTCGAGTTGGGCGTCTGGTCGATCCGCCAGGCCAGGATGCGGCCCGAATAGATGTCCTGGAACGCGACCATCTGGGGCCGCGTGACAAGGCCGGGCTCGCTGCCGACGGCTGGCCAGCGGACGAAAACGTCGAACTTGTGGAAGTCGGCGTTCACCGCCTGCAAGGCCTGAAGACAGGTCTTGTCCCGGACCTGAGAGGGGAAGAGCCGCTTGACGGCATCGACGCCCTGCCGCGCCAGCACTTGGGTCACCCGGCTGACGGCCGCGTCGAGATGCCTCCGCATGGTCCGCTCGGGCAGGATGTCCAGGCCCTTCTCTTTGGCCACCCGCACGGCGCGGCGATAGCAGTCGGTGAAGGGCGGGGCTTCCAGGCGCAGATAGTCCGACTTCAGAAGCTCGACGAACTCCGGGCTGCACTCCTTGGCGCGGGGCCGCTTCTCGGCGGCGCGGTTCCGGGGCGCGAGGTAAGCCAGCCGGTCATGCACCGCGATCCCCTCGATCATGGCGAACCACGACCAGACCGTGCGCGCCCCGACCTGATCCATCTGCGCCACCTGTTCGACAGCCAGGAACCGCCCGATGCCGGGTTCCAGCGCCTCGACCTTCTGGATCACCAGAAGTCGCGCCTCGGCCTTGGATTTCACAGTCTGCGGCAGGCCCTCGTACCAGGCCCAGACCTCGTCACGGGCGCGGGCGGCAGCGGCCTTCGGGGCTACGGCCTGCTTGATCAGCGCCTGCTGGGCCCGGTTCGGGAAGAGCTTCCAGCTGTACTCCCAGCCCCCGCCCTTGCCCGCCCGACGGCGCGCGAACTTGCTGGCTCCGCGCCAGTTCAGCCGGTCTGCCAGAGCGTCAACGCCCTGCCGGGTCTTCGGCAGGTCCGGCAGACCGCTCTCGGCGATCTGCGCAGGCGTCCACCATTCCTGGGCGGGGGTGAGGGTCACTTTTCATCCCCCTCCGGTTCCAGGAAGTTGGCCAGCGGCTCGCCCTTGTTCTGGGCTTCCCAAACCTCGTGGCGGTACTGCATCAGGAACCGATTCTTCGCGGCCATCGGCGCCCGTGCCCAGGCCTTGGAAAGAGCCGTGAAGGCCTCTTCAGCCGGGTCCTTAACGGGGGCTTCACCGCCCGCCTCGGCCTTCGCGGCGCGGATGGCCGTGGCGACCTTCTTGCCCTCAAGCAGCGCTTCGACAGCCAGGGCCCGGAGCGGCTGATCGCCGATCTTGCCCAGCTTCTCGACCTCGCTCATCGGGATCTTGTGGCGCGCAGCTTGAAGGGCGGCACGCTCGTCGCGAGTCAGGGCGCGCCCAGCAGCGATAATCCTGCGCACCTGCGCTGGAGTGATCTGGCGGCTCTCGGCGACGAGTTCTGCAACGTGCAAATTTGCACGTTGCAGACCGTTCTTCGCGAGCGCACCGGCCACGCCACGCTTCGTCTCCGGGTGCAGCTTTTCGTATTCGTCCTGATAGACGCCAAGGAAGATGGCGTCCTGAACAGGCGTCATTCCGGCAGTCAGGTTGCCGGTCACTTCCAGCCGTCGTGCCTCGCTGGAGCTGCAGTCCAGCACGTCGGCGCGGATCGTCTCCCGGCCCAGGCGCCGCACAGCTTCCAGCCGGTGCGCCCCATCGATCAGGGTGTTGGTTTTGCCGAGCCGGCGCACGGTGATCGCGCCCAGGAACACGCCTTCCTCGATCACTTGCATCAGGGCTGCGACCTTAGCCTCGCTGATCGGACGCAGCCGGTCGGCCGGCACCCGGATGTCTGCAAGCGCCACTTCGCTGAAGGAAGGCATACGTTCAGCCACGATCAGCCTCCGCCCGATAGGTAGCGACGAGGGTTTGGATCGAGAGCCGTGCTTCGGTGACGATTTGCTCGATTCTCAAGAGAGCTGAGTCAGCCTCATCGCTGATGATTTCGAGGTGATCGGAGTTGCCCTGGGAAAGGATATCCTTGATGTCCTCATCGGACATGTGAGCTTCTCTGCAGAGGTCGCCCACGATCAGGCAAAGCTGACCGAGGGTCCAGTCCACATAGTTGAGTACCGATCGCGCGTCTTCCGGTAGGGTCATTTCAGGTCAGGTGCCTTCGTCATGGTGTAGTAGAAGCAGGTGCCCACTCCGCTGGGGGCAGCCTGCCGGACGCAGGTGATTTCCGCGCTGTGGACGCGCAGCTCCGAGATGCTGGCGCTGACCGCCATCACCTTGGCCCGCCGCACGATATCCAGCGTGGTCAGCGTCTGGCCGGTCCCGAGCACCTTCAGCAACCGGCGCAGCCGGGGACTGGAAAGGCTGGCAGCATGGATCCGGCCGATCGCGCTCATTTCGCTCGTCCGCTCCGGGGGGCCAGGCCGTAGGGGTTCCAGTTGTCGGCCTCCTTCGACCGGCAGCGGCTGCACAACCGGTTGTGGATGCCCTCGCTCTGGAAGGGCTCCGTGCAGCACATGCAGGCACGGGTTTTGCGGCGTGCAGCCAGATCAGTCTCTTTCTGCCGGGTGGACGCGGTCGCGGCGGCCTGCGAAAGCGAGCTGTAGCGGCCATAGACCGCGTTGTCGGGTGTGCGAACCTCAAAGACCTCCTCGGCCTTCTGCACAACCCGCCACTTCCCAAGGCCCGGCTTGCTGAACTTCTCCATGCCCATCACCGCCGCTCCTTCCGGGCCAGCAGCATCGTGATCCGGCCCAGCTCGTGGCTCTCGGACAAACGGGTCATCTCGGCCACCATCGCGTCACAGGCGCGGGCATAGCGGATCGTCGCATCGTCGCGCGCGATCTGGGTGGCACCGGGATCCTTCATCTGGTCCTGCGCCACCTGGGCGGCGCGATGGTGACCTACCAGCCGGGTCCAGGCCTCGGGAACAGGCGCACCGCTCATAGCCGTCCCTCCGCGATGCCGTTCAACTGCTCCAGGATCAGGCCCAGGAACGTGGCAAGACCCGGGTCTCGGGCCAGCCGCAACAGAGTCTCGTCGGCCACCAGGCTGGCGACGGCGGCGTCCCTGGCAGCCCGGCTGTCGATGGTTGCCGAGGTGTCGAAGCTGTCAGAAATCGTGGCGCAGCGCTCGGCCTCGGCAGCGGCATGCAAAAAGCCCGCAAGCCGTGCGCGCTCTGACTGCGCGACCATGCGGCGGGTCAGGTCGATGACCGGGGCGTTCATCGCTGGCCCTCCGTCCCACACGTCTTCAAGCCGGGCACCATCGCCAAGACCTCAGCTCCGGTGAGCCAGGTGAAATCCCGCGTCAGACCCCAATCCGACCGGAACTTTTCGGCGATCGGTTCGGGATGGTGGCTGGCGATCTTGTCGACCAGGCTCAGAAGGTACCGAATGCTCTGGTCACCCGACCGCGGTCCATGGAACCCGAACACGGCATCCGGTGACACGCAGACATTTGGCATGCCCAGAAACATGGTGCAGCTCGACTTGCAGCTGCCCAGGATGCGCACCTCGGTCCTGCCCAGATCGGCAATCAGGTCGGCATAATCGTCGATGTTGCCACCGCCGTCGGACATGATCGTCAGGCTGGTCGCGGTCTCGATCACCCAGTCGCTGTTCTTGAAGACTGGATCGTCATCGGCGGCAACGGGGCAGGTGGCTGCAGCGACCACCAGGGCCGCAAGGGTCATGCGCGCGCTCATGCGACTGCCTCCCGGCGAACGAATTCTGCGAGGTTCTTGCAGATCTCCTCGCGGGCCGGTTTGTTTGCGAAATCTACCATCCGATCCCAAACCGCCCGGTACTGCGGCCCGTTGATCAAGCCCAGAAGCTCGACTGTGGCGGTATCGGCCCGCTCCAGGTGCCACTCGCGCACGGCAGCGCCCTCGCGGAACCGGAACGCAGCCTCGATCTCGGCCTCGGCAAAGTCCGCTTTCTCGCGGACGGCCTGGATCAGCTCCAGGTCAGTCAGCATCGCCTTGGGGGAAAGGGCGTTCATTTCGCGCCCCCCCAGGGATAGGATCACAGGGATGACGGCGAACAGGAGGGCGGCCGCAATCAGCTCGCTCTCCCATGCGTCGCCCAGCCGCCGCAGGGCAGCAAGAATCTTGGTCATGGCAGGTCTCCAGGTGGTTAAGGGATGGGGCATCACGCAGCCCTCCGAGCGCGCGACGACTTCGCGCCACAGCTCGGGCGTTGGATGTCAGCAGGCCAGGCAAGGTCGGCGGGCCAGTTCGCGTCGAACCAGTCCAACATCCTCATCGCGACCCTGACGGTGCAGCCGCCGCCCTTCTTCAGATGCGACAGTTTCTTGCCGTCGCCGCTCGCGTAGGTCGAGATCGTCGACAGCTTGCGGCCATCATGGGCACAAAAGGTTTCTGCCAGTCTCAGTAGGGTAAGGGTTTCCATACCGCCCGCCATTCGGTGTTGATACCGAGCAGCTAACCGGTACGGCTACCGATAGTCAAGCGCTATTTCATTCGGTAATAATCCCGAGTCGTGGAAACCTTTGTTCAAACTTTCAGCGATCTGATTCGTGATCGCTTGGCCGAGCTTCGGTTGAACGCTTTTGCAGCGGAGAACGCGGCTGGCCTGCCGCCAGACGCCATTCGCAACGTGCTCCGGTCCGAAAAGCAGGCCGGGCCCACACTCGCCCGCACAAAGGAAATCTGTGATGCCCTCGGCCTGGAAATAAGGATCGGAACAAAGCAGGAGATGGCTGTCCTGGACGCCCCTCCAGTCGTCGGTACTAACGATGATGGCACTGCGCCGCCTTCCGGCTTCCTGACCATCCCATGGCACGGTGCCGGACCAGGCTCAGGCAGCGCGCCTGTCGCCTTCTCGCGGGTCTGGCTGGAACGTCACCAGCTCGTGCCTGACTTTTTGCAGGCGATCCTTCCCGACCGTTACGAGATCTCGCCGCATCCGGGGGATGAGGTCGTCGCCCTCATCGACACCCGCATCGGTACCCGGTCCGGCCCTGGCCTTTGGTGTCTGCGGGAAGCTGGGCGCGTGTTGGTCGCTAGGATGACCTTCGCGGGGGACCAGGCCGTCATTCACCCCACCACACCGGACGGCCCAGCCCGAATCCTCGACGCAAGATCTACCACCCTGATGGGCCTTGTCGGCCGCGTCGTCTGGCTCGGCCAGATCGTGCCCCTGAAGGGCAAGATCTGACGCCTAATCCTGTCCGATCTTAACCATTGATTGCTTGACCAGGGCTCCAGGTGCGCAGCACCCTTCTACCGACCGAATCCCTTGATCTCAGGAGCTTTCATGCGAAACCTTGCCTTTCCTGCCCTCCTCACCCTGTCAGCCTGCGTTCCGGCCGGTGAGCCGCTGGTATCGGACTACAATGGCGACAGCGTGAAGATCGCCATGACGAACTGGGCGGGTGAGGGGGTGAGGAGCGATATCACAGATGCCGAGGCCCTTCGCATCTGCAACAAGGGCGGGAAGCGAACGGCAGAATACGCCTCATCGCGTATGGTGAACGACTACCAGCTGGAGCACCTTTACCTGTGCCTTTGACGAACGCTCAGACTATCGGTGCGGCTGCGGTCGCTGTCCTTGCCGCGGCTGGCGGTGGAGTGTGGTATCTGCGCTCTGCCGCTGTCGCCGACGCCTATGCCGAGGCTGCGGTCGACTGCGAGGCCGGTCGCGGTGACGCACGGCTTCGGACGCTGGACCGGCAGTACGGTGAAGATGCACGACCACACGCTTTGCGGGTTGCCTTGTCGCTCTGCGCTCTTGGAGGATCTACCGACCGGTACATCGATGCAAAACGCGCGGTCGACGCACTGAACCCCTGAAAATCGTTTGCATGTTGCAGCTCGGGCAGGACACCGGTATTTCACTACAAAATCCTGCGCTTTCAGTCCTTTAGCACAAACATGCAACTGGACAATCGAACTCGCACCCTCATTTGCATGTTCCGGGACCGTTCGACGGCCCGTTTTGCCCGCGCAAGGCCGCCTATATCGGCCTTCAACCCCTTTTTTACTTGGGTTTAAACGCCCTTTGCCACCTCGGCCTCCAGACACCCCTCGCCACATCCCGCCGCCGCCAGCCCGGCTTCCCAGCCCGTCCGTGCTGACATTCCATTCGCCACACCATCTACCACCCCGGCCCCTCTAACCCCCCGCCCTGTCACACCTTTTCACCTGCTACCGGCTGTTCCCACCTATTCCCGCTTACTTGCAAGAACATGTGTCAACGCTCAGCGGCTGTAGTGGCGCGCCATCAGGACCTGCCGGGTCTGACAGCAGGGTTGGCCGCAAAGCAGCTCCTGGCGACGTGGGCTGGAGGGGGTTGTGTCAGATGTCGGGGCCGGAGAAGGCCCGCCTTCAGTGGCTTCCTAAAGGAAAAACGAAGCCACTGAACAATTTCCGCGCCGTCCGAATGACGCCTGCCCCGGCAACCCGACCGTTCGTATCCAAATCGAGATAGACCTCCGCCGCGCCGGTCGGGTGTTCGATCCGGTATCGCCCGTCTTCGGGTCGTCGTGCGACTGACCAGGCCGGCGAGCCGGGCATCAGGCAAGCCGTCGCCACTGTCACCGCCGCAAAGACACCAATCCCGGCATGGACCCGGCGCGGGATGAAGGACCGGGTATGGATCGCCCCCTCCGCTATAGGGTCCGAGACCAGCATCATCTTTGGCACCGACTGATGGATTACGTCACCAAGACCCATGAGGCGCCCCGCCTCTAGTCGGATGGTCTCGATTCGGGCCGTCAGGTCGGCGTCGCTTTCCAGAAGTTCGGGGCTTTCCTTTCCAGTCAGACCAAAAGCCCGGGCCTGCATCACGACACAAGGCATCCCGTTGTCGATCAGCGTGCAGTCCACGCCGTCGATCCGGTCCACCTCTCGCCCCGTCGGAAGCAGCTCGCCACACTTCGACCCTTCGATACCTCGGAACATCAGTGCCACTGCGGCATGGGACCCGGGAACGCCGTCTATTCCTGTTTGGCCAAGATAACTGACCTTACCATTCGGAGTCTTAATGCGAGCCAATGCGACTTCGCCCGTGTTGACCATATGGATGCGGACTTCGGTCTGATTTCCCTTCACTGGGACCAGCCCACGCTCGATCGCCGCGGGCCCCACGGCCGCAAGGATGTTCCCGCAGCCCTGCGCATCGCTTATCAACGGCTGATCGACAAAGACCTGCAGGAACAGGTAATCCACATCGGCGTCTGGCCGCGTAGGCGGACCAAGGATGGCGACTTTCGAAGTCAGCGGATCGCCGCCGCCGATCCCGTCGATCTGTCGGGGGTCTGGGCTGCCCATGACCCGCAACAACAGATCGTCCCGGGACTTGGGATCGGCCGGCAGGTCGCGTGCGAGGAAGTATGCGCCTTTTGACGTCCCCCCCCGCATCCATAGGCAGGGGATGCCGTCAGACATATTTCAAACCCTTCGCCTGAAGCGCGGGCCGCATGCTGTAGATGTCCAGACCCAGTTCCCCTGACGCAAGCCGTTTGCGCTTGGCTTCCTCGGCGACCAGTCGGGCCTCGGCCTTGGCCAGAACTTCCTCTGACTCGTCGCGTCTGACGACAACGACGCCATCGTCATCGGCCACAATCACATCGCCAGGATGGATCGCCTGCCCGGCGCACACAATTGGGACGTTCACGCTGCCCAGGGTTTCCTTTACCGTGCCCTGAGCGCTGATCGCCTTCGACCAAACCGGAAAGCCCATCGCCGTCAGGTCGCGCACGTCGCGGACGCCCGCCTCGATCACCAGGCCCCGGCAGCCGCGAGCCAGGGCGGATGTCGCCAGAAGGTCGCCGAAATAGCCGGTGTCGCAAGGACTTGTTGGGGCAAGCACAAGGATGTCGCCGGGGTGAAGCTGCTCGATGGCGACATGGATCATCCAGTTGTCTCCAGGAGGCGCGCTGATTGTGACGGTAGACCCTGCCACCTGAGCTCCAGACCAGATCGGTCGCATGTGGCTTTGCAGACAACCCTTGCGGCCCTGTGCCTCGTGCACGGTGGCCACGCCTGCCCGGGCGAGGCCGTCGATGACATGCGGCGCGGCGCGTTCGATGTTTTGGACGACGACTGACATCTCAGTCATTCCTGACCGGAGGGGTGCCGTGTGTGTGGAAGGTATCGATCGTCTTCAACCCCCAGGCCTGACCCTTCTTGCGTTCGGTTTCGGTCCAGACGACGGGTTCCCAATCGGGGTCAAGGATCAGGCGCGCACCCGCGTTGGCCAATTCCACCCGGTTGCCGGCGGGTTCCCAGACGTACAGGAAGAACGTGCCCTGGATCGCATGCTTGTGCGGACCGGTCTCGATATGGACGCCGTGCTGGAGGAAAATGTCGGCTGCCCGCAAGATATCCTCGCGCTGGTCGGTGGCGTAGGTGACATGGTGCAGCCGCGCATGCCCGCCTCCGTGTTCTTCGGTGCAGGCAAGGTCATAGGTCTTGTTGTTGACCGTGAACCAGCAACCGCCGATCCGGCCATTGTCCAACTGGATCATCTCGGTCACCCGGCTGCCAAGACAGGTCTCCATGAACCGGCGAAATTCGCGGACGTCAGCTGAAAGGAGATTGAGGTGATCGAGTCGTCGAGGCGCGACACCGGTAAAGGCGGACGAGGTGTTCTTCAGCGCGGGCGCGTCGGCCCCTTGCCCCTTTAGCTTCACGGTGTCCCAATAGAGTTCAAAGACATGGCCGAAGGGGTCCTCGAACCGGAAAGCGCGGCCATGCCCCAGGTCGCCCTCCAGCCATCGCCGTGACCCGCCGGTCCAACGCTTCGGGACTGCTGACCCTGTAGCCGATATGTCCGACCCCGGTGGTGTGGTGCCGGGTCAACTTTAGACTGTGGTACTCATAGTCGTCCCATGCCCGCAGGTACGCACTGCTACGGTCCTGGCCAGCTATCTTCAGTCCATAGACCCGAGTAAAGAAATCAAGGCTTTCCTCGAAGCGGTCGGTGTAGATCTCGACATGTCCGAGATGTGCGACGTCGGTCATAGCTCATCCACCGTGCGCGGGAAGATCAACTGGAAGCCTTCGGCATACTGGCAGGCCCGCCCGCCTGATTGCCCGCCCGAGTTACGGGTGAAATGGTTCGCCCGATTCTGCGCGACCCTTGTGTAGAACTCCCACAGATGTTCCTGCCCGGCCATGCATTCGATGGCCTCACGTTTGCGGTCCCAGACCGGTGTGATGTCGAGGAAGGTGTCGGGCTTCCAGCCCATCTGCTCGGTCTGGTGCGGCTCGAACAGGTAAAGCTGAGGCGCGCCAAGGACTTGCTCACCAGGATTGTGGCCCCAGGCCTGCGCCGTGGACCGGCATTCAAGGACCACCTGCGTCGTCAGCATATGGTCGGTGTTGTAGGGGTCGTACTGGCTGTGCGACAGCATGAAGTTTGGCTGGACTGCGCGCATGACGCTTGTCAGGCGGTCTTTGGCGGCGCGGTCGATCTCTAGCGGATAGTCACCCAGATCGAAGGCGATCAGGTCATGGACCCCCAGCTTCTTCGCAGCCAGTTCTGATTCTAACCGCCTGGCTGACTTGACTTTTTCCAGCGTCATGCCCGGCTGTTTCCACAGCTTTGCGCTTTCGCCGCGTTCGCCGAAAGACAGGCAAACCACGGTGACGCGATAGCCCATTGCAGCGTGCAGCGCGATGGCCCCGCCGCAGCGCCAGACAAAGTCGGCGGCATGGGCGCTGATGACGAGGGCGGTCTTGGGCGTGGTCTTCTGATCGGTCATTGTCCGTCTCCTGTCTTGGCGTCGGGTCTGGACCGGAGGCCAGGAAAGGCCAATTCAGAAATACGTCGATGGGTATAAGTTTGTGCTATAGTAACTGGAAGAAAGGCCAGGACGACACGATGGTTTTCAAGCTTTGTCCGGGAGGAGATGATGACGGAAATGCTTGGATTCCAGGGTTTTGGCGAGGCTGGGCGGGCTATCGCGAGAGGGCTCAGCCGTTCTTGCGTGGCGCATGACCTCAAGCATGTCGACCCGCTGGAGGGTGTGATCATTGGCGAATTGAATGGGCTGGCCCGGGCGAGAGTGATCTTCTGCCTGGTCACCGCAGATCAGGCGGTGGCGGCGGCCGAAGCGGCGGCCCCGCACCTGGCGGCGGGGGCGTTGTGGCTGGACGGGAATTCCTGCTCTCCCGGCACAAAACTGCGGGCGGCTGGGACGATCCAGGCGGCTGGGGGCCGGTATGTCGATTTGGCAATCATGGCGCCGATCCATCCACGCCTGCACCAGACGCCGATGCTGGTCTCTGGTCCCCACGCTCAGGCTGCGATAGATGCCTTGGCGCCGCTAGGGATGAAGCCGGTGGTGGCTGGCAAAGTTGTCGGGCAGGCGTCATCCATCAAGATGTTGCGGTCGGTGATTGTGAAAGGGCTGGAGGCGCTGACGACGGAAAGCTTCCTTGCGGCGCGGAAAGCAGGGGTCGATCAGGCAGTGATCGCGTCCTTGCAGGCATCGGACCCCGGGATCGACTGGCTGGCGCGGGGGGCCTACAACCTTGAACGGATGTTGGTTCACGGCGCGCGGCGGGCGGCGGAGATGGAGGAGGTGGCAGTGACCCTGCGAGATCTGGGGCTGCCGGATCGGATGGCGGCAGCGACAGCTGACTGGCAGGCACATCTGGCGGGGCTCGTGGAGCCGGGGGGCGATGACTTCGGCTCTCGTGCCGATGCCGTGCTCAAGGCGTTGAAATGACGCCAAGCTTACGCCACCTGCGGATCATCCGCGACATCGGGCGCACGGGGTCTGCAGCGAGAGCAGCAAGCGCGACCAGGCTGACGCAACCTGCGGTAACACTCGCCGTGGCGGGGTTGGAACGGCAGGTGGGGCTACGACTTTTCGACCGGCGACCACAGGGATTATTGCCGACAGAAGCGGGGCTTAGGCTGATCGAACGGATCGACCGGGCACTATCGGTGCTGGATACGGCGCTGGCCGATCTGGCCCCCCGGTTGGTGCTGACGGCAACGATGGCGCAGTTGCAGGCATTGGTAGCGGTCGTGGAGGCCGAAAGCTTCTCGGAAGCAGCGCGTCGGCTGGGAGTGGCGCAGCCGACAGTTCATCGGGCAGTTGCGCAGATAGAAGGAGAAGCAGGCCGGGCACTGTTTGATCGTACACGCCATGGTGTGATTGCGGCCCGCTCCACACAAAGGCTGGCGGTTGCAGCGCGGCTCCTGCAGGCTGAAATGGATCAGGCCTGGGCTGACCTGGCCGAAATGCAGGGGCGGGAGGTGGGGCGGATCGTGATTGGGGGGATGCCCCTTTCGAGGTCTAGCCTACTAGGTCCGGCGTTGGCTCGGTTCCGTGTGGAACGGCCGACATTGCGGGTGAAGGTGGTGGAGGGGCCGTTTCGTGAGTTACTGTTGGGCCTTCGGCGGGGCGAGATCGACTTCTTGATCGGAGCCTTGCGGCCGGGGGAGGTGGTGCCGGACCTGACGCAGGAGGCACTTTTGGAAGACCGGATGGCCGTGGTCTGTCGTCCTGGACATCCTGCTGAGAAGTCGCGTACGAATGCAGGTTTGGCAGGGTACCCCTGGGTTCTTCCGCCCGAAGGCACCCCGGGTCGGGCAGCCTTCGCGGCGCTGTTCCCTGAGGCTCCGGCCAGTCTGGTGGAGACAGGGTCGCTGATCCTGATGCGGGAACTGTTGGCACAGTCCGACCACCTGGGATTCATATCGGCGCTGCAGGTGCGGCCCGAGATTGCGCTGGGTGCGCTGGTTGCGGTGCGGGTCCCGCTGGACGACGCCCCCCGCGTGATCGGTATTCTGACGCGCCGGGGCTGGCAGCCGACAACCGCGCAGGGCGGGATGCTGGATGCAGTTCGCAAGGTCGCGCATGACTTGCAAGACAAGGCCGGGCAGAGGTGATTGCCTGGGTGATGGCTTAGCTTAGGTGCTGCATATGCACCGGAAAATGCCACGACTTGGGCGCAGAGTGTCGTTTCCTTCCCATCACCTTGTCAATTAACGCTCTGTTTGTTCCTTCACCAGCAATCTAGCTGGACCCTGGGGTGCCCAAACCGATAGTCTGCACACGGAAAGTCAGGAGTGCAGGCAGCAATGTGCGGGATCGCGGGCTGGATCGGTTTAGCGCAGAGCGATGCAATCCTTCGCAAGATGACCGATCGCATCAGCCACCGGGGTCCGGATGGCGATGGCCATGCCTTTATGCCGCTCGGGAATGGAACCACTGCCGCGCTTGGACATCGTCGGCTTTCGATCATCGATCTGGCAACGGGTGATCAACCGATGCAAAGTCACGATGGTCGATTTACCATCGTCTTCAACGGGGAAATCTACAACTACCTGGAAATACGGACAGATCTGCTTGCGCTTGGGGCGGTCTTGCGCACGTCTTCCGACACGGAGGTCATTCTTGAGGCCTGGCGCGCTTGGGGTCAAGCCAGTCTTGACAGGTTTCGCGGCATGTACGCCTTTGCGTTGCATGACCGGTCGGACAACTCGGTTACGCTGGCGCGCGACCCGTTCGGAAAGAAGCCCGTGTACTTTTCCGTCCTTGCGGAGAGCCGCGGTGAAGGGATCGTTTTCGCATCAGAGATCGCAGCCCTTCTCGACTATCCGGGAATCACGGCCACACTCGACCATGAATCGCTGCACGAATATCTGTGTTGGCGCTACGTGCCGGGACCGAACACCTTTTTTCGCGGGATCCGAAAGTTGGCCCCCGGAAGCCTGATCCGGTGGCAGGATGGCGCTTGGCAGGAACGTCGCTACTGGACGCCGCCCGAGGCGGAGGGGGGCGGGCGTCTGCCAGTCCCCGCCGACGCGGTTGCGGGTTTCCTGGAAGTCTTCGATGAAGCCGTCAGGTTGCGGATGCGGGCGGATGTTCCGATTGGTGCCTTCCTGTCCAGCGGACTGGACTCCACCTCGATCGTTGCCACTCTTCGGCATCTAGGCGTACCCGAGATCCGGACGTTTTCGGTCGGCTTCCGGGGCGATCCGGATGCAGAACTGCCTGCAGCCGCCGAAACAGCCCGGCTGCTGGGGACTATTCATACGCCTGTCGAACTGGAGGTTGACCAGATGCTTGGTCTTCTGCCGCTGCTGAGCCGCCATCGCGGCGCACCGATGAGCGAGACGGCCGACCTGCCAATCTACATGATGTCAATGGAAGCCGCTCGCCACGTAAAGGTCGTGTTGTCAGGCGAAGGCTCGGACGAACTTTTCGCGGGATATCCAAAGCACTTGGCCGAAGCCTTTGCCGGACCTTTCGCAGGATCCGTACTGGCAGCGCTGGCCGGGCTTGCAATGAAAGCTACAGGGGCGCTGATCCCGGGCACGGGGCGTCGGATCGGGATTGCCGGCCGCGCGCTGTGCGAGCGAGATTTCGAGCGGCGCATGGTCCGCTGGTTCGGCGCGGTGAGCCCAGATGAACGTAGCCGGATGTGGATCGGACCGCCCCACACCCGGTCGATATCCAGAATGCCATTCAATGCTGCGGCCAATGCGTCACCTCTGCGGCGTGTTTTGCACTTTGACCAGACGTCCTGGCTACCCGATAACCTGTTGGAGCGCATGGACAGCATGACAATGGCGGCTTCGATCGAAGGCCGTGCGCCGTTCATGGACATCCGGCTGGCAGAATATGCGTCAAGTCTGCCCGAGCATTGGCGGATCAAGGGCCGTACGACAAAGCGCATTGTGCGCGAGGCACTTCGCCCGCGGTTGCCAGAGGCGGTGTTGCGACGTCCGAAGAACGGCTTTCGGATGCCTGTAGACGTTTGGTTTCGAGGCCCGCTTCGCGCGCAGTTCCATGACCTGGTGCTGGGCAGCGATGCCGTGACCCGCGACTACCTTAATCGCGGTGAGGTGCTGCGCTATGCTGAAGAACATGCCAACGGTCGGACTGACCATTCAAAGACCCTCTGGTCGCTTTTCGCCCTTGAAACTTTCATGAGAGAATTCTTTTGAGGCCTACATGCTATGCGTATCTCTGTCATAGTCCCGCATTTCAACCAGGAAGACTACCTTCGGCAGTGCCTTGAGCGGCTGACAAGCCAGACCGGCCATGCAGCCGAAGTCGAGATTATCGTCGTGGACAACGGATCCGACCGCATGCCACAAGCGGTATGCGATGCATTTCCGACCGTGAAACTTCTGTCTGAAGTGACGCCAGGACCGGGGCCTGCGCGCAATACCGGGGCTGCGTCGGCTGTTGGGGAAGTGCTGGCCTTCATCGATGCCGATTGCCACGCAGATTCAGGCTGGCTGGCGGCCATTGAAGCAAGATTTGGCCTGCCAGATACCCAGATCATTGGTGGAGACGTGCGCGTCGGATATGCTGACCCGGCAAAACCGACTTTCCTTGAGCCGTACGAGGCGATCTTTTCCTTCCGAAACCAACAACACATAGCCGAGGGCTATTCTGGGACAGGCAACTTGGCAACGCGGGCAGAGATATTGCGTCACGTCGGCCCATTTGGTGGTATCGACATTGCGGAAGACCGTGACTGGGGTCGACGGGCGCGCGCGCTTGGCTACCGTATCGACTATGTGCCCAGGATGATTGTCTATCATCCCGCCCGGAAGTCGTTTCATGAACTGGCGCAGAAATGGGCTCGCCATATCGCGCACGACTATCCCGAAAAAACCACGACCAATGCGGGCAAGGTGAAATGGTTTCTTCGGGCCATGGCAATGGCCGTATCGCCGCTGAAAGAGGTCCCTTTGATCTTGCGATCAAGCCGGATTTCTGGACTGCGAGAGCGCGCCACAGCTTTCGCCTGCCTGTGCGCAATCCGCCTTTATCGCAGCAAATCCATGCTTGGCGTGATGCTTTTCAGGGGGCACAACGCTGAAGTCACCTGGCGACAGAAACCATGATGAGATACTCAAGGTTTTGCGTGTTCATGGTCATTGGTGAAGGGTTCGATCGGGGATCTGACTTGGACGAATGAAAGTGCACGCGATTCCGCAAATGCGCCAAACGAATGGCATGCCGTTGAGAACACTTCTTCCAATGGCTTGTGACGGAGTAGGCCCAAGCCATACTTGCCTTAGTATCCTGCAGGGGATGCACAGGGCGGGGTATCCGGTTGACGTTCACGCGGTTCGACGCCGGACTGCCGCGCCAGATCTGCCGATGCGCCTTGCGGTCCCGCCGGTCTTTTCCGCCTTGCCGTACCCTTGGATTGCTGCGACCGCGTCTCGCAGGATAGAGCGACAGTTCCTCGAGAGTGTTGACGACGGTGACATTGCCTATCTTTGGCCGAGTGTGTCGCTGCAGACCCACATCGCTTTGCACAAGAGGGGTGTCCCCATCGTTCTGGAGGGGATCAACACACGCATGGCTGCCGCTAAGCGAGTTCTCGATGCCGCCTATGATGCCTTTGGTGCCGCGCCGGCGCATGGCATCACTGACGCCCGTATTCGCGAAGAGGAAGAAAAGTACCAGTGCGCCAGCGCGATATTTGCTCCGAGCAAGGGCGTTGAAGAAGCATTGGCGAACTCTCCGCTGAGCCACGGCATCCTGCCGTCAAGCTATGGAACTGATCTTGCGCTGGCTCCCCCAGTTCGGCGACCGCGCCGGGATCAAGATGGAATCGTGTTTGTGTTTTGCGGCTTTGCCTGCATACGCAAGGGGATGCACCATTTTCTGGACGCCTGGTCGCGCCTGGGTGGTCGGCACCGGCTTTTGCTGGTCGGCAAGATCGAACCAGCAATCCGCGACCGCTATCGCGACCTTTTGGACAGCGACCGGGTCGAGGCGGTTGGCTTCGTCAATGATGTGCATGCCCAGCTTGCCCGCGCAGATGTTTTCGTCATTCCTTCGATCGAGGAAGGCGATCCGCTTGTGACCTATGAAGCCGCATTGCATGGTCTGCCCATTCTTGCTTCTCGGGCAGGTGGCGGTCGAATGATAGATACCCCAGGCGTGATGGAATCCATCGATCCGGCTGATACCGATGCGTTTGTTGACGCCCTTGCAAGTCTTGCGGCCTCGGTCGAACGACGGCAACACCTGGGGACAGCAGCCCGAAACCTGGTGCAGGGTTTTGGCTGGTCGGATGTTGCCGCACGACGTGCGCAAACGTTGCAATCAGTATTTGCCCGATAGCGTTGTTGCCTCGTGGGTCAAGGGCTTTGATATGCGGCGGGCGGCGGGTTTAACCGTGACCCACAAACGTATAGCGGGTCCCGTGCAAAGCTGCACGAGCCTCGGCCTTCAGACGCCGCAAAATGCGTCCAGGTAGCGAAAGCTCGTCAGAGCCCGCCGTCTCGCCAGGCCCAAAGCGGTTGTTGATCGAAGTCGCCGCCCAGGCGGCGCTGACGCTTGATCCGGGGCGCTGGTCGCCCTGGATCACTGGTGCTGGCACCATCTGATAGATTCTGGTCATCCTGAAAACCGGGCTTCGCGCATCAAAGATCACCTCGTCGATGGCGTCCAGAACGGTTTCAGTCTGACGGTGCAGACGCTCGGCTGCCACGGCAGAGATCACATAGCAGCCAGTTCCGAAATGCGATGACCGCAGCTGTGCCAGATAACGCCCACGATTGAGGGGAACGATCCGGCGATCCAGCTGCACTCGAACTTCGCGGGTTTCCAGTTTGACGACATCTGCATCTGTGGGAACCCAGCCATCGGTCAGGAAACGGGCGAAATCTTCGGCGATGATCAGATCGTCCTCCAGAACCATCGCATGCGGATCGCCGCTTTCCAGCAATTTCTGCCAGCACAGCCGGTGACTTTGGAAACAGGCGTAGGCCCCAGGTCCGAGACGCAGCCCGCTTGCGCCAGGCTTGAGAGAAGCCGTGATTGCGGTGAAGTCGGGAAGGCTGCCATCAACGGCGGCTACACGCTCAACCTCGACCCCCAATCTCTGAAACTCTGACCACATACGGTCACGGCGGTCTTGTCGCCGGTCAAGATTGATGCAAAAGGCCTTCATTCGTCAGCTCGACAGTCCCGTAAGAATTCTTCGCGCCTCAGAACGCAAATGCGGACGCCCCTGCAAGGTCGAACGGTCCTAGCCAGTTTCAGCGCTTGTCCACAGCGATACATTACCCTGACATGACTAGCATATAGTCCCTATGCGGAAAAGCGGCCTTGGACGTGTCGGTTTCCCCAACGGTCTAGTGCTTTTCGCCAAAAGCGGGGGTTGGCCGTGGGGGCCACAGCATCAGAAGCAACAAGGCTGCTGCAAGGTATGCTATGGAAAAAGCCCAATAGACCGATATGCCACCTGTGGACGGCGAAACTGGGAACACGACGATCGACGAGTTCACACCGAACTGCAAAAGAAGAACCAGAAGACCACTGCGGGTGTGCCCGTAGACGATCCCGCAAACCAGGGCGATGCCGATCATGTTGATCCACAATGCCACCAGTGGCAAGTCAGGGATCACGCCGACATTCATTATTGCGATCGGAACCCACCAACCGGTCCAGACGGTACCTACGACGAGAGCCGTTACGATGGTTCCAAGTTGCGGTGCCAGACGCGCAAAGGCGTATGAGACCCAAACGATCTCTCCAATAAGGGCACCAATAAGGACGGTCCGGAACACTGATGGTTGGAGCATCGTCTCAAGACCCGGCGCGAACGCCTCTGGCCAGGACCCGGTCACTGCCGCATGGACAATGACGAAGACGCTACACAAGGAGACGGCCCAAAGCGCAGCAAAAAGGTACCATGCCGGTGACACGCGCCACCGGGTCAGCGGGGCCAGAAGTGACGTCACGCCGCCGAAGCCCCGTGACAAGGCAACAACAGCAACCAGAACAGCGCCGAGCAGCAGAAAGCGCCCGGTATTGTAGAGCTTGAAAGGTAGGTGACCCTCGTGAATCGCAAAAATGAAGACAGTGTTTGCGACGATGATCAGGGCAAAGAAGACCCAGATTTCATGCTTTTGAAGAAGTGACCGCATCCTGCTTTCCTGCTTCTGCGACAATCATCATCCAGCGGATACCATCCAATAGCAGTTCTTGCTGCCAAAGAATGCTGAACCCTGCCGCCTGCAATTGATACGCATGGTTATGAGAAAATGAACTTTCATATCCGAACATGATCGCCCCGGTTTCGCGGTCAAGATCATGTTCCGGGGCAACCGGCTCGCACAGTGCAACAGCGGCCGGGCGATGGGTGGCGACCCCAGACAGAAGAGCCGCCAAGGTTTCCGGCGCAAGGTATTCCATCACGCCTCCATAGCTGAGCAGGACCCGGCCCGGCGCCGGTCGTGCTGCGATCCAGGCACCAGCCTCTCCGGCCTCAAAGCCTATGCGCGGGTCGCCGAAGGGCGTTGCGCGATTGCGGGCGATGATATCCGCGTTGACGTCCAGCCCGACCAGGCGCTTGAGACCGGGCATGCGCTTGGCGCAGTGGGCTAGTGCGCGGCCATCGCCGCAACCGATCTCGATAAGCTCGGTCAATCCGGCGGAAGCGACATGGTCGCACAGCTTCTCAATCAGCATCTGGTGCGGCCCGAAGAACCACTTGTCGAACCTAGCCCGATATCCATCATAGAAGTAGTCGGCCGTCTCGGCCTGCCACCAGGCCCGCAGCGCGCTTTCCGCCGCAGCCCGATTGCCAAAAAGCCTGGCACGTCGAAGGCGCGCATAAAGAATTGCGGCCTTTGCCTGGACGTCACCCGGAGATTTCTGCCCGGAGATATCGCTGTCCAGCTTGCGGACAAGATCGGGTCGCAGGCGCTCCAAAGCTGTGCCGTAGATCACACGGCCAAAGTTGCGTATCGCTTGTCTCACCTTGACGCCTCTTCGTTGGCGGGCAGAGCCATATAGCACAGATGTCCCGGAACCGGGATGGAGATCAGGCGAGCAGGTGGGGTCTGTACTGCCATTGGAAGACCTCCGACCAGGCTCAATTCGACGGTCTTGGGCTCTACACTCCAGCCCGTTCCCGTCAGTTTCACCGCGGCCTCTTTTGCGGTCCAAAAGGCCAGGAAACGTGAGTCACGGCTTGCGTCTGGCGCCGCCTTAAGGGCGTTTCTTTCGGCGAAGGTAAGACAGGTCTCGCACAGATCAGCCGTGTTTCGCACCAGCGCAAGCGACTCCACGTCAACGCCAACCGGCCCATCGGCATTCAGTGCCAGGACCGCTAAACCGGCACTATGGCTTAGATTGAACCCCAGAGAATGACCGTCCACAAAGGGTTTTCCATGCGGTCCGATCCGAATGGCCAGTTTTTCCGGATGGTATCCCAGGACGGCCGATACCTCGCGCCGCAGAAAGCCACGGGCGCGCACGAACCGGTTTCGGTCACGATCAAAGTTAAACGCTGCCGCTCGGTCAAGTTCAACTTTGGCCAAAGTAGATGCGGCCTGATGCAACGCGATATCGCCGTCATCGTCCAGACGACAGATGCGCAGCGCAAGCCCGGGCGGAAGCGTTGGAAGCGCATGACGAAAGCTGAGGGTCATTGAGACGCGTCCTTCAGGTCGTCTTCCAGCGCAGCGGCGACCCCTTCGATATGCGGGGCGTGTAGCATACTCAGATGATCACCACCGACCCATCGCACCTTGACCCCACCATTTGCCAGCTTCTCCCAGCCCTGTGTGATAGCCGCCGCAATGGCCGGATCGGGTGTATCTCCCTTCGAAAGATAAAGGCAGACAGGTGCGCTGATCCGTCCCGGGCGGTGGCTTTGCGCCGCTTTCATCCAGTGTCGGACCAGACGCACCTGTCGACTGTGATCAAGGGCAAATGGCTCGATCAGGCGCAGCACGGGCGAGGGCGTCAGGACCGCATGCAGCTTGGGCCATGCCCGTTTCCAGAACCCGGCCGGGCCACCCTTCCAGAATGGTGCTCTGGGCCCACGGGGCGGGGGATGGCCAGGGGCGTACATGTCAAGGATACCGAGGAAGGCTACTGTCTCGTCCGCTTCTTCCAGCTGACGGGCGATTTCATGGGCGGTGAACGCCCCACCCGAGTACCCAGCAAGCAAATACGGCCCATGCGGTTGATGGCGGCGGATATCGCGGACATGATCGGCGGCCATCTCGACAAGACTGTTGCGTGGCGTGTGGCCAGCGACACCCCGGGTCTGCAAACCGACCAGCGGGCGCTTTGTGTCAAATGCACGACCCAGATCATAAAGATTGTTGACGTTGCCGCCGACCCCGCCGACGACAAACAGCGGGCGCGCATCAGAATCTTTCGGTCCCGCGCTTAGAGCGGCGAGGCTGTCCCAATCTTCAGTACGCAACTCAGTCTGCGAGTCGACATGGGTGGCAAGCTGGGCGACGGTAGGGTGGGCGAGCAGGCTGGCAATCGGAAGTTCCAACCCTCGGGTGCGCCGGAGATGGGCCATGACCTTAACCGCCAGAAGTGAATGGCCACCCAATTCGAAGAAATTGTCGTGCCGCCCGACCGAGGGCAGACCCATAAGCCGCGCCCAGAGGTCCGCCAGGTCTGCCTCCAGTGGGGTCGCGGGCGGTTCTTCCGATACACTGACTTCTGTCTGAGGCATTGGCAGGGCCGCCAGGGCGGGCCGGTCGATCTTGCCGTTGGGATTCAGCGGCATGTCCGGCAGAAGAATGATGCGCGACGGCACCATATATCCGGGCAACTGACCGGCAAGGATTTTGCGCAGTGCCATCGGATCGGGGGCCGCGGTTTTGCTGCGCGCCGTGATGTAGGCAACGAGCGTTTTGTCATCGTCTGGTCCGGCAGCGACCAACACCGCTTCACCGACATCCGGGCGTTTGCACAGTGCCGCCTCGACCTCGCCCGGCTCGATCCGATAGCCGCGCAGGGCGATCTGGGCATCGGTTCGGCCCAGGATATGCAGCCTGCCTTCAACGTCGAACCGCACCCGGTCGCCCGTGTCGAACATCACCGCGCCCCGAGTTGCATCGAAGGGATCGGGCACAAACCGTTCCGCCGTCAGGTCAGGGCGCCCATGATACCCCGCAGCCACCGCCGCGCCGCCCACAAACAGCCGGCCCGGACGGCCCGGCTGGACGGGTCGGCGCAGGTCATCCAGAACATACAGGCGCGTATTGTCCAAAGGCCACCCGATCGGGACGGACTCGCCAAAGTCGCCATCCACCTCTTGAACCGTCACATCGGCCGCAACCTCGGACGATCCATAAAGGTTGATCAGACGCATATGCGGGGCCGCTTTGGCAAAACGTCGCGCCAGCCGCCCGGTCAGCCGCTCCCCCGATACGAAGACCAGCCGCAGCTTGGGCAGCGCCGCACCTAGGTCGGGAACCGTTTCAAGCATTGCGTCCAAAAGCGAGGGCACCAGAACAAGCCGGGTGGCAGAGTGCCCAGCCAAACTCTGGATGAACGCGGCGGGGTCACGGACGGTTTCGGTCGGGATCACAACCAAGGGCACCCCGGCCAGCAGGGGACCGAAGATTTCCCAGATCGAATCCACAAAGGACAGCGCGGTCTTTTGCACCAGGACTTCGCCCGGCTCAAACGGATAGCTGCGCCACATCCAGGCAAAGCGGTTCAGCATAGGCCGGTGCGGCCCCATGACACCCTTGGGCTGGCCGGTTGATCCCGAGGTGTAGGCAACATAGGCAATCGCCTGGTCATCGCGCGGCACCGGCGGTAGGGGGGCGGTCGCACCATTTTTGGCATCCAGGTCCAGCACCCGACCGGCCGGAAGGCCGATGCGCTCGGCCAGAGCGGCCGTGGTCAGGATCAGCGCGGCACCGCTGTTTTCGGCAATGAAGCGCAGGCGTGCGTCCGGGTTTGTCGGGTCAAGCGGAACCCAGGCAGCGCCAAGTCGAAGGATCGCGAACATGGCAACGACCGCGCGCACCGACCGATCCAGGCAAAGCCCGACACGACTGCCAGGGCCAACACCCTGGGCGGCCATGCGCGCGGCTAGCGCCTCGGCAGCGGTCTTCAGCTCGGCGGCGGTCATGCGCCGCGCACCGTCGATAAGGGCAAGGCCATCACCGTTGGCGCTGGCCTGCGCCTCGAACAGCGTCCAGATCGTTTCGCCTTCTGGGATTGGACCTTCAGCACCGATGCCGGGCGCCAGCCAGGCAGCCGGAACCGCGGTCGCGACCGATAGGGGCGCGTTCGGGTCGGCACAGCCTGCCTCCAGCACCGCGACAAAGCCCGCAAGCTGGGCCTGTGCGGTCTCGGGGTCATAAAGGTCCGATGCGAAGGACAATTCCAGCGCCATGTCCCCGTCACCCGTGGGGGCGATGTTCAGTGCGAACTCGAAATGCTCTTGTTTGCGCGGAATGGTTTGAAGCTGGGCTGTCACCCCGACGAAGCCCAGGGTTGTGGGGTCCAGAGGCGGGTCGACATTGAAAATGACGGGCACAAGTGGCACCCGGGCTGGATCGCGGGGCAGACGCAAATCGCGCAGCAAGGCACCAAAGGTGACGAACTGGTGTTCTTGCGCTGCAAGCAGCGCCGATTGCTCGGCCTTGGCTTGAACGGCAAAGCCTGCTTGCCAATCGACCCGGCTGCGCACTGGCATCAGGTTGATGCAATGGCCCACCACACCGGGCAAATCGCGCGCCGGTTGCCCGGCTGCGGGCACACCAAGGGCAAGGTCAGAGACACCTGCGGCTCGGGCGATCTGGACACGCCAACCCGCCAAAAGGACCGCCGGCAGCGTCACCCCCACCGTCCGCGCAAGGGCGCGCAGGCGCTTGGTCAGATCCGGCCCCAGGGAAATGTCCAGCCTGGTGCCGTGACGTTCCCGATCAGCCTGGCGCGGTTTATCGGTGGGCAGGTCCAATATCGGGGGAAGGCCAGCCAGGGTTTCGGTCCAGAACGCGCGGCTTTTCGCTGCGTCGGAGGTAACGCTCCACGCATCTTCGGCGCGGGCGAAGTCCAGAATGCTCTGTGGCGGCGGCAGATTTCGGCCAGTGTAAAGTGCAGCGATCTCGGTCAGCACCACACCGATCGACCAGCCGTCACAGACGATGTGATGGGCTGTCAGTAGCAGCCGATGGCGCGTCGGCGTTTCGGTCACCAGGCGGGACCGAACCAAGGGGCCGCGCTCCAGGTCGAAAGGCGTTTCAGCTTCATCGCGCAAAAGCTGGGCCAGCGCGGCGTCCCGTTCGGCCTGGGGCAATGCCGACAGATCGTGCAGCGCTACGTCGAATTGTCTCTTCGGTTCAACGCGCATTCCCAAGCCATCGGGCGTAAAGGTCGTCCGGAACGCATCGTGGCGGGCAAGTGTGGCACGGACCGCAGCGACAAGCGCCGCGCTGTCGATAGCCCCGTCAAGGATCAGCGACACGC
The DNA here is from genome assembly GCA_025458105.1 of Tabrizicola sp. Lineage (GTDB taxonomy): Bacteria > Pseudomonadota > Alphaproteobacteria > Rhodobacterales > Rhodobacteraceae > Tabrizicola. The sequence continues at coordinate 35,746 of JALOTD010000012.1, read as the reverse complement.
CTTCATTGTATGCTGTCGAAATCGAGGGGTCCAAAGCGACGGCCGACCAGATCTCACGTTGCGCCTCGGTGCTGGGCCGTTCCAGCGGGCCAGCCGGTGCGGACATCATCCGCAGGATGCGCTGTTCGCCATCCGGTAGCGACAATCGCGGCGGTGCGGCCGTGACGCGCGCCTCATGCGGCGGTCCCTCGGTCTGACCGATCAGACCATCGGCACGCATCTCTTCAGCCGCATCCTTTATGGCGGCGACGACATGGTCGATGTCTTCGTCGTCATGTGCCGCCGTCATGTAACTGGGGAAGCCCTCAAGCATGAACACGCCGCGATCCCGCAAATGGGTACCGATGAGTGGCGCAAGAGGTTCGGAGCCATCGATCCGAAGGTACATGAGCGACCCGCAGTGCGGGATTGCAAATGGCATGTCGTTCGCGCGGAACCAGCGTTCGACCTGGCCTGCCAGACGGTCTCCCTTTGCCGCAAGCGACTGCCAGAACAGCGGCGGAAGGTCCCGCAACTGTTCGAGCATTGCCTTGGTCGCGGCCATGGTCAGCGGATGGCGCACGAAGGTGCCCGCAAAGAAGGTCACTGGCGCCTGTGGGAAACTATCGTCGCCAAAGTTCCAAGCACCGCCGTCGAAAGTGTCCATATAGGCCGCACGGCCCGCCACAACCCCGACCGGCATCCCTCCGCCGACCACCTTGCCATAGGTGGCAAGATCGGCCTCGACGCCGTAAAGTCCTTGCGCCCCCTGTAGTCCCATCCGGAACCCGGTCACGACCTCGTCGAAGATCAATAGGCTGCCGTGGGTTTCGGTGATCTTGCGCAGTTCTCGGATGAACTCGACCGGGCGGAATTCGGGGCGGCGGCTTTGCACGGGTTCAACCAGAACTGCAGCCAGGTTGCCCGCCTGCGACCGGATGTAGTCCAGCGCTTCGGGCGTGCCGTAAGGCAGCACGGTGACGTTGCCCACCGCCTCACGTGGGATACCAGGGGCAATGGGAAAGGTGGCACCTGTTCCGCCAGCCCGCACCAGAACCTCGTCGAAGTTGCCATGATAGTCACGCGCAAACAGAACGATCCGGTCACGCCCTGTGACCGTCCGGGCCAGGCGCATGGCTGCTGCCACTGCCTCTGACCCCGTGCAGACAAAACTCGCCCGCTCGGCCCCGGTCAGCGCGCAAAACAGTTCTGCCGCCTCCATCGCAAGTTGCGATTGCGGCCCCACTTCGAATCCGGTCGCAAGTTGCCTTGCCACGGCGTCGCTGACGGGGGCCACCCCGTGGCCAAGAAACCCCGGACCAAACCCGTTCAGGATGTCTATGTATTCGTTTCCGTCGACGTCCATCAGGCGCGAGCCCTTGGAGCGGTTGGTGACGATTTGGTAGACCGCCTCCTTCCACAGTCGGTTAAAGCCTGACGCCGTCCTCGGGTCGGCATAATGCGGTCGGTGCTGTGCGGTCAGCGCCTTGGACCGCGCGGTCTTAGCGGTAAATCGGGCGACAAGGCGGTCGATATGGTCGCGATGGCGCGGCGTGATGGACAGCGTTTCACGGTTGATCTGCGTGGTTGGAGCAGAGACTGGGGCCGCCACGGGCGGTGCAGCGATAGGCGGTGCAGAAAATGCGGTTCTGGCGGGCCCTTTCTGATCGATATGGGCGGCAACCGCATTGATGTTCCCATAACCGTCGATCAGTTCTCGCAGCGTGATGTCCAGCCCGAAGCGACGTGAGATCTCTCGCGCCGCCTGGGTCAGCATCAGGGAATCGAACCCTAAGGCCAAGAAACCCACATCGCCCGGCAGATCGGCAGGGGTGTAACCGGACAGGTCTGCCAGAAGGGCGCGCACGGCTGTGGCCGTGTCCGCGGTGACTTCCGCTGGGGCCACAGATGCTGGCGCGTCAGCCGGTGTTTCGGCATCGACGACGATACCATTCCAAGGCTCAACCCAATGGCGCTTGCGCTGGAAGGGGTAGCTTGGCAATCCGCTGGCGCGGCGATCCATTGGCTGCAGCTTGGCGAAGTCGACTGAATGGCCATTTGCCCACAAAAGTCCAAACGCCTCGCGCATCGTTCGGTCGGCATTGTCGCCGGCTTCGGCATGAGGCAGGCTGGCCAGAGCCACTGTCCGGCGCGCAGGGTCCTGATTGGCCAGTGTCGCCAGCGTGCGGCCAGGCCCGACCTCAAGCATCAGGCCGCGGCCCCCGGACCAAAGCTGCTGTAGCGCCCCAAAAAAGCGCACTGGGCGTCGCATGTGGGCCGACCAGTATCCGGGATCCACCGCTTCGGCTGCGGTCAGGGGTTGGCCGGTGACCGTACTGATGATCGGAATGGACGGGGCGGCCAGCGCGACCTGCGCAACCGCAGCATGGAAGGGCGCAAGTGCCGGTTCCATCATTTGCGAATGGAAAGCGTGGCTGGTATTCAGCTGGCGCGTCACGATGCCTTCGGTCTGAAGCCGCTCAGCCAGACCTGCGATGGCTTCGGTCGGACCGGCCAAAACGCAGGCCGTGCCACCATTCACGGCAGCGAGGTCGATGTCGCCACCCAGGTAGGGCGCGATCGCCTCTTCTGACGCGCGGACCGACAGCATCGACCCGCTTGGCAGGTCGTCCATCAACCGGCCGCGCAGGGCAACCAGGCGCAAGGCATCCTCGAGGCGGAATACACCGGCCAGTGTCGCCGCAGAAAGTTCGCCGACAGAATGGCCAGCCATACGGTCAGGGCGAATGCTCCAGTCTTCCCACTGCCGCGCCAGCGCATAGCTGACGGCGAAGATGGCAGGTTGAGCCAAAGAGGTTGCCCGCAGCCGCTGAGCGATTGCCGGATGGTCCCGATCATACAGAAGATCGCGCAGAGACAGGCCAAGTTCGGGCTTTAGGATTTCGGTGCACAGATCCAGAGCAGCGCGGTAGGCGGGTGCTGTATCATAAAGGGCCGCTCCCATGCCCGGGTGTTGCGCGCCCTGACCGGGGAAGAGGAAGGTGAGCGGGGCTGCAGGCCCACTCTGGCCCCGCGCAAGGGGCGCTATCGCCAGCTCTGCCATGCCGTCGGCCACCAGAACCGCGCGATAGCGGTGGCGGCGGCGGGCGGCCATTGCGGCGGCGACTTCTGAAATCTGTGCGTCGGGATGCGCTTCGGCCCACCCGGAGAGCGCAGTGCCCAGCGCAGTCAAGGCTTCAGAGGTTGAGGCTGACAGCGGGACTATAACGCGTCCTGTGTGGGGAGCGGGTTGGCTCTTGGTTTCCGGCGCTTCTTCCAGAATCAAATGGACGTTGGTCCCGCCCACGCCAAAGGCTGAAACCCCCGCAAGTCGTCGGCCCTTGCCGCCCCAAGGGGTCAGTTCCGTAACTGGGCGCAACGGCGTTGCGGCAAAGTTGATCCGCGGATTCGGCCTTTGGAAATGCAGAAGTGGTGTGGCTTTCCCATGTTGAACGGTCAGCGCTGCCTTGATGAGGCCTGTCACACCGGCGGCAATATCCAGATGCCCGACATTGGTCTTCGCCGTGCCCAGCCAGATATCTTGGCCGCCGACAAGGGCCTCGGCCAGGGCGGCCACTTCGATCGGGTCGCCCAGTGCGGTGCCGGTCCCATGCGCCTCGACATAGCCGATTTGGTCCGGCGTCACTCCGGCCGAGGCCTGAGCCGCCTGGATCACTGCAGACTGGGCAGCAACCGAGGGCGCGGCATAGCCCGCCTTGTCGGCACCATCATTGTTTACGGCCCAACCGCGAATGACGGCAATCACCCGGTCGCCATCGGCCAGCGCTTCATCTAGTCGTCGAAGGGCGACAAGGCCGGCGCCATCGCCAAAAACTGTACCGGTCGCATCGGCGTCGAAGGTCCGGCAATGTCCGTCTGCCGACGCCATGCCCTCGGCCGCATAGGCATATCCGCGCCGTGCCGGGAAGGTTACTGACACCCCGCCTGCCAGAACCATGTCGGCAGCCCCCGACCGCAACGCCTCGCAGCCCTGGGCCACGGCCAAAAGAGAAGTCGCGCAGGCTGCCTGCACCGTCACTGCCGGGCCGCGCAGGTTCAGCTTGTAGGCAATGCGGGTGCAAAGGAAATCCTTGTCATTGCCAAAGGTTGTTGCAGCGTCACCGACCGGATAACCCGCCGCAATCGCGCGGGCAGCCCCTGGAGCGCTGGCAATGTTGTTCAAGAGATACGAGCTTTGGCTGGCCCCGGCAAAAATGCCGATACGGCCAGGAAAACGCTCGGGGTCATGGCCGGCAGCGTCCAGAACCTCTTGCGCCAGTTCCAGCAAAACCCGGTGCTGGGGGTCCAGCAGATCGGCTTCGCGCGGGGTCAGGCCGAAATGTTGCGAGTCGAACCATTCTGATCTGTCGAGAACTCCGCGTGCAGGTACTTCCCCTTCGGCCAGCGGACGATCAAGCTCGTCTTGGGTGAAATGCGAGATCAGTTCGCGCCGCTCGGTCAGCGCCTGCCAGAACGCTTCGACCGAGGGTGCGCCAGGAAAGCGGCCTGCCATGGCGACAATCGCAATCGGGGCCGCATTGGCCACCGCGCGGCTAGGTTCGGGCTGTGTCGTGGCACCGGACAGATGGCGCGACAGGCTTTTGATCGTCCCGTGACGGAAGAAGTCGGTCACAGGGAAATCGCGGCCCAGCAAGCGCTGCATTCGTTCATGCAGGCGCACGACCACCAGCGACGATGCGCCAAGGTCGAAGAAACTGGTGTCCTGCGGTAAGGGCCCGTCGACCCCCAGAAGACTTGTAAGTTCGGCATCCATCTGTGCAGCAATGCTGCTGCCCAAGGTCGTAACATGATTTGGTATGGCTGGCTTGGTGGGGAGAGGACGCAAAGCCAGGGCGCGGCGGTCATACTTACCGTTTGCGTTAAGGGGTATTTCATCCAAAGGCACCAGACGGGCCGGGCGGGAATAGTCGGGCAGTGTCGCGGCAATATGTGCAGCCAGTGTCCGTTCATCGCCACCGACATGGTATGCCACCAGCATCCGGTCGGCCCCATCGCTGCCGTCTCTGGCAACGGCAACCGCTTGCCGCACGCCCACGCAGGCTTCCATCGCCGCCTCGATAGCCGACAGCTCCACCCGATAGCCACGCAATTTGACCTGGGTGTCGATCCGCCCCAGGAATTCCAGCACGTTGCCCGACCAGCGCACCAAATCACCGGTACGATAGAGCCGCAGTCCAGGGGAAAAGGGTGCGTCGACAAATCGCTCGGCGGTCAGGTCTTCTCTGCCAAGGTACCCCAGCGCCAGGCCCGCTCCAGCAGCACAGAGTTCGCCTTCAGCGCCGTCGGCCACGGGCCTCAGCGCGTCGTCCAGCACGTAAACCTCAGTCCCAGAAATTGGCCGACCGATCGGCAACGGGCGTCCACTGGCCAGGTCCTCGGTCGTGATCGTGTGTGTGCAGGTAAAGGTGGTGTTCTCGGTCGGCCCGTAGCCATTAATGATCTTAAGGCCGGGGCATGCCTCCAGCACACGCTTCACCCTTGCGGGCGAGACGACATCACCGCCAGTTAAGAGCTGGGTCAGTGGGGCAAAGTCTTCTGGCCGTTCGTCGGCCATCGCGTGGAATAACCCGGCTGTCAACCAAAGGGTGTCAATCTTGTGAGTCCGAAGAGTACTGCCCAATGCACGCAGGCTGGGCGGACCGTCCGGCGGAAGGACCAATGTGCCACCCGTCAGGAGCGCCCCCCAGATTTCGAGCGTCGCAGCGTCGAACGCCATCGGCGCGGCTTGCAGGATGCGCGTTCCGGGACCAAGGCGCATGAAGTCTTGTCCGACAACCAGACGCAACACTGCCCGGTGCGGTACGACCACAGCCTTCGGCTGGCCAGTGGATCCCGAGGTGAACATCACATACGCGGGGTCATCCGGCTCAGGCTCTGGCAGGGAATCGCCATCCGCGGCGGGTTGCTCTGCAAGAGCTTCCAAATCCAGGGTTTCGATCGTCTCAGTAGCTCCGGACCAGGTACCTAGAACTTGCTTTACGCCAGACTTCTCCAGCATCGATTGAAGCCGCTCCGGCGGGTAGCCCATGGGTAGTGGCAGATATGCTGCCCCGGTTCGCAACACCGCCAAGGTTGCGACGATTGCTGCCGCCCCGGGCGCTGAACCGATACCCACTACCGAACCACGCTTGACTCCCCGCTTTTGAAGTTGATTCGCGATAGCCAGGGACCGGGCGTCCAACCAAGCATAGGAATGGACAGTCTGGTCGGCCAAGACAGCGTCACAATCACCATATCTCGCAGCCATTGCGGCGAAAGCGGTGACAATCGAACCAAACTCAGTGTCCACGGTTCTCATCATTGGGCGTGCGACCATCCCTCATGCAAAACAATCATGAACATAATTGGCGGTTATCCTCCAGTCTCATCACACTTGATCCATAGCGGGTCAAGATGGTGTTTTGGGGCCCAGTTTAACTCTCAGACGTTCAAGATTGTTGCTAGGCGTCGTCTGCGCTGCCGCATCGTGCATCCAAAAGTTGAAAGTATTGATTTCGATTTCTACCTAGGGTCGATTGCGGCCTCAGGTAGCCGAAAAGCTGTGCAGATCGGAGTTCTTCTTGCAAACTGTCCTCCAGACCGGGCGGCCTAGATAGTCGCCGACAAAATGGCCCCATACTGTCGGTGCAAAGCAAGAATGCTGATTCTCTTTCCGGCAAGCGACTAGCTACCGTTCGTCACCTCGGCCTTACCAGCAGGATTTCCTGCTCATTCGACCGAAATAGATAACTTGCGTCTCAGGCTTAGACCTTACGGATGCCCAAAAGCCACGATGTCCAGCGACATCTAAGCTCTTGGCCAAGCGTGGTTCGCCGCTTTGTTGGCATTCCAGTTCACATGACGCGCAACAGGCCGCGCAGGCCGCTGAGGGTAAAAGCACGAGTTTGTTCGCCCCTTTAACATCTGGGGATGAGCGGCAGTGTGGACCAAATTCTGACAGGCACTTGGCGAAAGCCAGAGCAATCGAGGTCAAGCTACAGAACTGCGCAGTCTGCGACCTTTGTGTTCTGTCTGTGCGGGTCGCAGCACAAACGCTCGCCCATGTATTGGGGGTTGCACAACGTTTCAGAAGGCCGACCTGGCCAAAGTCTGTCAATTCGACAGGCAGCAGAATGCAGTAAAATGTTGCCCTCTCGTCAGGCCAAATGGTTGCAAAGTCTGGACGCGGACCGGAAGAACCCATATCGGCAAACGAACAAAGTGACCATAGGTGGAGCGGCAAGGGCGCGGCAATCCGCGTGGGGTGCATTCTCGGATATTTTGTTTTGATCTTTTTCGGAACTCCACGCTCATCCTCCAGTCTAAAATGAGGGTATGAGGACAAAGAAGATCGTTCGACGTAGTGAAAATGCGATCAATAATACTGCTGAGCTATGAAGCGGTTCTTTACGCTTCGATGCAGAACAGCGCCATGTCGTCTTTTCAATTCAAGAGAAGAGCCTGCATCGTATCAGGAGAGCTAGATTGATCCTTGGTAAAGCAAAGGCGACAATCTTCTGCCAAACTGAAAACAAGTCTGCCTTCTGGAGATATCACAAACCGAAAACCTTAAATCTCTGCCTTTTCCTTTCCAAAAAATATCGAAATAAATACCGAAGAAACTGAAAAAAATAGAAAGCAAGAGAAACTAAATCGGATTAGCTGACTGCATCATCGAGCCCTGTTCTTCCTAATTGTACTTCGGGCGTCCCAGGATCAGAAGAAAATCGATTCTATTGAAATGCAGCCTTCAGCCAGCACTCCAAAAGATGAGCGGCAGTATGGATGGTGGTTTAAGTACGCCTCACAGCGCAAGCGCGTTGCTTCTGTACCCTACTATTGCCCATATAACCGGTTTCGACACTTCAAGCTTCCTGCTCGTCCGTCGCAATCTCTTCTTCTCATTGCGGAACGATTCTGGCAAACGTTTGGCTTATGGACCTCTCAAGGATTTGTGCCGGGCATCTGACATCAGCAGCCGCGAAGCCTCGGATGTAAGCGACTATCGGCGGCTGGGGTTACGTGTGCTTTTCCAAGGTTTCAAGTCCGGTTGCATTTGCAGAACTGACAAGTATGCCTTTTAATCTACATCGATGGAGAATCAGCGTCTGTCCGGGCCAAAAATAGCGAGGCTGTCGGCGGAGTTTCTTGCAACTGGGTGGCGAAAGTCGACTGATGCAATCACAGCTGAAACCGTTCGTCGTTCGACCCTTGGTAACTCTTCAATTCCGTTACTGGAGGGACAGCTGCTACATCTCATCACGAGTGGCTATAGGCGCAACTGGAGCTTGTCGATTGTCCACAGGCAGTTTGGTGTGGTAAAGGTATGATGGCATGTATCTTAAGGCCCCACTTCTGGTTTTTTGTAGCTGTGCGCCTCTTGGATGGGCTGAGTCTTCAAGCCACCTTCACTTGGCAGAGCGTCAAGCCAGTTGTCTTGCAGAGGTAGTCAGATGTCTAAGCCTGTTCAGTTAGCTGAGCCACAGCTTACCGTAATCATTGTAAGCTACAACACGCGTGATCTGACGCTGGCAGCGTTACGCACCCTGTTTTCAACAACCCTTGTGACGCAGTTCAAAGTGGTCGTGTTCGACAATGCTTCGAACGACGGGTCGGCAGATGCAGTGGCGCAGGACTTTCCACAGGTCGAACTAGTTCGCTCGGTCGAGAACTTGGGTTTTGCACGTGCGAACAATATGGTTGCTGCCTGCGCGACGACGGAATTCCTGTTGCTGCTGAATCCTGATACGGAATGCCACCCTGGCGCAGTGGACAATCTTGTAGAGTTTGCACAAGCGCAGCCGCAGGCCGGAATTTGGGGTGGGCGCACAGTTTTTTCCGATGGAAGTCTAAACTTAGCATCCTGTTGGCAGCGCATCACACTCTGGAGTGCTTTCTGTATGTCCGTGGGACTTACGGCGGCCTTTCCGCGGTCAAGCATCTTCAACACCGAGGCGATGGGTGGGTGGGGTCGTGATACCGTACGCCGAGTGGACATTGTTTCGGGCTGTTTCTTCCTTGTCCGCCGCGAAATTTGGGCAAGACTTGGAGGGTTCGACCTGCGGTACTTTATGTACGGCGAAGAGGCAGATTTGTGCTTACGCGCGCATCGGATGGGCTTTCAGCCAATGGTCACGCCCGAGGCTGAAATTGTTCATCTGGAAGGCGCCTCAAGTAGCAATCTTGCTCGAAAGCGTCAGATGGTCGCAAAGGCACGCATGACCCTGATTCGGGATCACTGGCCCGCTTGGCAGGTACCGTTCGGGGTCGGGTTGATGTGGCTTTGGGGGGCAGTTCGTTTTGCTGCATCGCGACCCTTCGCGTGGGCCTCGAGCGAAGAGAAGCGAGCCAGAGCAGCGTATTGGGCAGATGTCTGGAGGCATCGGCGCGATTGGTTAGCCGGGTATTGATGCGTATCAAGAAGCTTGGCCGGTCGTGATGCCGCCGGATTTCTTCAAGGCGAAGTCTTCCACAGACTGTACCGGTTTGGTTGTGGTCAAAACCTCCTTAACCACTCAAACTGAAGATCCCTTTCCGTCGCAGCTAAGGTGCCAATCAGAGTTCAACCGCCATAGTCATAGCCAAAGTCTTTTTCTTGGTAACGGCTCTTGTTCAGAACGACGCCGATAACGTTGGTTTGATCAGCAACTTCGCGTTCGCAGCGGTCGATTTCCCTGATGGTGGTCATTTCCGCGCCCGCAACGATGAGCGCTGCGTCCATATGGCCCATAATGGCCATCGCATCATCACTGGCAAAGACCGGCGGCAGGTCGCAAAGCATGATCGCAGGGTCATAGCTGGCTTCGATTGCATCCAGCGTTGTGCCCGCAGCTGGACTGTGCAACATTTCTGCAGACTGCGGCTCTGCGCCAGACTGTGTCGCGATGGCCAGATTCGTCCCGATACGGACGGCGTTGTCATGCAGTTGCTCTGAGCCATCGAGCACCCGAGAGAAATGGTGCTGTTTGCGCAACCCAAGCAGCCGGGCCAGTGAGGGGCGCCTCAGGTCCAATTCAAGCAGAAGCGTACGCAAGTTGGGCTGTCTGCCGAATGAAAAGGCCAGATTGAGCGCCAGCGTCGATTTTCCACAGGAAGGTCCAGGTGAGGTGATCGCTACGCGTCGCCAACCGTTTGCGCGCATCAGCTGCAAAAGCCGCGTGCGCATCACGTCAAAATGGACCGAGTCTGGCGCGCCAGTGAACGTTACCACATGGTTCCGCGCCATGTGCGCCTTCACTGGCTCAAAGATCGGAAACTCTCGCCACCGCACCGTCAGCGCAGCAGCCACGGCTTGATCTGGGTAAGTCGTCAATATGCGCGATGCGACCCTTGTCGAATGCTGTACAGGGGGACCATATGACGGCTTTGGAACTGGCGTTTCCACGGCTGGCACGTCATCGTGCAGACGCGTGGCTGCCCGATCAGCACGTGCTTTTGCGATGGCAGACTGAATCTTCTCCATCTTACTCTCCTATCACGCCCCAGAGGTCAGATGAACAACCGAATAGGCTAGGCCTAGTCGTCCGAGTAATTGATTGAGGAGTTGGTCTAGCGGCTGATAGTAGGTGTCAATCGCCCAGAGACCCATGGAAATCGCCAAGGCAGCCAGCACAAATGACGCGATCACGATTGCCCTATGCTTGGCGACCTGGCCCGTAGTCCGCATGACCGGTATTGTCGCAAACGGTGCGATGCCCAGCTTTGCGGTTAAGTCTTGCGGCCGCCTGACCGATGAGTTCATGACCTCCAGAAGCAGTACGAAACCAAGACCCAGCGCGATGCCGCCCATCCCTCCGGCAAGAGCAATAAGCCTACGCTTTGGGCTTTGAGGTTTGAGTGGCGGGATTGCTTCTTCGACGATCGAGATGCGTTGCCCCTTCGCCAAAGTTTCGATCACTTCGCCGGTTTCTGCGCGGGCGCGGTTTGCAACCGCCAGATCATACTGAGCCCGAGTGTTCGTGTAGTTGCGTTCCAGCGTGTCGATGGCAAGAGCGTTGGCTGGGGTTGCCTCGATCGAGGAGCGCAGAGCGTCAAGTTCGATCTGGGTCTGGGTCCTCTGTGAGGCAATCAGATCAAGTTGACTATCGATATCGGCCAGCTGCAGCTCGTAGACCGACAGATCGGTGGTTTCTTGCAGCCTCGATGTACCCAACGGAAGTTGAGTTGCGATGGCCTTCTCAAGCGCCTCGATCTGTGTAGCCAACAACTTTACCCGAGGATTTTCCGGAGACAGCACCGCAAGCGCTTGGGCCATTTCCTCGCGCAGCTCCTGAAGCTGCCGTTCCTCGTTGGTCTGGTTCGTTGTAGGTTCGGCCACGATCTGGCCGGTCTGCTCGTAAATCTGGATCAGGCGAGTGCGGCGTTCCTTAAGCACTGCTGCTTCCCGGTCCAGCTGTAGCAAGCGCTCCTGTGCTGCCGCCTGCTGAGCTCGGCGAAAATCTAGACTGTCTGGCAGTGCATCCTTGTTGGCGTTCTTGAAGTCCAGAATTTCGGCCGCCTGCTTCGCCAGTTCCTGTTCGAGCCGCCCTACTTCCCGATTGAAGAACTCTAGCGTCTGACCAGCGACGGAGGTCCGCATGGCTATGTTTTCCTGAAGGATCAGGTTCACCACTTCGTTCGTGACAGCGGCAGACAGTTCAGCGGTACGCGCCTTGAAGGTGACGGATACCAAGGTCGCTTGAGACAATCCGTCACCACTGGTGACGATCCTGATCCGCTCGCGCAGATCCTGTACCATTTCTTCACGTTCCAGATCAGGCGCAGACTCACCCGGGGCTGGCGCATAAATCTGCAACCGCTCGGCCAGATCGATAAGGCGATCTCGGGTCAGGATGCGTTGCTGGATGATCTGTAGCTGCTCGGTCGCAACAGTGCGAACGGTAGAAGCAGCCAGATCATCGGGAATTTGCTCGCTCTCGACGACCAGCCTGGCCTCAGCCACATAGACCGGTGGCAGGATGCGCGCCACCGTCACCCCCAGGGTACTGCCCATGACCACAAGAAGCAGAAAATACGGCAAGCGCCGGACAAAACGAGATAAATAGAACTTAAGGTCCATCACTTCAGTAGGCCTTGTTCAGGTCGTATGGTTGAGGCGACGGTCTGATGCCAAGCGCTCCTCCTCCGAAAAACACGCCATCATCAAGGACTTGCTGCAGCGTCGTCTGCAGCACCCGTCGTTTTCCTTTGGAGTATGCGTAGACCATCGCCAAATCACAAAGCTGGTTCACTAGCCGCGGAACCCCCTGGGTTGCCTCATGAATCATGGGCATCACGAGTGGGCTGAAGACTTCGTAGTCGGCTCCAGCCACGGCAAGCCGATGACGAATGTAGTGCCTAAGCGTCTCAATATCCATCGCCGTCAAATGGAAGCTGGACGCCACCCGCTGCGCAAACTGCGTCAGATCGGGCCGTAGGATCATGGCTCGCAACTCGGGCTGGCCGACGAGTACAACTTGCAGCAGTTCATCCTTTCCCGAGTTGATGTTGGTGAACATCCGAAGCTCTTCAAGGCTTTCAAGGCTAAGGTTTTGCGCTTCGTCGAAGATCAGGATCACGCGGCGCCCTGCTGCGTACTCTGCAATCAGAAAAGCTTGGAACTGTGCGAAGAGGTCTACATAGCCCACCGCAGCCGGGGCGGGCTCTCCAAGAGCCATGAGGACCCAGCGCAGAAGCTCGCCCCGATTTCCGTGCGCGTTCGAGACCAGCCCAATGCGCACTTCAGGGCCAACCTTGCGCAACAGGTGCTGCAAGAGGGTGGTCTTGCCAGCCCCGACATCGCCGGTGATCACGGTAATCGGCGCGCGGGTCAGGATGCCGTACTCCAACATTGCAAAGGCGCGCTGGTGCTGCGCCGACCAGTACAGAAAATCTGGGTCGGGCAACAGTGAAAATGGCCGCTCGGACAGACCGAAGTGCGCCGTGTAGATGTCAAGCGTACTTTCCATGGGGTGGGGATGTAGCAGATAAGGACCTCTTCTGCACAGGGAGTCTCGCAATCTGAGAACGAATCTGTTTTTGCGTTCCGGCGATAAGTCGGGGACGGAATACAACCCAAGATTGCTAAGTCGGATGCCCTTGCTTATTTAAAGATGCAGAATCAAGTGCGACTCCCTTCGGCAACAGATGCCGGGACAGGAAACAATCTTGCCACTCAAAGAGATTGTCTATGTCTTTGACGTGGTTTATGACGTGCCAGCGGGATTCGTCATGCGCGCCCCTCGATTTTGTTGGCTTCCGGGGCGTCCAGATGTTAATGTCGGGTTAATGCCAAAAAACTAAAGCAAAGATGAAGTACACATTGGACCTGCCCCCTTCTTGAGGGCGGGTAGCTGCGTGATCGGCCCAGGATCGGACCTGTAACTGCCTGACAGTTGAGCGAAAATTGAAATGACAGTTCCTCAGAGACTCCGCGACCAGCCTCACCGCACCGTTTCCGCCAAGGCCGTGTCCCGGCTCGTCGGAGATCGTGGCGGGCTCTACCTGGAGGTTGTTAAACCTGCGCTAGATGTGCTGTTGGTTATTGCCGCCGCGCCCTTCGTCGTGCCGCTGGTTCTTGTGCTTGCCTTCCTGGTTGCGTTGGATGGAGGAAAACCCTTTTACAGTCAGGAGCGCGTGGGCAAAGGCGGTCGAACCTACCGAATTTGGAAGCTTCGCACAATGGATGTTGATGCTGACGAAAAGCTTGCCGCTTTCTTGTCCGCAAACCCCTTGGCGCGCGCCGAATGGGACCATTGTCAGAAGCTGCGTCACGACCCGCGCATCACCTATCTGGGCAGACTTTTGCGTCGCACTTCGCTTGACGAGCTGCCCCAGCTTTGGAACGTCTTGCTCGGCGATATGAGCCTCGTCGGACCGCGGCCAATGATGGTGTCGCAGAAGGCACTGTATCCGGGCGAGGCCTACTACGCATTGCGGCCAGGAATTACTGGCCTGTGGCAAGTCTCGGCCCGTAATGAATCTGGGTTTGCCGAGCGTGCAAGCTACGACTTTGAGTATTGGCGGACGGTTTCCCTGGCGACTGATTTTCGGCTGCTTGCTGCCACTGTCCGGGTTGTCACGCGCGGAACAGGGTGCTGACGTCTTTCTGCTTCCTCGTTCACTGCAACGAATCTCAAAGCCCTATTCTAGCAGTGTCGCTTCACTTGCGGGTCGCTGAGCCCTTTGGAAAGTAGCGCAGGTGCAGAAACAGGTGCGCTTAAGCCACTTTTGGCTGCGACCAGGGGCCTTGTGCGGGAATAGACTTCCGACGCACGCTCAGGGCCGCTAGAAATACGGAAACAGCGGCTGGACCAGCCTTTTGACGTCGGTTGGTCGCTGCTCAGAGGAGACGAGGGATGATTCGGTTGGTTCGCAGCCTTTGTGCGATGGTCATTTGCGCAGTGGTCGCCGTGTCGGCGATGACGTCGGAAATCTCTGCGCAGGAGGGCTACAAGATCCGGCCTGGTGACGTGCTGAGGATTGAGGTTCTGGAGGATCCAAGTCTCAACCGCACAGCGCTGGTGTCCCCCGACGGGAGCATTTCTTTCCCTCTTGCGGGCGGTGTCCCAGCGGCTGGCCGTACGTTGGCGCAACTGCAAAGTGACCTAGCCTCACGGATCAGCGGGAATTTCGCCGCAACGCCCAGTGTCTTTGTTGCTTTGGAGCAAGTTGCGCCACCTCGGGCCTTGGGCGGAAATGGGACGAAGGCTGCTGCTCTGATTGAAGTTTTTGTCATGGGTGAAGCGGCGAACCCTGGAAAGCTTGAGGTCAAACGTGGGACCACATTGCTTCAAGTCTTTGCCCAGATGGGTGGATTTTCGCCATTCGCTGCGACCAAACGCGTTCAACTTCATCGGGACGGAAAGATCACGACGCTTAGCTATGATGCGATCGAACAAGGAACAAGCGCTGCAGGCGCGACTATCGTTCAGGATGGGGATGTGATCGTCGTTCCACAAAGAAAGCTGTTCGAGTAACTGACTTGGCCCAAGACGGGCCCTCAGTGCCAAAGGGCACCAGGCGGGCATGAGAAAACAGGTGCGAATCGCTGAATGTGCAATGGGGCTGGGGCTGATGGCCGTGGTTGCAGTGCCCCTTGCCGCGCAGGATGAGGGAGGGCTTCGTCTGACTTTCGGGATATCATCCCGGCTCGAGAACGTCAGAAATCCCGGATTGACCGTTCCGGCCGAGCCGGATCAGACCCGCGCATCTTCTCGTCTTAGTTTCGGCCTAACCGACACCACCCGACGGAGCGCAATATCGTTTTCGGTGGCCGGAACCGTGGCGAAGGACAATGACGATGATACTCCTGACGGGCTGGTTGACCCCAATCTGAACTTGTCCCTCAAGCGGATCGCAGCAACCTCTGCAGTCGAACTTTCTGCATTTCTGCGAGAAAATGATCTCGACAGTCTGCGAACTCTGATCCTTGATCCCGATACTGGCGATATCGTCGGCGATGTCACTGGAGATGGCACGCAGCGTCAGAAAGGCGGCACTGTAAGCTTTGCCTTCGGAGAAGCCGGCCCTTGGGGTGGCAACCTAAGCGGAAGCGTGACCGAAACGACATATACAGGCACAACCTCGGAGTCAGATAGCCGCCGGAGCAACCTGGGCGCGTCCTTACGTTTTCGTGTCGACCCGGCAACCGAAGTGTCGACAGGCCTGCGCTGGTCGCGCTATGCCGAGGCAGGCGAAGCGGCCCGCAAGACAGTGCGTTCCGATTTCAGCTTCAGGCGCGACCAAAGGGCTGGTTACGTCTTGGCTACAGTCTTTGCTGAAGCTACCGAAGATGGAACGCGCAGCGGCCTTTCATTTGAGCGAAGCTGGGAGCTGCCGGACAGTTCCTTGTCCCTTAGCCTGGGTGTAACAAGGGGCGTTACTGGCGACCTAACTCCAACCGGTCAGCTTGACTGGCAAAAGGAGCTATCGAGGGGAACCGTTAGCGTAGGCTTGCGCCATGATGTGTCCGCCGGTGACGATGATCAGGAAACGGTCGTTACCGCCGCCCGTTTCGGGCTGAGCCACGAGCTTACTCGGCTGTCGTCCATAGAATTTGGATTGAACGCGAGCGGAGCCGATGCAACAGATACCAGCGAAGCCACTTGGAATGCGGCACTTTCGGCAACCTATAGCCACAGCCTGCCCAATGAGTGGACCTTGGACGCGGGGATGATCCACCGCATCCGCAGTGAGGACGGCAGCGGCAAAGCAACTTCAAACACTGTCTTTCTTGAACTGCGCCGCAACATGGAATGGCGGCCGTAACCAACCAGGCCTCATTCAGCGGCGTCTTCGGTGTGTCGACTGTTCGCCCGCACTTACTGTCAGACAGAGAGAGATGGTCGTCCCATTTTAGCATATATCCGGTCATAGGCCGCCAAAAGCGCCGGTGCCGAATGTGCCCAGGACAGCCGCTCCATCACTCGCCGGCGACCCAACCGACCCATACGTAAACGCTCATCCGGCCTCTCGATGAGCCAGGCTATCTTTTCAGCGAAATCAACAGGATCGTTCCGCACGGCATAGAGCGAGGCCTCTTCGGCTGATGCCCGCCCCTCGGTCAGATCAAATTGCACAACTGGCTTTTCCAATGCCATGTATTCCATGACTTTATTCATGGTAGAAATGTCGTTCATCGGGTTTTTCGGATCTGGGGCAACACCAATATCAATGGCGTTCAAGGCATTCAGCAGGGCCTCTCCGTAAAGCGGACCTGTAAAGGTGAAGTGTCCTGAAAGACCGCGCGCTGCGACATCTGCTTGCACCTCCTCCAGAGCAGGACCAAAGCCGACGATCACGGCATGAGTGTCGGAATGGCCAAGCGCGCCTACCAGATGCGCCACAGCTGCAATGAGAAGGTCCATACCTTCTTGCTGACCAATCACACCGACATAGCCCAGCACTGTCTTCGCTCCCTGCCGTACAGAAGGGTCGCCCGGGCCAGGCAGAAAAGTCTCAATCCTGGGGGCAGAGCGAACGACAAAGACATCTTCGGGCTTCATGCCGCCGCGCTGCAGGGCCACGCGCCGGAAACTTTCGTTGGTGGCGATGGAGACGGACGCAGTGGCGAAGGTCAGTCGTTCGCACAGTCGCATGATGTTGTACAACAGACATCATGGTGATCAAACAGGAATCGTATGCCTCGCGGCCGCCACAAAAGGGACAGCAGGAACAGCAGGTCGGGTGGATTGCAGCCCTGAATGACGTCGAACCCCCGTTCCCGTCGAACAACGCGCATGAGGCGCGCCATGTGCCACAACGCCAAACCCCATTCCTTTGCGTAGGCAAATGCACCAGAATGGGCCTCGGGCGGTTCAGGATAGCGCCAGATATGCACATTCTCGATGATTTCGAACGACTTATCCCATCCGCGTCCTGTGGGACAGATCACGTTGACTTCGTAGCCCGCCTGAACAAGCGTTGTGGCTTCAAGCCAAACGCGTCGATCAAGCGGAACTGGCAAGTTCTCAACCAAGATGAGGATGCGTCGGTTTGGACTGAGAGCTGCCACAAAGAACTCCGTTTTCAATTAATCACATAGCGGATGTACGCGGGTCTATCCTGATTAGCCGACCACGGCAAATGGGCCAAGCTATGGCCCAGGATCGATGGTCGCTAGGCAAGATCATGCAAATTGTAGGCGTTATGCATCTTGTAGCCTCGTTTTGGCCGCATTCTTGTGTGATCTAGGACACACAGCTCGCGCGGAGGGTTGGAACATGGCACTGGGGCTTGTGGTCATCGGAATGGTCGCTGGTGTGTTTACAGCGGGCGGCGTGCTTTTGTTTGGTGGTGGTCTGGCTGCTGCAATGATGGCATATGTAAGCGGCGGTCTCGTGGGCATTCTGTACGGCCTGGTCGTTGCCTGTCTGCCTCGCGAAGCGATTTCCATTGCACTTACCCGGAATCGTGGTTGAGCGAAGGTCCGAAGCTTTGGCCATAGGCAACAACACAACCGTGTAGTGGTTGCGTGTCTGAGACTTCGCCTGTCGCCCAAGCCATACGTCGGTAGGTGGCCTCTAGGCGATTGGTTTCGTGGTATAATTGACAAGCTTGCCCCGCGTATCCAGACCTTTGCGAGCAGCAACTTCCTGTCCCAAGACAAACCCCCGATAAAGTCCAGTCGACGCGAGGACAAGTTGAGCTATTGAACGGCCTCTTCATGCGATCTTCGCCCTAACTCTGTCTCGCATAGCAGTGTGGCAACGGTTTCCGGGCAACAGTCTCGGCTGTTGACCGCCTATTCTGGCACCCTTCTCCACAATGCCGCTGTGTTGCCATATTCTATGGCACTCTTTGAAGAAGGATTCGCAACGGTGGCCGCACAACCTGGAGAAGGCATGTTGAAGACCCTGGCAAGCATCGTCCGTGGGTTCCTGTCCGCAGAAGAGGGCAACGCCACCATTGAATTCACAGTACTTTTGCCTGTTTACATGGGTCTGATCGTACTTGCCACCGATACGGCGTCAATCTTCGTCCGGCAATCGAACATGATGGACGTATCCTTGCAGACGGCACGGATCGTGTCCCGACACGCCCTTGATGCAGATGCCGCAGAGGTCTTTGCTTCTAATCTTCTGCGTCAGGGCAGCTACACACCTGAAGTGTTGGTGCAAGTGGATGCTGAGGCGCAAACGGTAACGGTGAGGGTCACGGCAGACTTGGCCGAACTTGTCCCTTTTGGTGTTCTGAGCCGTGCGCTAAATGATCGGCTCTCTGTCACGGTTTCACACGCGCTTGAGCCCATCTGATGCGAGGTTCGGCAGGTAAGGCCCGCGCATTTCTGCGGGACGAATCAGGTGGGGCTACAGTCCTTGCCTTGATCTCTCTCGCTGCAATTGCGGTGTGCATGCTAATTGTTATCGATGCGACCAATCTCTATCGCAGCCAAGCTATCTTGAGGTTTACTGCGGATGCAGCTGCGCATGCTGGGGCCTCGGCCTTGGCGCGCGGCGAGACAGCCGAGGCTGCAGAAGCTGCAGCGCTAAAGATTGCGGCCGTGAACTTGTCGGTTGATCCGGAAAGCTTGCGCACTGACCCGGCAATCGTTGTGCGATCCATGTCGTATGATCCGGACAATGGTACCCTTTCCGACCTGGACTCAGGCAGTTCTGCGAATGCCGTTCTGGTCAAACTTCGGCAAAGCAGGTCTGGTCGCATTGCGATCTCTTCCTATGTCTTGGCGCTGCTTGGCCTGGACAGCAGGACGGCTGGAGGTTCCAGCATGGCGACTGTTACTCCGACGTTCCGCTGCAGCAACACGACAGGACTTTTCGCCCATGGGCCCATCAAGATCGGGGTGAGCGGCAGCACCGCACTGCCGACCGACGGGATTTGTGTACACAGTCAGCAGGCTTTAGTTCTCCCAATGGGAGGAAATCCCAACTCTAGCGTCCCAAGTCTTAGCTTGCCCAGTCGCGAGGCGTGCAGGGGCGCGGGCTGCATGGGGATCACCGAGGTGAACCTCATCATGACGGATACCGCCGCATATGTGGCGCGCCTTGCGGCAGGTTTTGCCGACCCGAGGTCGTCGTTCGTCGAAAAGACTGCGTTCTTCGCCACGCGCCCGATTGCGCAGGATCTGGAACCGCTGGCGGAAGTGGGTGTCGACGTGCGCGGATTGCAGACCGGCGACGTCGTCGAGCTTTCTGCATTTCGATTCCGACTTTTGCGCGCCTATCCGCCAGGTCTGGTTTATTTGGTACTTTGCCAGCAGCCTGGAGCTGAGGTCGAGACCGGAGGCGAGGACGAGATCATTGTCGGAGAATGGGCCGAGTCGCCGCCGTTGCGCGACATTGCTCTGGTAACCAGTTGTACAATCCGGCTTGGTGACCATACCCGCATCGAAGGTGCCTTGGTCATTTCGACCGCCGATGAAACTGGGCTGAGCGCTGCGGAACCCGGAGCACGCATCGGCGATCCGTCAGGTCGTTGCGATGCCCGCTTGCGAAGCATGGTCATGACCACGGGCAACCTGACCTTGCCGTCACAACTTACCATGTCGAACATAGCAGTGGTTGTTGGAGGTGATGTCGATCTGGGTCCTGCTCTTGGGGCTTCGAATTCAATAGCTCGCGGGATTTCTGTACAGGCCGGTGGCGAAATTCGCGTCGATGGCTCCCAGATCTTTCAACCCTGTCCCGGTGCCACGGACAAAGTCTTACCCCCGCTACGTGTGATCAGCGTGCAGTTACCACCTTCAACAGCCGGCTGATGCTATCTTCGGCCAAGACGTTCCATCCGTACTAGGATGCCATCTTTCGGAAAGCGGCGTTGTTTGCGACCAGTGTTTCGAAATCTCCCTCCGCAGCCAATCGACCAGCTTCAAGCAGGAAAATCGTGTCGCAGTCGCGGACTGTCGTCAGCCGATGGGCGATCATGATGATGGTTTTTGCGTGGCCTATGTTCCGGACAGCTTCGATAACAGCGCGCTCGGTCACATTATCCAATGCCGATGTCGCCTCGTCGAAGATAAGAATTCCCGGATCGTGGTAAAGCGCACGTGCAATACCTATCCGCTGTCGCTGGCCACCTGACAGCCTGACCCCACGTTCGCCGACAATCGTATCGTAGCCCTGTGGCAAGTCTGTAGTGATGAAGTCATGCAATTCAGCCAGTCGGGCCGCACGCTCGACAGCCGCACGATCAATCTGCTCTGGCGGGATTCCAAAGGCAATGTTCGCGGCAAGGCTGTCGTCAATCAGGAATATCTGTTGCGGGACATAACCAATGGAACGTTGCCAGGCCCGGCGGCTTTCTGCGGTCAGTGTCTGCCCGTCCACAACGACCGTTCCTTGGTCTGGGACCAGTAGGCCAAGGATGATGTCGATAGCCGTGGTCTTGCCCGCCCCGGTTCCACCCACAAAGCCGACAGTGCTAAGCGCTGGAATTGTCAGCGTAAGACCTTGCAACGTCGGTGTGGCTCCGCCTGGATATGAAAACTGCACATCCCGCAGTTCCAACTTTTCGTTTAGGGGCAGTGGTGTCGCAAAAGGGGCATATGGTCCGGCTGCGGCTGGAAGCGCACCACCCGTAAGGTCTCTGTGCAGCTTTGTCAGCATTGGCGAAATAAAGCGTATCAGCGTAAGACTGTGATAGATCTGCTGAACGGATGGGAAGATCTTCAGAACCGCGAAACCAAAGACGCCCAATATCGGCAAGATGTCAGCCAGGCGCCCATCTTGTAGAACCAATAGGGCTAGAATCATCAAGACCAACCCACCGAAAGCTACGGCCTCCAAAAGGAAACGCGGAAGCTCTCCGATCACTTGGCTGGAGGCCGAGGACTCAGCAAAAAGCAATGAGGGACCATCATAGCGCTCAGCGTAGCGACCTTCCAAATGCAGAAGCTTTACATCCTTGATGCCGCCGAACGCTTCCAGAGCCATCCGGTGCCGCGCCGCGTTTGCTGCAACCAGATCGTCACCCAGAACGCCAAGACGGTGGCGGACAAACAGGAAGATGACTGCATAGGCCCCGCCGACACCGAGCGCCGCAACGGCAGCAACGAT
Organism: Tabrizicola sp.; assembly: GCA_025458105.1. Lineage (GTDB taxonomy): Bacteria > Pseudomonadota > Alphaproteobacteria > Rhodobacterales > Rhodobacteraceae > Tabrizicola. The sequence continues at coordinate 14,273 of JALOTD010000012.1, read as the reverse complement.
TGGACTGATTGCCACAAGCAGACCGATGAGGAAGACAAGTGAAACGAAGTTCGCAAGAACCCGCATTGCCGGAATTAGGGCATAGCCTACAACCTTGTCGCACTCTGCAAGGATTGCCGCACCCAAGTCAGCGCTGTTTTGGCCAAGGAACCAGACGTACGGCTGCGCCAGATAGCGCCTGAGCAGGCCGCGCGACAGGCTATGGTTGCGTAAGTGACTGAAGCGAATGATGCGATACTGGGAGATCAACTTTACGGAAAGGCCGAAAAGAATGAAGGAAAACACCAGGACCCCGAGCAACAGAATGAAACCGGCTTCGGTTGTCACCCCGCTTGCTTCGTAAAGCCATCTCAGGAGCTCGTTTTCGTGGATCCTGGCGGGGTCGGCAGCGACCGCAAGGAAGGGTAGAACCGCAGCCACCCCGATAAGGTCGATCAACGCCATCAGGATGACCAGGGCCAAGAGGATATAGAACTGACGACGCTCTGCTTGGTCTAGCAGGTCAAAGATTTGCCGATAAACGACTATCATGCGTCACAGGCTTTCAAGACACCCTAACCCGGCAGATCTTTTCACTTAGTCCCGGTTAACGGCAGAGATAGCCTGCCGTCAACCTCTGGATCGGTAGCTTTGTCTTTCAGGCTTCAACTTGCGCTATCTGCCGGTGATCAAACGAATAACATCCCAGATATTGTTCCCGAACACTGGACGGGGCGCTGTTGCCGGCGGCGGTGCCAGGACTGGAAGCCCAAAAATGGGTGGTCGCAAACCCGGAAGCGATGCCACAGGTGGCGGCGACACCGGAGTGGGTGTCGGCACAGGTGTAGGAATAGGAATAGGGATCGGGGTAGGAGTAGGGGTAGGTGTAGGAGTAGGGGTAGGTGTAGGAGTAGGGGTAGGGGTAGGTGTAGGGGTAGGTGTAGGGGTAGGTGTAGGGGTAGGTGTAGGTGTAGGTGTAGGGGTAGGTGTAGGTGTAGGTGTAGGTGTAGGGGTAGGGGTAGGGGTAGGTGTTGAGCTGCCCTGAACGACCTCAAAGGCGCCCCGGTCTGGCGCAGCACCGGAGGGCCGTGGAATGCCAAGAATGTCTAGAAGAGGAGCTTCTTTAGCATCTGCTGAATCTATGAACCCGCTTGCGGACTTGGGAAAGTAATTCTGCGATGCAGGTTGCTCGAATACTGCGCCTGGGGTACCGATGACCGAGTTGCTGCGGAATTTCAGTGCGCTCTCGCCGACGGCCGGTCCTGACAAGCTCATTGCAAGATTGTTGGCAACGAGCACATTTACCGGCGTCGGAGTGTCCCAAATCTTCAGCCATGGATAGGGCCCAGTTTCGCCCTTTATATTCACGACAGTATTGTTGACGATCTTGGAATTGCGGCCGCCACTCAGCGTTATGCCATGATACTGCGAAGTAGCGACTAGGTTGTTTGCGACCAGCAAATTGTCGTAGGTCGCGTCGGAAAGGAACATGCCCTGCAGGCTGCAGCGCAACGGGTGCGTTGGAGCGGCAGTCCACTCCAAGATGGTGTTTCGTTCGATCACGACCCCTGCAATCACGCCCCCACCAGACTTGAAGCCCTGTATGCCATCATCATGATTTTCGTCGGTGACGACACAGTTCTTGACGAGGTTACCGCGCAACACGGTGTTATTGCCAAGCGGGCGGAGGGCATCTCCGTTGAAACCATCAACCACATTATTGATCGCCACTGAACCGGCCCCGTTCAAGACAATGCCCGTGTAGACGGCGGTCAGCTGGTTTGATTCGGCAAGGTCACCCCTACCACCTAGACTGATTCCGTGCACGACTCGCGCGTTCCACGTTGCTGCCGACCATTGCAGATAGTTCGCAGCATCCGAGGCGCTACGGATATCGAGGCCGCGGACGACGATCTGTGAAGCTTCGCCAGAGGTCTCGACCAAGTTCCTGGATGGAACACTGGCGATGTCGGTTGGCCAGACCGTCAATCGCTCAAACGTCAGATTTGACGAAGCTCCGCGAATGGAAATCCAGTCTACATGTGCCTTCTTGTCGTTCTGCGATGCAATAGTGACAGGAGCGGAGAAGGCCGTCTGGTACAACGCTAGTCCGCCATGCGAGCCATCTTTAAGCAGGATGGTGTCGCCTCCCCTTACCCTGCCACTTGCAAAGGCATCCGCGACGGTCGCGAAGGGCTTGGATAACGATCCGTCCGGTACGCCCGAAACCGCTGCGCCTTTCGGAGCGACGTAGAAGGTTGCAGCCAGTACCGGTGAGGTTTGGGTCAGGGCGGCCATCAAGGCCAACGAAGCGACGACTGTTTTCATCTTTGGACTCCAGCGTGTCGAATTCTTAGGTTTGTCTCTGCGAGCGAAACTGGGCTGTGAAGCGTCTGAATTGCGACAAGGTTGTGTCATCGACGCGTCTCAGTGCGGCTAACGGCACCATTTGCGGGTAAGTGCCGCGTTTTCAGCGGAAACCTGCTGTATGGAAGCGTCCTTTCCGGTCTCTTTGACGGAACTGCAGCTTGCGTCCGGGTGATGTGGACGGGTTCAGACAGCCAGACACCGGCGCCGATCAGGAGCAGAATCATACTACTGCTGTCGCCCCATATGTGGACAGTGCAGAGCACGACATAGGTTGCAACGAGCGCCAGCACATAGTTACGACGCAGTTGGGCTAGTTGGCCTTCGAGCCCTTTTGCCCGCATGACTGCCCAGAGACTTGCTCCAAGCGCCGCCATCACCAGCACTGCGCCAACAGCTCCATGTCGCATCCCGACCACCAACCAGAAGTTGTCGACCGAGCTTGTCAACCAGGATGGTCTGATCCAGTCGTTCATGCCAATGCCTACAAATGGATGCCGCCAGACTTCGGCCGAGCCGTATTCCCAGATCAGGATGCGGGTCCAAGCGGTGCCTGGATCAAAAGTGATATAGTTGATAAGAATGGTAACCGGTGTCCGGTTCGACAGTAGGTCGACGGTCACATACATCAGCGTTCCAAGCGCCACCAGCACCCACCAGCGGCCTCCTGTCATCCAGCCCCATGCCATTAGGCCCAGTTGAATGGCCAAAGCCAGCAAGGGGGCAGAAGAAAGGGATGCAAACGTCATGAAGCCCAGGAACAGCACCAATAAAATCCAGGACAGCAGGCCGCGGTTCAGGACCGCGAGAATCGGGCCAAATACCGCTGCGCAGAACAAACCGTATAGAATCGGGTGCTCGAACCCGGCCATCACGCGGTTCAGCCCGATCCGACCGTAGGAAGAATCTGCCTTGACGTAGGTCGGAAAGGCAAGACGTGAGATCTCTTGAAGGATGTTGCGGTCCGTCAGCAGCTCGACAATCACGAACGGGAAAAGGACCACAAGCACCCAGAATGCGCAGCGGAACAGCAAGGTAAAATCGGTAGCGTTTCGCACCAACACCCGACCGATCAGGTATCCGCCAAGCAGTTCGACTACACTGATCATCGCATAGGGGAAACGTTCCATGCCGTGATGATAAACCAGGGTTAAGACCATCCAGATACTGAACAGCATCAGAAACACGTCACTGGCCCGTATCCGTCCGGCAGCGCCGGTCAGAAGCCGGATCAGCAACGGAATGAAGGTGGCCAGCAAGAGAAGTCTGGTTGGTGTCAGTCGCATTCCACCCAGAAAGAAGTAACTTGGCATAATCAGGCTGAGTAGAAAAAGCACCAGAATGATCGGGGCGGTTGCCGCCGCACCGGTCGAATCCTGTGGTCTTGGCATTGTCTGTGTCAGAGAGGCCAACTGCTTGTTCCAGGGCGGCTGCCGGGTCGGACAGCTGCAGGCATTCTGGCGACAAAGCACTCCTTAATCCAGCCGGTTGAACCGTAGCGGGTCCCCAGCAAGCGGAAATCCGGCAATGCCGAACCTGGTTGCTGGTCTTGTCGGGCTATATGTCTTTGCCCGCTGTGGGCATTCGGATCCGTCGAACCTTGGCGCGCCGGCAGGAGGTCGGCGCCTTCGAGGCGGATGAAACAGTATTCCGGTAGCAATTCGTCATGCAGAACAAAGTGTCCTGCGCGAACTCAGTAAGGTTGAGCAGGCGCAGCGCCACTGGTTCAATCGCGCCTGCGAGAACCGGGGTTGGCCCAAGGATGATGGAGGGACTGGCCTCCTAGGGCAGCGACGAGAAGACCATCATGATTGAAGCGACTCAGCTCAAGGCGCACCGCACGGCTTCGAGCCTGCAGGAAAAGAGGGGGGACGACGACCAACGCGGGCGTCTGATCGCGCGCACGAAGGGCGGGCTGAACGCTACACTGCATGACATAACCGACGCCAGGGGGCGGCCCCTGAAGGTCTTTATGACGGCGGGTCAGCGACTACACCGGTGCCGCCGCCCTGCTGGGCAGCCTGCCCGATGCAGAATGGTTGATTTCAGACCGGGGCTACGACGCCGACTGGTTCAGGGAAGCGTTGAAAGACAACGGGATAAAGCCCTGCATCCTAGGCCGGATGCCTTGCGGCAAGGCCGTCCGCTGTGACAAGCGCCGCTACAAACGGCGCAACCTCATCGAGATCATGTTCGGCCACCTGAAAAACTGGCTCAGAGTCGCAACCTGCAATGACTGATGCGCCAACACCTTCCTGTCCGCCGGCGCACTCGCAGCAACCGTCATGTTCTGGCTTTGAAGATAAATGAGTCTATACCCGAGATCACGCCGGACGCCAGGGAGCGCCTCCAAGAGTTCCTGGAAAAGCGGGCCATTGCCGTGCGCTTACAATCGCGGCGGTGCTCTTCCGGATGGATGCCGAACGGGAGACAAGCTCTATCGCCATTCGAACAAGAATGTGGCGCGGCTGGCAGTGGACAATTCCGACATCCTGATCCCTTTCAGGTTGATTGGCCCGGCTAAGCGCACGCAATGCGCGGCGGCTCAGCACAAGCCGAACCTGCATTTCAACATGTCTGCCTGGTTGCCGAAATGCTTTCTAGCGTTTTTCACCCATTACGCCAACACGATCCTCAAGCATAAGATTCAGTTCGGATTCAACTTGCTCGCGTTCACGCCGGACCGATGGCGGAAGGATTTCGAGATGATCGGCATTCGGGATGAGATGGAGCCAACGACCCTGAAGGACAACGCGCGGCGTATCTTCAAGAACTAGCGGCCTATTGCAGGGACTTCAGCCGATCTGCGGCCGCAGCCCCAATCCGGTAGTGGCCGGTCATGGGAAAGGCAAAGAGGATGTCTTCCTCTTTCGCGCCAGCCCCGATGTTGTGCAGGACGAGAGGTGTTCCATCCGGACCCAGCCGGTCGGATACGATGCCGATATGAGGCAGGTTGCCTGGCAGCATCCAGGTGACGATATCGCCGGGCAGATAGGGGGCAGGGCCATCCTGCAGCGGCACCTCGGCCCCGATCCGGCTGAACAGCGTCTGCAGGTTCGGCACGCGGCGATGGTCGATGTTGTGATCCGGGCGGGTCAGGCCCCAGAACGCGGGATAGGCGGCGAAATCGGCCTTCATGTCGCGGTTGACGGCCAGTTGCAGGTCGATCCCCCAGCCGTCGCGCAGGGCACGGATGACCACGTCAGTGCAGACCCCGCGGTCGCGCGGGATATCGCCGCCCGGGAAATCAAGGGTCACATAGGCGGGATCATAGGTGACGGTGACGCCCACCTGGTCGCGCGCCGCCGCCGCCAGGCGCGAGGGCTCGGACCCGGCAAGGGCCGGGCCGGTCAAGGCCAGAAGCAGGATCAGGGCGAGGCTGCGCATGGACCGAATCATGCGCCATTCCGCGCCTTTGGGCGAGTGGGGATTTCAGGGTTATGGACCGCTCTGGCACCTTTCCGCCGGGAGAAGTAAGAAAGCCGTGATGGCGATCACCCTGACCAGACTGTCCGACCTGTCCGCGCAAGGTTTCGATGACATCATCGATGTCCGCGCGCCGGCCGAGTTTGCCGAGGATCATTTGCCTGGGGCGATGTCGCTGCCGGTGCTGAATGATGCCGAGCGGGCCCGGGTCGGGACGATCTACAAGCAGGTCTCGCCCTTCTCCGCCCGCAAGATCGGCGCGGCGCTGGTGGCCAAGAACGCCGCGCTGCATCTGCAGGGGCCGCTGGCGGACAAGACGGGGGGATGGCGGCCGCTGGTCTATTGTTGGCGGGGCGGTCAGCGGTCGGGGTCCTTTGCGACGATTCTAAGCCAGATCGGCTGGCGGGTCGAAACGCTGGCGGGCGGCTACAAGACCTGGCGCGGGCTGGTGGTGCGGGCGGTCTATGACACGCCGGTGCGGGCGCCCGTGGTGGTTTTGGACGGCAATACCGGGTCGGCCAAGACCGAGTTGCTGAACCTGCTGCCGGGCTTTGGCGTGCAAGTGATCGACCTGGAAGGGTTGGCGCGGCATCGCGGGTCGCTGTTCGGAGCGGTCGGGGCGCAGCCGTCGCAGAAGGCGTTCGAGGGGGCGCTGGCGCTGGCGCTCGAAGGGCTTGATCCGTCGCGGCCGGTGGTCGTCGAGGCCGAAAGCTCGAAGATAGGGAATTGCCGCCTGCCGCCCGAGATCTGGAAAGCGATGGTCGCGGCACCGCGCGTGGCGATTGCCGCGTCGCGGTCGGCGCGGGCCGAGTATCTGGTGCGGGCCTATGCGGACCTGACGGCCGACCCGGCGCGTCTGTCAGCGACTGTGGACCTGCTAAAGCCCTTGCATGCTCGTGACGTGATCGAGGAGTGGCGGGGGCTGGCCCTCGTCGGTGAGTTCACGGCGCTGGCGGACAGTCTGATGGAGCGTCATTACGATCCGCGATACGGCAAGCATCGCGAGCGGATGGCGGCCCCGGTCGCCGAGGTGCGGGCCCACAGTCTGGCCGCTTCTGACCTACCGGGCCTGGCCGAACGCGTTGCGGGGGCAGTGCGAAGGGTGACGGTCGGGTCATCAAAGCTTTGAACGCTCCGGGCTGATCTGCTTGAAGAACCTGGCCTTGGGCCGATCTCAAGGCAAGACAGTCAGGTGCGGTGTACCTTCGCCAATCTGGCCGATGATCGCGGCGTTGTAGCCTGCAGCCACAAGGGCGGCGAGCACGGCTTGAGCCTGTGCGACCGGCACAGCTGCAAGCAGGCCACCGCAGGTTTGCGGGTCCGTCAGCAAGGTCGCGCGCGCGTCCTCAGTCGCCGTCATCCGCCAGCTGACGGCTGCAAGGTTCGCCGGTTGCAGGGACGACCCCTGTCCGGCCCTCGTCAAGGCCAGGGCCCCTTCCATCAGCGGAACGTCGGTCAGCCGGATCGTGGCGGCGGTCGCCGAGGCGTCGAGAATCTCCAGCAAGTGCCCGGCCAGGCCAAAGCCCGTAACATCGGTCATCGCATTGGCGACGGGGGCCAGGATCGCGGCGGCCTTGCCTTGCGGAAGGCTCATCTCACGGATGCAGGCGTCCCAGACCTCACCCATCATCAGGCCGGCAGGTCGCGCCAGCGCCATTTCGGCGGCGAGGATCGTTCCAGAGCCAATGGGCCTTGTCAGGATAAGCGCATCCCCCGGGCGTGCACCGCCTTTTGTCGTCACTCGACTCGCGATCCCGGTGACGGTAAATCCAATGGTCAGCTCTGCCCCTTCGGTGGAATGACCGCCGACGACATCGGCCCCGGCTGCGCGGAACGTGGCGGCAGCCTCCTGCAGGATTTCTTCCAGCATTCGGGACTGCACATCCGGCCCCAGTGGCGGCAGAATGATTTGCGAAAGAGCGACCTGAGGCGAGGCCCCCATGGCCCAGATGTCCCCCAGCGCATGCAAGGCGGTCAGTCGGGCCATCAGGCGCGGATCATGGGTAAGCGCGCGCAGGTGGTCCGTCGTCATCACCTGGACGCCGCCCGGTGTCGTCAGCACGGCCGCATCGTCGCCGGGGCCAGATTGAACCTCGGGCCGTTGGGGGGGCGAAAGATGCAACAGTGCCCGCGCCAAGGTCTCTGGGCCCAGCTTTGCGCCGCAGCCGCCGCAGAGGGGGCGGCGCGACAGATGCGCGGCCAGGCCTTGAACGGCGACGGCTGGAACCGGGGGGGCCTGCATCGCCGGGTAGTCCGAGAAACGGTCCATGAAGGCGCGGTCGATCCGATCCTTCAACTGCCACAGGCGGGGTCCGCTTACGGCAAAACCCCATTTGTCCGCCAACGCCGCTTTCCCGCCCAGGGCCACCAGCTTCAGGTAATCCTGCTGCGGACGGAAGGGGCGCAGGGGCTGTCCGACCAAAGCGGCGCGAAGGTTCCCCGTCAGGATGGGCGCTGCGCGGACGGCGAAGACCCCGGCCTTGGGGCGTGGGTTGCCAGTGATCGTGGCGCAGTCCCCGGCGGCAAAGATCGCCGGGTCGGACGTGCGCAGGGCTGCGTCGGTGACCAGAAATCCGCGGTCAAGGTCGAGGCCGGTTTCAGCCAGCCAGGGCTGCGGGCGTGCCCCGGTTACGGTGAGAGTGAAGTCTGATCCGATCTCCTCTCCCCCTACCAAGGTAACCGAGGTTTCACCGATGGCTGCGACCTCCGCCCCGGTGCGCAGGGTGATCCCCGCCTGTGCAAGCCGAGCCAAGACCTTGCGCCGTGCCGCTTTACCCAGTCCAGGCAACAATGTGGTCGCCCGATCAATCAGCGTGACCGTCGGTCTGGCCCCGACCGTTTGTAGCCGGTGCATCGAGGCAAAGGCCAATTCCACCCCGCCAAGGCCGGCCCCCAGAATGGCGATCCTGGGAAAAGCAAGGCCCCGCGCCACGAAGGCCTCCCAGGCGGTGGCATAGGCACCAAGCGGCTTTGCGGCCACGGCATTGGCCGCGCCAGGAAGATTTGGCAGGTCCGACGTGATGCCGACGTCGATCGAGCAGAGGTCATAGGGCAGGGGCGGACGGTTCGTCAGGTGAACCTGCTGCAAACTGCGGTCCAGACCGGTTGCGCGGTCAAGGATCAGCCGTGCCCCGGCAAAGCGGGCCAGCCGGACCAGGTCGATCATGAGATCGTCCCTCTGGTAGTGTCCCGCGATCAGGCCAGGCAGCATGCCGGTATAGGGGGCGACCGGATCGGGGTTGATCAACGTCAGGCGCGCGCCGGGCAAAGGGTCCATCGCCCACATCCGCAGGACCAGCGCATGGGCATGTCCGCCGCCGATCAGCACAAGGTCGCGGATCTGGGGATAGGGGGTCATCGGACGCGCACTGCCTTGGACTGTCGTTCCGTGTGTATTGCAGCCCGGATGAAAAGGCCATTATGCGGCGGGCACACCCCCCTGTAATCCCCGTCACAAATCCGGCAGACTGTTAGAAAGGCAGGCGATGGCAGGTCGCTGCGGAGACTTGGGCGGGTCAGAATGCGAATCTGGATGGCAGTGGCGTTCTCGATCCTGATCTCGGCCCCGTGTCAGGGCCAGACGATCCTGCCTGACCCCATACCAACGACAGAGGGCAACATGGGCTCACAAGCCGGGCTGGAGGCGTGGATCAGCGACTTTCGTCTGCGGGCCTTGGCGGCAGGGATTTCGGCGGCGACGTTTGATGCAGCGCTGCGCGGCGTCGAGTTCAACGCAAAGGTTGTGGAACGCGACCGGAACCAGAACGAGTTCACCAAGACGATCTGGGACTACCTGGACACCGCCGTGTCGGAGGACCGCGTGGCGCTGGGGCTGAAGGCCATCGAGAAGAACCGTGCCCTGCTGGAGCGGATCGAGGCCGAGTATGGCGTCGAGAAGGAAGTCGTCGCCGCTGTCTGGGGCCTGGAAAGTGCCTATGGCACCTACCGGGGCGACCTGCCGGTTCTGGGGTCGCTTTCGACGCTGGCCTATGAGGGGCGGCGGGGGGCGTTCTTCGAGGCGGAACTCATCGCCGCCCTTCGGATCGTGGGCGGCGGGCATGTCGAGACCTTTACCGGCAGCTGGGCGGGGGCAAGCGGCCATACCCAGTTCATGCCGTCAAGCTGGGAGAAATTTGCCGTTGACTTCGACGGCGACGGCAAACGGAACCTCTGGGGCGAGGATCCAGGCGATGCGCTGGCCTCGACCGCGAACTACCTGCGGCATTGGGGCTGGACCAAGGGGCAGCCCTGGGGGGTGGAAGTGCGCCTGCCCGAAGGGTTCGACTATGACCAGACGACGGAACGGGTGGTCAAGCCCGTGGCCGACTGGCAGGCAATGGGGGTGCGGACGGTCTTCGGCGCCGACCTGCCGGACCACGGGCCGGGCTCGATCCTCTTGCCGGGCGGGCATCGCGGTGCGGCCTTCTTGATCTGGCCGAACTTCCAGGTGATCGAGCAATACAACACGGCAGACGCCTATGTCGTGGCGATCGGCTCGCTGTCCGACCGGCTTGCGGGCGGCCCTGCCATCCAGTCCGGCTGGCCGCGCGATCTGCGCGCCCTGACGCTGGATGAACGGCGCGAGCTGCAGGACCTCCTGACCCGTGCGGGGTTTGATGCGGGCGGTGTCGATGGGCGTATGGGGCCGAAGACGGTCGCGGCCGTTAAGGCCTTCCAGAAGGCGCGGGGGCTGGTGCCCGACGGATATCCCAGCCTCGACGTGCTTGACCTGCTGCGTTGAGGGTCTTTCCCTTCGCCAAATATCCTCGGGGGGGGGCTGGGGGGCGAAGCGCCCCCCAGACCGAGCCGGTTGCGCGCCCTTCGCGCGCAGAGGCGAGACAAAAGGAATGCGCGGCACGCGCTCCGCTTGAAAACCGCCCCCACCTGCGAACCGCTGGCTTGCCTGGCACACCCATGGCAGTATGTTCTTTTTATGTTCTTGCCCTGAGTCGCCCTGCCATGCCCTTCGTCGAGCTTTCGGCGCTGTCGAATTTCACCTTCCTCACCGGGGCCTCGCACCCCGAGGAGATGATGGAACGCGCCGCCGAAATGGGGATGCCCGCCTTGGCTGTGGCTGACGTGAATTCGGTTGCCGGGATCGTCCGGGCCCATACCCGCGCGCGGGAACTGGCGCGGGACGGCGGACCGCGCATCCGGCTGATCCCGGCGGCGAGGATCATCCTGACCGACGGCTTCCAGGTCACCTGCTTGCCGCGCGATCGGGCGGCCTGGGGCAGGCTCTGTCGCCTCCTCAGCCTGGGTCGCCTGCGCGCCGAAAAGGGTGACTGCCACCTTGATCTGCCCGACCTTCTGGACTGGGGCGAGGGGATGGAGATGCTGGTCCTGCCCCCCGACCAGCGCCTGACGCTTGCCATCGTGGGCGGGACCACCGACCCGAAGCTTTGGCAGTCCCATGCCCGGCAGTTGGCAAAGCGTTTTCCCGGGCAGATCAGCCTTGCGATGGCGCCGCACTATGATGGGCAGGACCAGAGCCGCTTTCAGCACTTTGCCAGCCTTGCCAACACTCTGCGCCTGCCGACAGTCGCTACCGCGCTGCCCTTCCTGCACCACGGTTGCCGCCGCCGCCTGGCCGATGTCCTCACCGCGATCCGGCTGGGCGTCCCCGTCGACAAGCTGGGCCGCCGGGCGCTGCCGAACAACGAAGGCCGCCTGCGCTCGCAGACCGAAGTGCTCCGCCTCTTCGCGGGCCACGAGGCGGCAGTCCACCGCGCCGGAGAGATCGCCCATCGCGCCGCCTTCTCCCTGGACGAACTCCAGTATGAATACCCCTCTGAGGTCACCGGGGGTGAAAGCGCCGTCCAGCGCCTGGCGCGCCTGTCCAAGGCGGGCCTCAACTGGCGCTATCCAGAAGGCCCGCCAGACCGCGTGCACGCCCAGATGGCCCACGAACTCGACCTGATCGCCAAGCTGCAGTACGAGCCCTACTTCCTCACCGTCCACGACATCGTCGACTTCGCCCGCAAACGCGGCATCCTCTGCCAGGGCCGCGGTTCCGCCGCCAATTCCGTCGTATGCTACGCGCTGGGCGTCACCTCCGTCAGCCCCGAAATCGGCACCATGGTCTTCGAACGCTTCATCTCCGAGGCGCGGAACGAACCCCCCGACATCGACGTCGACTTCGAACACGAACGCCGGGAAGAGGTGATCCAGCACATCTACGAAAAATACGGTCGCCAACGCGCGGGCCTTTGCGCCACCGTCATCCACTACCGCGGCAAACGCGCGGTGAGGGAGGTCGGCAGGGCGATGGGCCTCAGCGAAGACACCCTCGCTGCCATGTCCAGCCAGATCTGGGGCTGGGGCGGCCCGGGCGCGGTGACGGAAACGCGGCTGAAGGAAATCGGCCTTGACCCCACCGACCGCCGCCTCCGCCAGACCATGGCCTTGATCGACGAAATCCAGGGCTTCCCCCGGCATCTGAGCCAACACGTCGGCGGCTTCATCATCACCGAAGGCCGCCTTGATGAGCTTTGCCCCATCGAAAACGCCACGATGGAGGACCGCACCGTCATCCCCTGGGACAAGGACGACATCGATACGCTGAAGATCCTGAAGGTCGACATCCTGGCTTTGGGCATGCTCAGCTGCATTCGCAAGGCCTTCGATCTTCTGGGGCAACACCATCACCAGCGCTTCACCCTGGCGACGCTGCCGCCCGAGGACCCGGAGACCTACCGCATGCTCTGCCGGGCGGACAGCTTGGGCGTCTTCCAGGTGGAAAGCCGCGCCCAGATGAACTTCCTGCCCCGGATGAAGCCCAAATGCTTCTACGACCTCGTCATCCAGGTCGCGATCATCCGCCCCGGCCCGATCCAGGGCGACATGGTGCACCCCTTCCTGCGGCGGCGGAACGGGCAGGAACAGGTCAGCTTCCCCTCGGACGAGCTGGGTCGTGTCCTTGGCAAGACGCTGGGAGTGCCCCTCTTCCAGGAGCAGGCGATGCAGATCGCCATCGTCGGCGCGGGGTTTACCCCGGACGAGGCCGACCGCCTGCGCCGGTCCCTGGCGACGTTCAAGAAGCACGGCAATGTCAGCGAATTCCACGACCGCTTCATCGGCGGCATGCTGGCCAAGGGCTATGACGCGGATTTCGCCCGCCGCTGCTTTGCCCAGATCGAAGGCTTCGGCAGCTACGGCTTCCCCGAAAGCCATGCGGCGAGCTTCGCGCTCCTCGTCTACGCTTCCGCCTGGATCAAGCGCCACCACCCCGGCATCTTCGCTTGCGCTTTGCTGAACAGCCAGCCGATGGGTTTCTACGCCCCCGCCCAGATCGTCCGCGATGCGCGGGAACATGGGGTCACCGTCCTGCCGCCCTGCATCAATGCCAGCCAGTGGGACAATGTGATGGAGTGGACCGACCGCCCCGGACAGCCCCCGGATCTGGCGCTGCGGCTGGGGTTCCGGCAGATCAAGGGGATTGCTGAGGACGAGGCGCGTTGGATCGTGGCCGCACGCGGCAATGGCTATCAGGCGGTGGCCGATGTCTGGCGCCGCGCCGGGGTCAACCCGGCAACACTCGCCCGCCTGGCCGAGGCCGATGCCTTTGCTACGCTCGGCCTGTCCCGCCGCGATGCGTTGTGGGAGGCCGAGGCGCTTGCCCCCGGCCCTTCGCTGCCGCTCTTCTCCGGCGATATCGAGGGCGAGGCGATTGCCGAACCTGCGGTCACCTTCCCCGAGATGACCCTGGGCGAGGCCGTGGTCGAAGATTACCTCGCGCTGCGCCTGACGCTGCTGGCCCATCCGATGGCCCTTCTGCGCCCCGTCCTTGACGCGGCCTGACTCAGCCCTTTCCCGTCACCCAATACCCTCACGCGGAGCGCACCCCGAGGAAGAGGCGCAGTCCGACGACGAGACGAAAGGCTTGCGCGGAACGCGCTCAAAATAATTGGCGTCCAACCCGCGAAAGGCCGGGGATTATCGCCGCTTGCGCACCAGCCGCCGCTTGGCAGCCGCCTGCGCCGGTTTCCGGGGTTGGTACTTGCCGCCCTTCCGCCGCCGACCCCATCAGGGTCTGGCTGGCGTCATCGTAATGAAAGAACTCCCGCCCCAGCGCCCGCACCGGGATCAGCCCGTCAGCGCCCGTCTCGTCCAGCCGGACAAAGACCCCAAACCGCTGCACGCCCGAGATGCGCCCCGCGAACTCGGCTCCCACCCGATCCGCCAGATAGGCCGCCAGGTAACGGTCCGTCGTGTCGCGCTCGGCCGCCATGCTGCGGCGTTCTGCGTCCGAGATCAGCTTGCCCGTCTCCTCAAGATTCTCCTCGTCCCAGGCGCTCAGCCCATCCTTCCCCCAGCCATGCGCCGAGATCAGCGCTCGGTGGACGATCAGGTCGGAATAGCGCCGGATGGGACTGGTGAAATGCGCATAGTTCCGCAGCGCGAGGCCGAAATGCCCGAAATTCTCCGGGTGGTAATAGGCCTGTGTCATCGACCGCAGCGTGGACAGGTTGATCAACTCGTCGAACTCTGTCCCCTGCGCC